>CAYLMY010000116.1:0-10404 GCA_964384635.1 uncultured Undibacter sp.
AGCCGGTAGCAGACACCCCCACCAAATCAATCACGTCATTGCCGATGCTCGGCCACGGACCGATTGCGGTAAGAACCATATTGCGCTGCCCGGACGACCCGGAAAGAATGGTGTTCGGCTTCGCAAGGTGACGATTTAATGAAAGTTACAGATTTCATTCTTTCCGCACTTCGCGACCAAGGCGTGAGCCACTGCTTCATCGACCTCGGCGGATTGAACGACAATTTCATGCCGGCGTTGACCGGCACCAAAGGCTTGCGGACAATCGTCGCCGCCTTCGAAGGCGGCGCCGCTTATATGGCCGACGGCTTTGCGCGTGCCTCCAACGGTCTTGGTGTGTGCTTCGGTATAGGCGGACCGGGCGTTCTCAACATGACGACCGCGCTAGCCGCCGCCAAAGCCGACCGCACGCCGGTCCTGGCGATCAGCGGCGAAGTCCCGCGGTCGTGGGAAGGAATGGGCGGCTTCCAGGATGCATCGGGCGCCGGCATCGACGACATCGACACGCTGAAGCCGGTTACTGGCTTGTCACTGTCGCTGTCCTCGCGCGCGGTCGTGCCGCATCATCTCCGCCACGCCATCACGCACGCCTTCATACGCCGCGCGCCAGTTCATCTGTCGGTGCCGGTCGACGTGCAGAAAGCAGAGATCACTTCCGACTGGCAACCTGTCTCCGATTCATTGCGGTCGGCCCGGTTCGTCGACGAGAACGCGCTCAACCGCGCGGTCGAGCTGTTCAACGCGGCCGAAAACCAGAAGATCATTGTGCTTGCCGGCCCCGGCGTTTTGCATGCCAATGGCACCGAGGCGCTGCGCGCCTTTGCCGAGCGGTTTGATATTCCGGTGGCGACGACTTTGTCGGGTAAAGGGCTGATCCCCGAAAGCCACCCGCTGGCGCTTGGCATCTTCGGCTACGGCGGCTCACATTGGGCGATCGACGCGATCCGATCGGACGAGACCGATATCCTGCTCGTGATCGGCTCCGGGCTGTCGCAACGCGATACGATGCAATGGGACCCGAAAATGCTGCCGTCGAAGGCGTTGATCCATATCGATGCCGATCCGTTGCTCATCGGTCGAACCTGGCCCAACGAAGTGGCGGTGGTCGGCAACGCGGGCGAAGCGCTGCGAAACCTGGCGGCCATCAAGGAGGCGAAAGGTCTCGAAGCCGGGCGCGCGGAGCGCCGTGCGTTCCTGGCGCAGATTCGCGCCCAGGGGCCGCGCCAATACAACCCCGAAGATACCAAGAGCGATGCCATCCCCATGCATCCGGCGCGGGTGGTCGCTGAATTGCGCGCCGCCTTTCCCGACGATGGCGTGTTGTGCGTGGACTCGGGCGCGCACCGGGCATGGTTTGCCGAATATTGGGATGTCCGTCAGCCGGGCACGCACTACTCGCTGACCAACCTCGGGCCGATGGGCGGGGCGATTCCGCTCGGCATCGGCGCCAAGCTGGCGCGCCCCGAGCAACCGCTGATGGTTGCGACCGGCGACGGCTGCATGCTGATGCATGGCATGGAGGTGCATACGGCGGCGCGCGAGAAAGTGCCGCTCGTCATTGCGGTGATGAACAACCAGGCCTACGGCAACATCTACTACCGCGCTTCAACGATGGGGCCCGGCCCGCAACACCTTACCGATATTCCGGGCATCGATTGGGTGGCCTTTGCGAAATCGATGGGCGGCGACGGCGAGCGCGTGGACAGGCCCGGCGACATCGCGGCGGCGGTCGGCCGTGCGCTCGGCGCCATCGGACCGTACCTGCTGGATCTTCATATCGACAAGACTTACCCCACACCGGTGAAAGTCTGGCACGAACGTCAGCACGAATGGGAGGACAACGACTGATGGCGGCATTGCCCGATCCCACAGCGACCCTCAGAGGCGCCGACAAGGCGATGTTCGAACACATGGCCTCCGCCCGCTCCCATGCCGACGGCCGCGCGCAGCTCGGCGACGTCTATGTGCGCATGTTTAACAATCCGGCGGTGGCGGCGAAGGTCGGCGCGCTGGGCGAACATCTGCGGTTCAACGGCGTTCTGCCCGATGCCGTGCGCGAGCTGGTGATCCTGCGGAGTTCCGCGCGGCAGCGATACGGCTACGAGTGGTCCCACCACCTGCGTCCGGCGAAGCTGGCCGGAATTGGTCAGGACGTGATCGACGCCGTGACAGCCGGTGAAGTGCCGGACACCCTGCCTGACGCGTCGCGGGCGGCGCTTGAGGCGGTCGACGCGGTCGTGGCCAAACAGTCAATTCCATCCGAAGTGCAGCGGCGTTTCGTCGAGGCGTACGGCAATGTCGGTATCGTCGAGCTTGTCGTGCTTTGCGGCCTCTATGCCATCATGGGCTATATGACGACCGCTTTCGATATCGAGATCGAGAAAGGATTTCCCGCGCCGCCGTTTTCTGCTCAGGCTCGAAACCAGACATAAGCGGCATGTCCGCCATTGGTTCGCTTTACCCCAGCGAACAGACATTGGCGGCCATTCCAGCAGGGCCGCTATTAGTCCATACTTAAATTCCCACAAGCTTCTTCAAGTTGCCGCCGGCTAGCTTGGCGCGCGTCGTGTCGTCGAAACTATCGACCGAGGCGATGTGGCCGACCGGGTCGTATTCCAGCATGTCGAAGGGATAGTCGGTGCCCATGATCACATGGTCGGCGCCGAACAGGTCGACCAGCGCCTTGAGCTGGTGCGACGTGAACACCACGGTGTCTACATAGACCTGCTTGAGATAGCTGGTCGGCGGCTTGGGCAGGCCGACATTGCAGTCCGAGCGCGCGCCCCAGGCATGATCGATGCGGCCGGAATAGGCGCCGAGATAGCCGCCGCCGTGCACGGCCAGGATCTTCAAGTTCGGGTGGCGCTCGAGCACGCCGTCGAAGATCAGATAGTGCAGCGCCAGCGTGGTGTCGAACGGGTTGCCGATGATGTTGTTGAAGTAGAAGCGCGACAATCGCTGCCCTTCCGTGAAGCCATTGGGGTGGATGATCACCAGTGCGCCCAATTCCTCGGCCTTCCGCCAGAACGGCGCGAAGGCGGGATCGGACAATTCCTTGCCGGCGACATTGGTGAGAATCTCGACCCCCTTGAACTGAAGCGTCTTTACACAGCGCTCGAGTTCCTTGGCGGCTTCGTTGCCGTCCTGCATCGGCACCGTGCCGGTGGGGATGAAGCGATCCTTGTGTTTGGAGACGAACTCGGCGATGCCGTCATTAATCATCTGCGCCGCCGGCACCGCGTATTCGAGCGCCACCGTGTGATAGCATTGCGGCGGCGGCGGCATGACCAACTGCATGTCGACGCCCATCCGGTCCATGTCGGCAAAGCGTTCGTCATAGTTGCCGACGATGCGCGAGCGGATATCGGCTTCCTGCTTGGCGTTGAGCTCCTTGGTGTCGGCGCTGGCGAAATGCCCGAGCGGAATGGTGGCAAGGTCGAGATGCGGCTTGATGAACTCGCCCGCGCGCGGCACGGCGACATGGGTGTGGCAATCGATGGTCACGCTCTTTGGCCGTATCTCGCGCCCGGGCTTGCCGTGTTTGCGCGCGGCGGTGTTGGCGTATTTGTTCCAGACTTGAGCCATGTCGCTTGCCTCGTGTGATGTGGAATTCAGTAAATGCCGAGATGCTGATGCAGGTCGACGCCTTCCTTGCTCAGTTCCGCCGGCGTCGATACCACCGCCACGCGGCCCGAGTTGAGAATGACAATGTCGTCGGCGACGTCGAACACCAGCTTCGGGTTCTGCTCGACCAGCACGATCGACAGCCCGCTTTCCTTGAGCTTGCGGATGGTGTTCATCACCTCGTGAACGATCTGCGGGGCGAGCCCCTCCGACGGTTCGTCCATCAGCAGCACGCGCGGATTGCCCATCAGCGCGCGGCCGATCGCCAGCATCTGCTGCTCACCGCCGGACAGATGCGCGGCGATCTGATTGCGTCGCTCGTTGAGGCCCGGAAACATGGCGAAAACCGTATCGGCGGTCCAAGGGTCGTGTTTCGCCGCGTGTTTGCCGTTCTCCGGCTTGCGCGCCGCCACCATGAGATTTTCGCGCACGGTCAGGCTCTTGAAGATGCGGCGGCCTTGCGGCACCAGCGCCACGCCGCGGGCGGCGATCGCTTCCGGCGGCTGGCCGGCCGCCGGCTCGCCGAACACCATGACCTCGCCATGGCGCGGCGGCAGCAGGCCCATGGTGACGTTCATGCAGGTCGATTTGCCGGCGCCGTTGCGTCCGAGCAGGCCGAGCATGCGTGCTTCACCGAGTGAAAACGAGACGTCCTGCAGCACGTGGCTGTCGCCATAATAGGCGTCGACGTGGCTGAGGCTGAGCGCGTCAGTGGCCAAGATAGACCTCCCGGGTGCGCGGATCGGCCACCACTTCGGCGCGCGTGCCCTCCACGATCACCTCGCCGAAATGCAGCAGCGTAATTCGCTCGGCGAATTCCAGCGCCACGTCCATATTGTGCTCGATCATCACCATGGTGACGTCGCGCGGAATGGCGAGCAGCAACTGGTGCACGTCGCGGCGCTCGTCGATGGACAGGCCGGCGAACGGCTCGTCGAGCAGCAGCACTTTAGGATTTTGCGCCAGCGCCATGGCAATCTCGACGCGGCGGCGCTCGCCATACGAGGTCTCGCCCAGCGGCCGCTCGGCGAGGTGGCTCAAGCCGACGCGTTTGAGCGCCTCGTGCGCCTGCTCGACGATGTGGCCTTGCCGCTTCATGTCGATCAGCGGGTTCCAGCGCATAGGTGAAAGACCGAGTAGCGCCAGCGAGACGTTGTGGATGATGGTGTCGTTTGGGAACAGTGTGATGATCTGGTAGGTGCGCGCCATGCTCATGTGCGGGCGCCGCCGGCTCGGTACCCGGGTGATGTCGTGCCCGAACAATTGAATCGAACCTGAGTCGGGCATGAGCTCGCCGGTGATCAGGTTGAACAGCGTGGTCTTGCCGGCGCCGTTGGGGCCGATGATCAGTCGCCGCTCACCCGGCTCGACGTTGAGATTGACGTCGGTGGTCACATGCAGCCCGCCGAAAGCTTTGCACAAGGCGTTGACGGTCAGCGCGCTCATGACCCGGTCCCCGCCTTGCGTTCCGCTTCGCGGGAGGCTTGCGCGCCCGCCTTGCGCCAGGCCAGCCGCCATAACCGCGCCGTACCGGGCACCAGCCCTTCCGGCATCAGGATAACGATGGCCACGAAAATCGCCCCGAGCAGCATGTTCCAGCGCTCGATGAAGCCGCTGACCACGCTCTTGACGACGATCACCAGCGCGGCGCCGACGATGGGTCCGAGCAAAGTGCCGGCGCCGCCGGCGATCACCATCAGCACCACCTCGGCCGAGGCTGTCAGGTCCAGCGCCTGCGGGCTGATGAACTGGGTATAGTAGACGAACAGGATGCCGGCGATCGCCGTGAGCAGCCCGGAAAACATGCAGGCCCAGAAGCGGATCGCCCAGACGTGATAGCCGAGCGCATTCATGCGGCGGGCCTGGTCGCGCGTGCCCATGAGCGCGGCGCCGAGCGGCGAGCGCACGAACACCGCGACGGCAGCAAAGGCCACCAGGAACACCACCAGCGTCGTGTAGTAGAAAGAGTTTGCCGTGTTGATTTCGATGCCGAACGGCTGCGGCCGTCCGTGTAGATTGATGCCGTTGTCGCCGCCGGTGATGCTGATCCAGCGATAGGCCAGGCCCCAGATGATTTCGCCCAGCGCCAGCGTGATCATGATGAAGCCGATGCCGGTCGCGCGCAGCGACAGCACCGCATAGACCGCCATCGAGGCCATGCCGCCGACGAGCGCGGTGAGAATGGCAATGGGATGGCCGAAGCCGTGCTGCAACATGTACCCGGTCGCGTAAGCGGCGATGCCGAAGAGGCCGGCATGACCGAGCGACACCAGCCCGCCATAGCCGGCAAGTATGTTCAGCCCGAGCGCGAAAATGGCGGAGAACAGAATCTGGCTGGAGACGTTGATGTAATAGATGCCGGGCATCCAATAGGGCAGCGTGACCAGCGCTACAAAGCCGACGGCGAGGGCGATGACGCGTGCGCTCATGACGCGCCCCTCATGGCACAAACCTGCCGAACAGGCCCTGCGGCCGCACCAGCAGCACCACCAGCATGGGCAGGAACAACACGAAATAGGAAAGCTCCGGCAGCAGCGCCTGGCCGAAATTATAAATGAAGCCGATGACAATGCTGCCGACGAAACTGCCGAGCAGGCTGCCCGAGCCGCCGAGAATAACCACCACCAGCGCGAGCGGCAGCATGTCCTGGTCGAGACCGGGATAAACCGACAGGATCGGCGCGCCGATGATGCCGGCAAATGCGGCGAGCCCGGCGCCGAGCGCGAACACGATGGTGAACAGCTGCGAGACGCGGATGCCGACCACCCGCGCCATATCGGGATCGTCGACGCCGGCGCGGATCATGGCGCCGAGCCGCGTGCGGTCGAGCAGCAGCCAGAGGCCGAGCGCTGCCGCCGCTGCGATGGCGATGACCGCCAACCGGTAATGCGGGAACACCATCGGGCCGTAGCGCAGAAAGCCGGTGAGGCTTTCCGGGGTGTCGACGCGGACCGGATCGCCGCCCCAGACCATCAGACAGAAATCGGCGACAATGAAGGAAATGCCAAGCGTCACCAGCACCTGCGCCATTGGTTGCCCCGGCAATTGGCGCAGCAGAAAGCGCTCGATCACGGCGCCGAACGCCGCGACCAGCACGGTTGCCATCAATACCGCCAGCCAGAAATTGAACGTCAGGCTCAAATAGCCGCCGACGAAGGTGGCGCCGAAATAGGCCCCGAGCATGAACAGCGAGCCATGCGTCAGGTTCGGGATGCGCATCAGGCCGAAGATCAGCGAGAAACCCGCCGCCAACAGGAACAACAGGCCGCCGAAGGTGATGCTGTTGACCGTCAGCAGCAGCCAGAACGTCATATCCGCCGTCTTTCCGCTTTCGCAAACGCAACCGTCCGCGGGCGCCGCATTACCGGCGCCCGCGGCGATCGTTTCTTCAGATCAGCACTTCTTCAGTGGCGGATAGTCGCGCGAATAGACCGGATGCGCGAGGAACTCCTTCTCGGGCCAGGTCCAGAACTGGCTGACGTCCTTGTAGGTCTTGACCGTCTTGTTCCAGAGCTTGAGACCGTAGGGAGCGTCGGAGCGTTTTTCGCAGACGCGAACGTAGAAATCGCCGACCACGTTGCCGAGATGGTCGAACTTGATCGGTCCGCGCGGCGTGTCCTTCAGGTCCACGGCCTTGAGCGCGGCCATGAACTTTTCCTTGTTGTCGGTCGTTCCGCCGGCCGCCTTCAGCCCTGCTTCCACCACGTCGCAGTTGACGTAGAGACCGGCGGCGTAGAAGCCCGGAACAACTTTGAAGTCCTTTAAGATCGCCTTGATGAAGCGCTGATTGCCATCGGTCTTGAGGTCGAGCGTATAGGGGCAGGCGCTCGTCTGGCCGACCGCTTCGTCGCCGAAGGAGTGAAGCAGCGCGTCGTCGCCGCCGGTCTCGCCGGTGACCAGCGGGAATTTGAGACCGAAATTGGCGTACTGCTTGAGGAAGCGCAGCGGGACGCCGCCAGGGAAGCCCTGACACACGACGTCGCAACCGCTGATCTGGGCGATGTAGGGCGTATAGTCGGGCGTGCCCAAAGGCGTATACAGCTTCTTGGTCACACAGCCGCCGTCTTTCTCGAACGCCGCCTGGAAGCCGCCTTCCTGCTCGTAGCCGAAGGCGAAATCCCAATCGACGGTGATGGCCCTCTTCTTGCCCATCTCCTTCGCCGCGTAGTGGCCCATCACATGCATCGCCTGCGAGGAGCAAGCCGATGGCCGCAGGAAGTAAGGATTGGGCCGGCGCTGGGTGAGATCGTCGGCACCGGCGAGGCTGAGCGTCGGCGTTTTGTGCTGCTCGATGTAGTCGTCGATCGCCAGCAATTCGAATGCGGCGAGCGGGCCGAGGATGACATCGACCTTGTCGCGCTCGACCAGTTCCTGCGCCTTGGTCTTGGTGCCGGCCGGCTTGCCGCCGGTGTCGGCGGAGAAGAACTCGACCTTACGGCCGGCCATCTTGTTGCCGTGCTCCTTCAGCCAGGTAAGCACGCCCTGTTCCATCTGGATGCCGCCCTGCGCCAGCCCGCCGGTCTTGACGGTGAGCAGGCCGACCTTGAACGGCGCGCCCTGTGCGATGCCGGGGGTCGGGAACTTAAACGTCGCGGCTGCTGCGCCAGCGGCGGTGGCGGCCATGAATTTACGGCGGGTCATCTTGCGAGACATTGCATTTCCTCCCTTTGCCCTGATCGGGGCTTTCATGATTTGGATGGCCTTGACGGCCATTTTGTAATCGGCCAGTGCGGCCTTATCCGACGCAAAAATATGCGACCCGCCGCGCTCACTTAGCGAGCCAGTCAAGGCATCATCGGCCAATGTCTTCCATGATGTAAAGCCCGGTCACGCGCGCTGTTGCGGCACACATTCACCCAACACGATACGGTGGGCGGCGCCAAGCCGAATATGCTAGGTTGACGAGTGTCGGTCGGCGGCGCAGGCGGCGAATGGCTTTGAAGTGCGGCGGCTGTCCGGCTCGATCGGCGCTGAAATTCTAGGCATCGATCTCGCCGCTGAGCCGGGCCGCAACGTCATCGCCGAGATCCACCAGATCTGGCAGGCCGCGCTAAAATCGCCGACTATGCCGGTTACTCGAAAAATTCAATTTTGCTTTGTCTGCCGCGTCGGTTGATTGCGCGCGCATCAGCTAAATATACGCTGGGCCCACGTGATGAACGCGGTGAATTGGTCGGGATAGACCAAAAAGTAAATGATAAGCCCGATGGGGGTGAGCAATAGCAGCCAATCACGCATCGACTACTCCTGCATCTGGTCTCCTGTAAGTTTCTTGTGCCTCTGACGGGGGGTAATATAGCGCCGCCGCCTGTCACTATCCGGACGAATCCGCGTGCGGGACTAAAGACGCCTTACCAATGTGTCGAAAAGTTTCGGGCTTCGGTTTACGTTTTGTTTGTGCGGAATTGCGCGCTAGCTAAATGCCGAGATAGCTGGACTTGATCTCGTCGTTGGCCTTGAGCTCTTCGGGCTTGGATGAATAGACCACTTGGCCCTTGCTCATCACGTGCACGTAGTCGACCAGCTTGAGCGCTAGGTTGGCGTTCTGCTCGACCAGCAAGATCGACAAGCCTTCTTCCTTCAGCTTGCCGATCGCCTCCCAGACGCCCTGGATGATGATCGGCGCCAGCCCTTCCGACGGCTCGTCCATGATCAGGCAGTCCGGATTGGTCATCAGCGCGCGCCCGATCGCCAGCATCTGCTGTTCGCCGCCGGACAGCGTCTTGGCGCGCTGGTTGCGGCGCTCGAGCAGGCGCGGGAACAGCTTGTAGACACGTTCGAGCTTCCAACCGTGGCGGTCGGGGCTACGCTCGGCGACCAGCAGGTTCTCCTCGGTGCTGAGCGTGGGGAACACGCGCCGGCCCTGCGGCACCAGGCCCATGCCGGTGCGTACGGTCTCGAACGAGGATTTCTGGGTGATGTCGTCGCCCTTGAACACGATCTTGCCGCGGCGCGGCGGATTGAAGCCGACGATCGAATTCACCAGCGTGGTCTTGCCGACGCCGTTGCGCCCGAGCAGGCCGAGGATCTGGCCCTGTTCGAGGCTGAGCGACAGTCCTTGCAGGACGTAGGCGTCGCCGTAATAGGTGTGGATGTCCTGGACGTCGAGGATCGCCATGGGCTAGTCGGTCCCCAAATAGATTTCCTGCACGCGCGCGCTGTCGTGGATCTGCTGCGGCGTGCCGGTTTCCAGAATTTCCCCGAAGTGCAGCACCGAAATCTGATCGGCCACGTCGAACACCACGTCCATGTCGTGCTCGATCAACAGGATCGCGAGATTGGGATCGAGCTTCATCAGGAACGTTGCCATCTCGGCGGACTCGCCCGACGACAGGCCGGCGGCCGGCTCGTCGAGCAGCAGAAGTTTCGGATCGCTGGCCAGCGCCAGCACGATCTCGAGCTGGCGCTGCTCGCCGTGCGACAGGTTGCGCACCTCGACGTCCTTGCGGTCGAGAAAGCCGGCGGCATCGAGCAGGCTGTAAGCCTTGTCGTAGACCTCGCGATAGGACGACAGGAAACGCCACATCACGAATTTCGAGGGCCGTAATCCCTCGATCGCCAACAGCACGTTATCGAGCACGGTCAATTTCGGAAACAGGCTGGTCACCTGGAAGGTGCGCGCCATGCCCAAGGCGGTGCGGCGGTGGCTCGGCCATTTGGTCACGTCCTGGCCGAACACCAGCACGTGCCCGGAGCTCGCCGGATAGATGCCGGTAATCACGTTGAACAGCGTGGTCTTGCCGGCGCCGTTGGGGCCGATGATGGCCTTGCGGTCGCCCG
>CAYLMY010000117.1:0-2775 GCA_964384635.1 uncultured Undibacter sp.
CCGGCGACTACGTGGTCTTGCTCGGCGCCGGCTCGATCACGCAATGGGCCTACGCGCTGCCGGGCGAATTGAAGGCGCTATGAGCTTCCCCGACATCGTCCCCGAGCTGAAAGCGCGCATGCCCGAATTGCGCGGGCGGCTCTTGGCCAATCAGTCGCTGGCCGAGCTCACCTGGTTTCGGGTCGGCGGACCGGCGCAGGTCTTCTTTCTGCCCGAGGACGAGAACGATCTGGCTTATTTTCTGCGCAGCCTGCCGCCCGATATCCTGGTAACCACGATCGGCGCCGGCTCCAACACCATCGTGCGCGACGGCGGCGTGCCCGGCGTGGTGATCCGGCTCGGCCGCGGCTTCAACGAGATCAAGATCGAGCCCGACAACCGCATCATTGCCGGCGCCGCGCTGCTCGATGTCTTGGTGGCGCGCGCGGCGCGCGATGCTGGTGTCGCGGGATTGGTGTTCCTGTCCGGCATTCCCGGCTCGATCGGTGGTGTGCTGCGCATGAACGGCGGCGCCTATGGGGCTGAGACCAAGGACGTCCTCATCGAGGCGCGCGGCGTCGACCGGCAGGGAAACTTGCACACTTACAGCAATGCCGAGATGGGATTTTCCTACCGCCATTGCGGCGTGCCCGACAACGTCATCTTCACTGCGGCGGTGTTCCAGGGCCGCGCCGGCGCGATCGAGGAGATCGCCGGCGAGATGGACGCGATCAAGAAAAAGCGCGAAGCGAGCCAGCCGCGCAATCGCACCGGCGGCTCCACCTTCAAGAACCCGCCGGGATCAAGCGCCTGGAAGCTCGTGGATGAGGCCGGCTGCCGCGGGCTCACGGTCGGCGGCGCGCAGGTCTCCGAGCTGCACAGCAATTTCCTCATCAATCTTGGCGGCGCCAGCGCGGCCGATATCGAGACGCTGGGCGAGACCGTGCGCGAGCGGGTGAAGGCGCATTCCGGCGTGGAGCTGGAATGGGAGATCAAGCGGGTTGGAGTCAGCTAACCGCTTAAATTAGGGCACCGGCACCAGATTTTTGCTGATGAGATTGCGTTCTTTCAGCCACGGATTGATCGCCAACGCGCGCTTGAGTGGCGCTTGCGCTTCCGCCTCCTTGCCCTGCTGGATCAGGATGATGCCCTTGCCGGCGAGCGCCGCATAGTGCATCGGCTCAAGCTTCAGCGTTTGCTCGATCGCCGCCAGCGAGGCGTCGTAACTGCCGGCGAGGAACAAGACGTAAGCGAGCTGGTTCCAGCCTTCGGCGAATTGCGGCTGATGCTTGACCAGTGCTTCCATTGCAACGAGCGCACGGCCGTAGTCGAAACGAAGCTGCGCCTCGTGCGAGACCGCCAGCAGGCGCTGCGATTCCGCGTCCGCGAAACCGCCCCAGAATATCCACAGCTTGTCCTCGACCGCGCGCGCTTCTACGTCATTCTTGGTCGCCGTCAGCTCCGCGAACAGCGCGGCACGTTCCTTGGCCGCGCTTTCGCTCAGACCCGCCATAGGCGACAGTGATTCAGCCGCCCGCAACGCCGTGCCCGCCAGCATCAGCAGGGCCGCCAACGCTAACACGGCGATTGCGCGCACGGTCATGGATCAACCATGCCGGGCGGGCAGGGCCGTGGCAATATGGCGGGACGCTCGACGGCGCCGCCATTCTCGCTTCTATTAGGCCGCACGCGAATCAATGCCTCTCCGACCGGGCTCCAAAGGTAGCAAGCGCTCCATGAGCAAGCACGTCGCCGTTCTGATGGGGGGCTGGTCGGCCGAACGCGAGGTGTCCTTGCGCTCGGGCACGGCTTGCGCCGACGCGCTCGAGCGGCTGGGCGGCTATCGCGTATCCCGCGTCGATGTCACCCGCGACGTTGCCGCCACCCTGCGCGAACTCATGCCCGATGCCGCGCTCAACCTACTGCATGGCCATCCCGGCGAGGACGGCACGATTCAGGGCCTGCTGGAGATCGCCGGCATCCCCTACAGCCATTCCGGCGTGCTGGCTTCCGCGCTCGCCATGCAGAAGGACATCGCCAAGACCGTGCTGAAGGCGGCGCAGGTGCCGGTGCCGGGCGGTCTGGTCGTCACCCGCCGCGAGGCCGCCAAGCGCCATCTGCTGCCGACGCCTTACGTCATCAAGCCGGTGTCGGAAGGCTCCAGCGTCGGCGTGTTCATCGTGCGCGCGGATCACAAGCACCCGCCGCAGGAACTGACGCGCGCCGACTGGACCTTCGGCGAGATGGTGCTGGTCGAGCCCTTCATCTCCGGCAAGGAGCTGACCTGCGCCGTGATGGGTGACAAGCCGCTCGGCGTCATCGAGATCGTGCCGGCCACCAAGTTCTACGACTACGAGGCCAAATACGCCCCCGGCGGCTCCAAGCACCTGCTGCCGGCGCCGGTTTCGCAGGAAATCTACGAGGAGTGCCGGCGCCTGTCGCTGGCTGCGCACCGCGCGCTCGGCTGCCGCGGCGTCACCCGCGCCGATTTCCGCTACGACGATACCCGCGCCGGCACGCAAGCGCTGTTCTGTCTCGAGCTGAACACCCAGCCGGGCATGACCGAGACCTCGCTGGTGCCGGAAATGGCGGCCCATGCCGGCATCTCTTTCGAGGAGCTGGTGCGCTGGATGGTCGAGGACGCTTCGCTCGACCGGTGATCGTGACGGCCTTGCAACGGCCGGGCCTTCTTGCGCCTAAACCCGCCCAATCTCTCAAACTTTACTAATTGTTTACCAACTGGCCCGAAGACTAGGCGCAACGCGGCGTCTCGCGGCGCAGCGCGCGCCGTTGCGG
>CAYLMY010000117.1:2875-10379 GCA_964384635.1 uncultured Undibacter sp.
TTTACGCTCACGCGCTGGCGGCGCATCGGGCAGCGCTTGCTTGCCCCCATCATCGCGCTCGATCCGCCACGCGGGGCCGGCGCCAGCGCCGCCGCGCTGCTGCTGCTGGCGAGCACGTGTTACGGCGTGGTCAAGGGCGGCCATTCCGAAACGATCGCGGCGCAGGTGCAGGACATCTGCGACACCGCCGCCAATTCCGTAGGATTTCGCATTTCCGAGATCGCGCTCGCCGGTCAGCACGAAGTCAGTCGCGAGAACATACTGAGCCTTGCCGGCATCACCGGCCGCTCCTCGCTGTTGTTCCTCGACGCTGCCAGGGCGCGCGCGCGGCTCTTGACCGATCCATGGATCGCCGACGCCACCGTGCTCAAGCTTTATCCCGGGCGCTTGCGCATCGGCATCACGGAGCGAAAAGCCTTCGCGCTATGGCAGAAGGACGGCAGGGTCTCGTTGATCGCCACCGATGGCACCGTGCTCGAGCCCTACGTGCCGGCGCGCTTTTCCACGTTGCCGCTGCTGGTCGGGCGCGGCGCCGAACATGGCGGTCGCGCTTTTCTTGAGGTGGTCAACCGCCATCCGGTGGTCGCGCGGCTGGTCGAAGCCTCGGTGCTGGTCGCCGAGCGGCGCTGGAGCTTGCACCTGAAGGGCGGCATCGAGGTGCTGCTGCCGGAAAACGATCCCGAGCAGGCGCTGCAAAACTTGGCCGAGCTCGCGCGCGCTAAGAAATTGCTCGTACGTGACATCGTCGCGGTCGATCTGCGGCTTGCCGACCGCGTCACCGTGCGGCTGTCGGATGCCGCGGCGGCGGCGCGCGAAGAAGCGCTGAAAGCGGCCGAGAAGGACAAGAAGACCAGGCGCAAGGGGGGCGAGGCGTGACCGTCCTGCGTTTCGGATTGACCCCCAAGATGAAGCCGGTGTCGCCCCGGCGCGCCGCCGCGGTCGCAGCCCTCGACATCGGCACCAGCAAGATCGTCTGCATGATCGCGCGGCTCGAGCCGCAGGCGCCGCAGGACGTGCTGCGCCGGCGCAGCCACGGCGTGCGCGTGCTGGGTATGTCGCACATCGCCGCCGGCGGCATGAAGGCAGGCAGCGTGGTCGATCTGGCGGAAGCCGAGGAAATGGTCCGCCAGGCGATCGACATCGCCGAAAGCGGGGCAGGCGTCCAGCTCGAATCGGTGGTGGTCTCGCTGTCCGGCGGCCGGCTTGGCAGCGAGCGCTTCGTCGCCGGCATCGAGCTTGCCAACGGCGTGGTGACCGACGGCGAGATCGCCCGGGTGCTGGCCGCCGCCGGCCGCCATTCGGTGCGCGACCGCCGCGCCGTGCTGCATTCGCTGCCCATTGGCTATGCGCTCGATCACGCCACCGGTATCCGTGTGCCGCGCGGCATGCTCGGCCGCCGCTTCGGCGTCGACATGCACATGGTGACGGCCGATGTGGCGACGGTGCGCAATCTGATGCTTACCATCGAGCGCAGCCACCTGTCGGTCGAGGCCATGGTGGCCACGCCCTATGTCGCGGCCTTGGCAGTGCTGGCCGACGACGAAGCCGATTTGGGGGCCGCCACCGTCGATCTGGGCGCCGGAACGACCACCTTGGCGGTATTTTCCGGCGGCCGCTTCGTCCATGCCGACGGTTTCGCGCTCGGCGGGGCCCACGTGACCATGGACCTTGCCCGCGGTCTCAACACCCGAATCGCGGATGCTGAGCGAATCAAAGCGATTTATGGCAGTGTTTTGACCGGTGGATCGGATGAGCGCGACATGATCACGATACCTCCGGTCGGGGATGACGAGCGCGAGCCGCCGCAATTCGTCTCGCGGGCGGCCATCGTGCGCATCATCAAGCCGCGCGTCGAGGAGATCCTGGAGATGGTCCGCGACCGGCTCAAGTCCTCACCGTTCGCGGCCGAGCCGCGTGCGCGCGTTGTGCTGACCGGCGGCGCGAGCCAGCTCGCCGGCATCGCCGATCTCGCGTCTCACATCTTGCGGCGCCCGGTACGGATTGGCCGACCCCTCGGCATCGCCGGGCTTCCCGACGCGGCCAAGGGTCCCGCCTTCGCGGCGGCGGCCGGCCTGCTGGTCTACCCGCAGGCGGCACATCTTGAACACTTCGAACCGCGGCGAACGCGGCAATTGATGACAGGAACGGGCGGTTACATGGCACGGGTCGGACAATGGCTGCGCGAAAGTTTCTGATCCCGATGACCAGAACGAGGCAACGGCCGGTGGCGGACCGGTCATGTTCGGCGGCGTTCATCTGCGTCCACGCAAGTCGCGCGCGCACGCGGACCTGCTGCCCGTGCAATCAAGAGGCAAACCCATGACGATCAATCTGAAGATTCCCGATATTCGCGAAATGAAGCCGCGCATTACCGTGTTCGGCGTCGGCGGCGCCGGCGGCAACGCCGTCAACAACATGATCACGGCAGGCCTGCAGGGCGTCGACTTCGTGGTCGCTAATACCGACGCGCAGGCGCTCACCTTGTCGAAGGCCGAGCGCATCATCCAGATGGGCGCGCAGGTGACGGGAGGGCTCGGCGCCGGATCGCAGCCCGAGGTCGGCCGTGCGGCGGCCGAGGAGGTGCTCGACGAGATCCGCGACCATCTCACCGACGCCCATATGGTGTTCGTTACCGCCGGCATGGGCGGCGGCACCGGCACCGGCGCGTCGCCCATCATCGCCAAGGTCGCGCGCGATGCCGGCATCCTCACCGTCGGCGTGGTCACCAAGCCGTTCCACTTCGAAGGTCAGCGCCGCATGCGCTTCGCGGAAGCCGGCATCGCGGAATTGGCCAAGGTGGTCGACACGCTGCTGATCATTCCGAACCAGAACCTGTTCCGGGTGGCGAACGAGAAAACCACCTTCGCTGACGCCTTCGCCATGGCCGACCAGGTGCTCTATTCGGGCGTCGCCTGCATCACCGACCTGATGGTCAAGGAAGGCCTGATCAATCTCGACTTCGCCGACGTGCGCGCGGTCATGCGCGAGATGGGCAAGGCGATGATGGGCACCGGCGAGGCGAGCGGCGAGAAACGCGCGTTGACCGCGGCCGAAGCCGCCATCGCCAATCCGCTGATCGACGACGCCTCCATGAAAGGCGCCAAGGGCCTTTTGATCTCGATCACCGGCGGCAAGGACCTGACGCTCTACGAAGTCGACGAAGCCGCTACCCGCATCCGCGAAGAGGTGGACCCCGACGCCAACATCATCGTCGGCGCCACCTTCGACGAAAGCCTGGAAGGCATCATCCGCGTTTCGGTGGTGGCCACCGGCATCGACCACTCCGCCATCAGGCAGACGCAGCCGGCGCAGGCGGAAAACGCCCTCAAGGAACTCGCCGGCAAACTGCGCAACGATAGCCGCCGCATCGCCGACCGCATCGAGCGCAGCACGCCGCCGGCACCCGCGCCGGCAGCGTTGCCGGCACCGGCTGCGGCGACCGCAAGCGCCTCGGTCGAATCGGCCGCCCACGCGGCCGTCGCCGCTGCGATCTTGCCGACGAGCGGAAACGCCGACGTCTCGATCCGGCCGATGCCGATGAAACCGTCATTGTTCGAGCCGGCCCCGAGCGAACAGGCTCCGGCCGAAGCGCCGATGCCGAAGGCCTTCATTCCGCCGGCGCCCGAGCGCGTGCTGCCGCGCGCTCCGCGCATGCCACGCATCGACGAACTGCCGCTTCCGGCGCAGAACGAGATCAAGGCGCAGCGCGGGGAACTCGGCGACGATCACCCCGATAAGCGCCGCATGTCGCTGATGCAGCGGCTAGCTTCGGTCGGTCTCGGCCGTAAGGGCGAAGAGGCTGAGCCGCCGCCGGCGCCGCGTATGGCGCAACCAATGCCGCAATTCGAACCGCCGCCGCGGCCGACGGCGCGCCAGCCGGAAGGCCGGCCCGCCGGCCCGGTCTCGGAATATGCCCGGCGTTCGGCTCCCCAGGGCCTCGATCCCCATGGTCGCCCCGCGCCTGTGCACAATTCGGGCGAGGACGACCAACTCGACATCCCGGCTTTCTTGCGCCGCCAGGCCAATTGACGATTTCGTCAGGTCGGCACGGCCCCGTTCCAAAGGTCTGGAACGGGGCCGTTTGCCGTTCGACTGAAATCCGTGAAGCGGCTGAACTCGTTTATATTTCTTGATGCACGCGGGCATTTGCGCGCAAATTCGGGGCGAGCCAGTCGACTTGCTGCAACCCTGAACCGGCGATCATGCGCCTAGCCCCTGAAATTACGGCGAAAAAGAGTAACAGTCGGTAAGAAAGCGTGAGTTGGAGAATGCCAGGGTCATGGCCTAAGTTTCAGCGGTGCAAGGGACTTTTCGGTCCTTGGGGGCTGCCTTCCCGACTTGTGGGTAGTCGGTGCGTTGAAGGCCGAAATATGGCTCCGTTGGGGCCTGGGTAGGGGACCGTGCGGCCCGCTTGCGGGCTTAACGGTAACGGGTTTGATGAAGGGTGCTAAGCAGACCACGCTGCGCGACCAGACTGCCCTCTCCGGCATCGGCGTTCATTCCGGCCTTCCTGTCACCCTCACGCTTAATCCCGCCGACGACGATAGCGGCATCGTTTTCCAGCGCGTCGCCGCCGATGGCTCGATCACGCGCGAGATCCGCGCCGACGTGCGCGCCGTCACCGCCACCGAATTTGCCACCGTGTTGGGCGACGCCGCCGGCCCGCTCTGCTCGACCGCGGAGCATCTGCTGGCGGCGCTGCGTGGACTCAACGTCGACAACGTCGCCATCGAGATCGATGGGTCGGAAGTGCCGATCATGGACGGCAGCGCCGCGCCCTTCGTCGAGGCGATCGATCAGGCGGGCCTGACCACGCGCGCGCTTCCGCGCCGCTACATCGAAGTGATCAAACCGGTGCGCGTCAGCAAGAACGGTGCCTTTGGCGAGTTGCGGCCTTATGAGCATGGCTTCCGGGTCGAAGCCGAGATCGATTTCGAGCATCCGCTCATCGGCAAGCAGGCGTTGGCGCTCGACATCGGACCGGATACGTTCCGCCGCGAGGTCGCGCGCGCGCGCACCTTCGGTTTCATGAAAGACGTCGCCAAGCTGTGGGGCGCGGGCTACGCGCTCGGCGCGTCGTTCGAGAATACGCTGGTGGTCACCGAGGACCGCGTGCTCAATCCGGACGGGTTGCGCTTCGCCGATGAGTTCGTGCGCCACAAGGTGCTCGACGCCATCGGCGATCTGGCGCTGGCCGGCCAGCCCTTGCTCGCGGCCTACCGCACCGTGCGCGGCGGCCACAAGCTCAACCACGCGGTCCTCTCCGCGCTGATGGCCGATCCGGCCAGCTGGCGGGTGGTGGAGGCGGCGGCCGAGCCCGTGCGCCGCCCGCGCGGCCACGCCGACGTGGCCACCGGCCTGGTGGCCCCGGCCTTTGGGCCGGAAGTGTCCTGAAAAACGTCAGGATTTCGGCTTAACCCTCCGCCTTAATCCCGGCCGAAAGTCGGCTTAATCGCTTGGCCAGTCCGCATTTTTTCGATTACACCAGCGCGGATCGGGGCCTCGGCGCTAGCTTTTGCGCGGGCCTTCGGGGGGAGCAGACACGAATGCTTGGGATGGGTTTTCGTGCAGCATTGCGTTCGTGAGGACATCGCGCCCATGGCAACGCGGCCCATAACGTCGCCGGCGTCTACGCCGGCCCTAGCCGGCCGGGCGCGCTTGGCGCGCGCGCTGGCAATGTTGTTGCTGGCGGCGAGCCTTGGCGCCTGCAGTAGCTTCGAAGGCTTCGATTTTTTCGGCAAGAAGGACATCGTGGCCGACGAGCCCGCCGACCGGCTTTACAACGAGGGCCTCTATGCCCTCAACGTGAAGAAAAATCCTAAAAACGCGGCCAAGAAGTTCGAGGAGGTTGACCGCCAGCACCCGTATTCGGAATGGGCGCGCAAATCGCTGATCATGTCGGCCTACGCCTATTACACGGCCGGCGAATATGATGAATGTGTCGGCGCGGCGAAACGCTACATCACGCTTCATCCCGGCAGTCCGGACGCCGCCTACGCGCAGTTCCTGATCGGTTCGTCCTTTTACGACGAGATTCCGGACATTACCCGCGACCAGACGCGAACCGAAAAAGCGCTCGCCGCGCTCGACGAAGTGATCCGCAAATATCCGACCAGCCAATACGCCGAGAGCGCCAGGCAGAAAATCCAGGTGGCGCGCGACCAGCTCGCCGGCAAGGAAATGGAGATCGGTCGCTACTATCTCAAACGCAAGGATTACACCGGCGCCATCAACCGCTTCAAAGTCGTGATCACCAAGTACCAGACCACGCGCCACGTCGAAGAGGCGCTGGAGCGGCTGACCGAAGCCTACATGGCGCTCGGCATCACCGGCGAGGCGCAGACCGCGGCCGCCGTGCTCGGGCACAATTTCCCCGACAGTCCCTGGTACAAGCACGCCTATACGCTGGTGAAGTCCGGCGGGGTCGAGCCGTCCGAGAACAAGGGCTCCTGGATCAGCAAGGCTTTCAAGGCGGTCGGCCTGGGCTGACCCAGTTCCCGGCAGCCATTCATAGCGTCATGGCCGGTCTTGTCACCGCAAGTCGGGTATACCCGACTTGCGAAACTAAAAGGTGTGGAAGTCGAGTAAACTCGACTTCCATCGCCATCCACGTCTTTAATGATGGCGAATCTGTAAGGCTTGGATACCCGGCATAAAGCCGGGCATGACGAGGCCTCACTGGACTTACGCGCGCCATGCTCTCCCGACTTTCGATCCGCGACATCGTCCTGATCGACCGGCTCGACATCGATTTCGCCGCTGGACTGTCCGTGCTCACCGGCGAGACCGGCGCCGGCAAGTCGATTCTGCTCGACGCTTTCGCGCTGGCCTTGGGCGCGCGTGGCGACCAGACCCTGGTGCGCCAGGGCGCCGAGCAGGGCCAAGTCATCGCCGCCTTCGAGGTCGCCGGCGACCATCCGGCACACGGCCTGCTCAAGGCCAACGCGATCGCCGTCGAGGACGAGCTGATCCTGCGCCGCGTGCAGTTCGCCGATGGGCGCACCCGCGCTTTCGTCAACGACCAGCCGGTGAGCGTGCAGGTGATGAAGCAGCTCGGCGTGGCGCTGGTCGAGATCCACGGCCAGCACGACGAGCGCGCGCTCACCGATGCCGCCACCCATCGCCGCCTGCTCGATGCTTTCGGCTTCCTGGAGGCCTATGCCGCCCGGGTCGCGGCGCTGTGGGAGGCGCGCCGCGCCGCGGAAGCGGAAGCCGCCGCCCACCGCACGCAAGTCGAGCGCGCGCAGCGTGAAAGCGATTGGCTGCGCCACGCCGTCGACGAGCTCGACACGTTGTCGCCGCAGGCGGACGAGGAGACGACGCTCGCCGCGCGGCGCACCGCCATGATGCAGGCGGAAAAGGTGGCGGAAGACCTGCGCGACGCGCATGAGGTGATCGCCGGCGGCAATTCGAACGTGCCGGCGCTTGCCGGCGTCATCCGCCGGCTGGAGCGGCGCAGCGCGCAGGCGCCCACGCTGATCGAGCCGACGGTGAAGGCGCTCGA
>CAYLMY010000118.1:0-10359 GCA_964384635.1 uncultured Undibacter sp.
AGCGCAGCTATGGCCCGATCCCCAAGCTGGGGGAGCATACGGAGATGATCAGGAAAGAGTTTGGTGGCACGAAGTAGCGCCAAATTTCTGCCGTCGTCCCCGCGAAGGCGGGGACCCATAACCCCTGTCCGTCTGTATAACGATGACAGGGGATATGGGTCCCGGGCCTCGCTCGCTGTCGCTCGCCCGGGACGACAGCAGAAGCGAGCTAGTCCACCACCACCGCGTCTTCCAGGTCAGCCTCACTCGGCGTCTGCTTGCTCTTGCCGATGATCAGGATCATCGGAATCATCGCCAGCGTCAGCACCATCAACAGCCAGTAGTCGTTGATATAGGCGATCATAGCGGATTGCCGGGTGACCATGGCGTCGAGCATGGCGCGGCCCAATTCGCTGTGTGTGTCGAGATGCGAAGCGACGTCCGGCATCTGCAGCGCGTCGTTGAACGGCGTCACCGATTCGGTTAGCCGCGCGTGCATCTCGGTGGTCTTGTCGGTCAGGTTGGCGATCACCATGGAAATTCCGACCGACGAGCCGATGTTGCGGATCAATGTCAGGATCGAGGTGCCGCCGTTGCGCAGGTCTGCGGGCAACGTGAGGAACGCCGCCGTTGTGATCGGCACGAACAGCAGGCCGAGGCCAACGCCCTGCACGATGCTGATCACCACGATCGTTTGCTGCGTAGTGTCGAACGAAAATCCGGTCATCTGGTAGAGCGTGCCGCCCGACAGCAAGAGGCCGGCGAGGATCAGCCAGCGCGTCTCGAAGTGCTTCATCAGCCGCGGCGCCACCATCATGGTGAGCAGCGTGCCGACGCCGCGCGAGCCGAGCAGGAAGCCGGCGGTCTGGATCGGATAGCCGAGCAGGATCTGCATGAACGGCGTGATCAACGCCATGGTGCCGAACAGCACCACGCCGATCACCGCCATGAACACGCAGCCACTGACGAAATTGCGGTCCTTGAACATTTCGAAGCGCACGAACGGCTCCGGCGTGGTCAGCGAATGGGCGAAGAAATAGTAGAAGCCGGCGATCGAGACGATGGTCTCGACCCAGATCTCGCTGGCGCCGAACCAGCCGACCTGCTCGCCGCGATCGAGCATCAGTTGCAGCGCGCCGATGCCGATGGCGAGCGCGACGAAGCCGAACCAGTCAAAACGCAGATGCTCGTGGCGGTGCGTTTCCTCCATGAAGGCCAGCATGCCGAGCACGGTGATGACGCCGATCGGCAGGTTGATCAGGAACACCCAGTGCCAGGAATAATTGTCGGTCAGCCAGGCGCCCAGCGTCGGGCCCATGATCGGCCCCAGCATCACGCCGATGCCCCAGATCGCCATGGCGGAGCCGCGCTCCTCCACCGAATAGGCGTCGAGCAGCACCGACTGCGACAGCGGCACCAAGGCCGCGCCGGCCATGCCCTGCAGCAGTCGGAACAGCACGATCTCCTCGATGTTCTGCGCCAGCGCGCACAGGAACGAGGCGACGGTGAAGCCGGCCACGCAGAGCACGAACAGCTTCTTGCGGCCGAAGCGGTCGGCGAGCCAGCCGATCGGCGCGGTCATGATGGCGGCGGCGACGATGTAGGAGGTCAGCACCCAGTTGATCTGGTCGAGCGAGGCCGACAGCGAACCCTGCATGTAAGGCAGCGCCACGTTGGCGATGGTGGTGTCGAGCGCCTGCATGATGGTCGCCGTCATGGCGCACACCGTCACCAGCATGCGCCGCAGGTTCGGCGACATCGCTGCGACGCGCGGGCTCATTTTGTCGGCTTGGCGACCGCCGAGATGAACGGCAGCCGGCTGTGGCCGGTGTCGATATCGACGTTCACGCTCATGCCGGCGCGCAGCAGGTGGGTGTCCTCGTCCTTGTCGAAAGCGATGCGCACGGGCACGCGCTGCACCACCTTGACCCAGTTGCCGGTGGCATTCTGTGGCGGCAGGATCGAAAACTGCGCGCCGGTGCCGGGGCTGACCGCAATCACCGTGCCCTTGAAGGTGTGGTTGGGGAATGAGTCGACGTCGAGCGTCGCCTTCTGGCCGACGCGCAAATAGGTGATGTCGGTTTCCTTCGGATTGGCCTCGACCCAGGGGGCCTGGTCGTCGATCACGCTCAGCACCGGCGTGCCGGCGGCGATGAAGCGGCCGAGCTGGATATTGTCCACCTGGGTGGCGGTGCCCGCCATCGGCGCGCGCACGATGGTGTGGTCGAGATTGCGCTGGGCGTCGTCGAGCGCGGCCTTGGCCTGCGCGTAGGCGGGGAATTGCGCAAGCGGCAAATCGGGATCGCCGAGCAGCTGGCTGAGCGTGGTCGCCAACTGCTGCTTGGCAAACTGCGCCTGCAATTGTGCGGTCACGTAGGCCGAGGCGGCGGTGTCGACGTTGGACTGCGAGGTTGCGTGCGACGCCAACAGTTTCTGCTTGCGTTCGACGTCGGATTGCTTGAGCGCGACGTTTTTCTTGGCAAGTTCGACCAGGGTGGTCAGCGAAGCGAGCGTGGCCTTGAGCTTGCTGTAGTCGGTGCGCGCGATATCGAGCTTGGCTTGGGCTTGTTGCAGCGCCAGGCGATAGGGCTCGGCGTCGAGCGTGAACAATTCATCACCCGGCTTGACGTGCTGACCCTCGACGATGGCGACATGGACGATCTTTCCGGAAATGTCGGGTGTGATCAGGACTTTCTGGGCGCCGACATAGGCGTTGTCGGTGGAGATGTAGCGGCCGCCCATGATGTAGAAGCCGGCTCCGATGAGCGCGGCAATCGCCGGCAGCGCGACCAGCAGGATCATGCGCAGGCGCTTGCGCCCCGAGCGCGCAGGCTTCGCCGGCGCTTCGCTTGTCTTTGGTTCGGCCGGCCCCGTCTTGGCCTCGGGCGCCGGAACGACTTTCAAACTCTGTTCACTCATGACGCTTCAACTACGGCGGCTTGCTGTTCGTTTGCCTGGCGGGTGATGGCGGTGCGCAGGTTGTCCTTGATCGTGCCTAGGTCGCGCAGCAGGCGCGCGTTGGTTTTGCCGTCGAGGCCGGCGAGCACGTGCGCCATCATGTCTTCGGCAAGGCTTGCGAGTTGCTCGAGCAGCGGCCGCGCCGCCGGCATGAGATACAATCGATTGGCCCGCCGATCGTTCGGATCGGCGCGGCGCTCAATCAGTCCGTTCTCGGCCAGGCGGTCGAGCAGGCGGGTGAGCGAGATCGGCTGCAGGTCGAGGATATCGGCGAGCTCGGATTGCTTGAGGCCCTCGGAGCGGTCGAGCCGCACCAGCACGCCCCACTGCGCGCGCGAGATGCCGAACTGGCGGGCCCGCTGGTCGGCGTAGGTCCGCAGCATCCGAGCTACGTCCATGATCGTAAAGGCGATTTCGCGATTGACCGGCAGGTCGGGCATGATCCTCGCTCTCCAATAGCAGCATTATAATAAGCTAGCTTATAATAAGGTCAATAGGTCTTCCAGGGGATGCTTCGGCGGCACTGCATCGTCAGCCGCGGCCAGACGCGCGTGTCCCGCATGGCAGGACTTGTTGCCGCGCCTTGCGTGGGGGAGCCGGGACAAGCGCCGCGCCGCTCACGTAGACTGCCGGCCAAGCGCTTGCCGAATAAAACGCGCTGGCATCACTTGGGAGGATTCCAAATGACGACGCCCAACGGGAGTGGGAACAACAAGCCTATCCGCCGCCGCGACGTGCTCGCCGGCGCGGTGGGCGCGGCCAGCATGCTGGTTATCCGGCCGGGAACGGCGATGGCCGCCAAGTGGCCGGACAAGCC
The DNA here is from genome assembly GCA_964384635.1 of uncultured Undibacter sp. Lineage (GTDB taxonomy): Bacteria > Pseudomonadota > Alphaproteobacteria > Rhizobiales > Xanthobacteraceae > Pseudolabrys. The sequence continues at coordinate 3,755 of CAYLMY010000118.1, forward strand.
GATCACCTTGGTCATCATGTACGCGGCCGGCGGCGGCACCGACGTCGTCATGCGCCTGATCGCCAAGGAGATGGCGGCAGCCAAGGGCTGGAGCATCGAGCCGGTCAACAAGCCCGGCGCGGTCGGTGGCATCGCCACCAATTACGTGCTTCAGCAGCCGGCTGACGGCTACACCCTGCTCGGCGCCGCCAACTTCAACAAGTTCGTGCGCGTGATGGGCCATACCACCAGCAAGTGCTGGGAGGACTGGACCATCATGCAGGCGGCTTCTTCGCTCGCCAGCTGGTCGGTGCGCGCGGAGTCGGAGTTCAAGAACGTCGATGACGTGGTCAAGTTCGGCAAGGCCAATCCCGGCAAGCTCACCATCTCCACCTCCGGCACCGGCGGCATCTGGCACGAAGTCGCCATGCAGATCGCCAGGCAGCTCGGCATCACCGTGCATTTCGTGCCCTACAAGGGCGGCAAGCCGGCCACCTTGGCGGGCTTGCAGGGCGAGACCATGATCGCCGGCGGCGGCGTGCACGAGCACATCGAGCTGATCCGCGCTGGCAAGCTGCGCAACCTGTTCCAGTGCGGGACTGCCGATATCAAGCTCAAGGACGGCAAGGTGCTGCCCTCGATCGGCACGCTGCGGCCGGCGACCAAGCCGCTCTTGCCGCTCGGCGGCAATTACAATCTGCTGATGCGGCGCACGGTCCCGGTCGCAATCCAGAAGGAGATCACCGAGGCCTTCGTCCAAGCCGCAAAGTCCGCCGCCTTCACCGCGGTCTGCGACAAGAAGTTCTTCGAGCGCCATATCCTCACCGGTGAAGCGGCCGACAAGCGCGCCGCCCAGCTCGAGGTCAACACCGCCTTCCTGTTCAACAAATATCGCGACCAGATCGGCGGCAAGGTGAAGTCGGCCAAGGAGCTCGGCCTGCCTTCGCCCGAGGACTTCGACAAGTGGTGGCCGCCGAAGGGCTACAAGCCAGTCGGCGCGTAATGTCTGCTTCGGCGGGCGGGGCATGCCCCGCTCGCCGCAATCCTGACAATCAAAAGCAGCAGCGCCTTCGAGGGTCGACGTGATGGCCAGCGACGAAGTGGCTGACAACGAAAAGCGCGTCATATCGGAAGACGCCAATGCGGGTCTCGCCACCCCGATTATGGATTTGTCGGCGGCCATCGTCGTCGCGGTCATCGCGATCTTCCTGGCGGTCGCATCGCTGCGCCTGCCGGTGCCGGGGGGCGTCATCTTTACCGCGCCCGGCCTGCTGCCGTTCCTCACCGCGGCGAACTTGCTGGTAATGGCGCTGCTGCTCAGCGCCTCGGCGCTGCAACGCCGCCGCGCCATGCCGCGCGCGCTCGATCATTTCGAAATCCCCGCCGATGCCATGCGTTCGCTCACGCTCGGCGGCATCGTCGTGCTCTATGTGCTGGCGCTGCAAGTCGTGCCGTTCGAGGCGAGCTTCAATGTCGGCTCGCTGCATTTCTACATCGGCGCCTTCGAGCCGGTGTCGATCGTGTTCCTGACCGGCCTGCTGCGGATCTACTGGCGGGCGCCGCTGTGGGCCTGCCTGGCGGTCACGGTGGCGTGGACCGCTTTTCTCTCGATCGTATTCCGCATGCTGTTCCAAACCCCCTTGCCGTGAGATCCGCCCGTGGTCGACGCATTCCTGCAGGCGCTGTCACCCTATCTGCTACTGGTCACGCTCGCCGGCGTCTGCCTTGGCATTTTCTGGGGCGCCATGCCGGGCCTGTCGACCACCATGGCGATGATGCTGCTGATCGGCCTGTCGGTCGGCATGAAGCAGGATGTCGCGCTTGCCTTCATGCTCGGCGTCTATACGGCCAGCACCTTTGGCGGCGCCATCTCGGCGGTGCTGATCAACATTCCCGGCACGCCCGATTCGGTGCCAACCATGATCGAAGGCCACACGCTCGCCAAGCGCGGCCTGGGCGGCCAGGCGCTGGGGCTGTCGATCACCGCGTCGTTTCTCGGCAATTGGGTCGGCATCCTGCTGCTGGTGGCCTGCATGCCGATTATCCTCGCTATCGCGCTGGAGTTCCGCTCCTGGGAGATGTTTCTGCTGGCGGTCATCGGCATTTCGATCTGCGGCACGATGACCTCGGGCTCCATGCCGCTCAAGGGCTGGATCACCGGCTGGCTCGGCATGCTGCTCGCCTTCGTGGGCTACGACACGATCCACGGCGTGCCGCGTTTCACCTTCGATATCCCTGCGCTCTACGACGGCATCAGCTATGTCGCCATCCTGATCGGCCTGTTCGGTCTGGCCGAGATCATGAAAGTCTTGCCGCAGCGCGAGCACACCCCGATGCCGGAAAATGTCGGCCGCGCGATTCCCTCGGTCGGTTTGCTCATCCGCCACATGCCGGCTGCGCTGCGCTCCGGCCTGATCGGCACCGTGATCGGTGCCATTCCCGGCGCCGGCGCCAACATCGCCGCGTTCCTGGCCTATGATGTCGGCCGCCGGCGCGCCAGTCCGGAGGAAAAGGCCAAGTGGGGCAAGGGCAGCTTCCAGGGCATCGTCTGCGCCGAGGTTGCCAACAACGCCTGCGTCGGCGGCTCGATGCTGCCCACGCTGACGCTCGGCATTCCCGGCAGCGCGCCGGCCGCCGCCCTGATGGCGGCGTTGCAGCTCAAGAACGTGCAGCTCGGCCCGACCATCAATATCGACCAGCCCGGGCTTATCCAACTCATTTATGCGCTGCTCATCATCGCCAATTTCCTGATGTTCGGCGCAGCGCTGGCGCTGATCAAGCCATGCGTGAAACTGTTTTCGCTGCCGCGCGGGTTGCTGATGACGCTGATCATCCCGATCTGCATCATCGGCGCCTACGCGGTGCGCACCAACATGTTCGATGTCTGGGTCATGGTGGCGGGCGGCTTCCTCGGCTACGCCTTCTACATGTTCAAATTCCCGGCAGCGCCCGTCGTGCTCGGTGTCATCCTGGCGCCGCTCGCCGACGAAAACCTGCGCCGTGCGCTTCTGCTGTTCGACAATAACGGGTTCGGCTACTTCGCCAAAGAATATATCGGCCACGTCCTGGTCGTTGTCATTGCCCTTGTCTTCATCGAGGGCTTCCGCCGCGGCCGCCGCAACCGCAAACTGGCCGCGGCGGTGACCGCCGCCTCTATCGACGCGCGCTAGCGCGCCGCGCAAACTGAAATCTAGAAAAGCAAAAGGACGAAAAGGAAATGGACATCGGCTTTATCGGGCTGGGCAATATGGGCGCGCCGATGGCGCGGCGGCTGATCGAGGCCGGCCACAAGCTCATCGTCTACGACACCCGCAATGACGCGGTGGCGCCCTTCGTGGCGCTGGGCGCGCAGCTTGCTTCTTCGCCGCAGGACGTCGCCGACCGTGTCGAAACCGTTATGGCGAGCCTGCCGGAGCCGCAGGTGGTCGCCAAGGTCGCGGTCGGTGAGGGCGGCCTCCTCCACGGCAAGCGCATCAAGCGTTTCGTCGATCTGTCCACCACCGGCGCGCGGATGGCCGCGACGATCGCTACCGGCCTCGCCAAGCGCGACATCGTGCAAATCGATAGTCCGGTGTCGGGCGGCGTCGCCGGCGCGGTCAAGGGCACGCTCGCGGTCATGGTGTCGGGCCCGCAAGCCGATATCGACCTCGTCAAGGACGCGCTCTCGGTGTTCGGCCCGGTGTTCGTCGTTGGTCACAAGCCCGGCATGGGGCAGACCATGAAGCTCGCCAATAATTTCCTCTCCGCCACCGCCATGGTGGCGACCTCCGAAGCGGTGGTCATGGGCGTCAAGGCCGGCCTCGATGCGGCGGTGATGGTCGACGTGATCAATCACGGCACCGGGCGCAACACCGCCTCCACCGACAAATTTCCCAAGGCGGTGATCCCGCGCACATTCAATCTCGGCTTCGCCACCGCACTGATGCTCAAGGATGTACGGCTGTGCCTTGCCGAGGCCCGGGCGCTGGGCGTGCCCAACGCGGTGATGAGCGCCGTCCTCGATCAATGGGAACTCACCAATACCGAGTTCGGCGGCGACGCGGATTTTACCAACATCGTTAAGATGATCGAGCGGCGCGCCGATGTCACCGTGGGGAAGAAATCATGAACGACGACATCCACGAGGTTTATGCCGTCCGATACGCCGAACATTCGCGCATGCGTAGTGAGAACTACATCTTCGGCGATCCGCACGACGCGATGACCGCGATCGCCTATTACGTCTGGGTGATCAAAGGCCCGCATGGCGTTTTCGTCTGCGACACCGGCTTCGACGAGGCCGCCGCCAAGGAGCGCGGGCGCAAGATCATCCATCCGGTGGGCGAGGGGCTGCAGGCGCTCGGTATTCAACCCGACAAGGTCGATCACGTCATCGCCACCCACATGCATTGGGATCATGCCGGCAATTACGACCTGTTCCCGAACGCGCGCTATCACGTGCAGGATACCGAGATGGCCTATTGCACCGGCCGCTGCATGTGCCACCAGATGCTGCGCATTCCGTTCAGCGAGAGCGATGTGCACGCCATGCTGCGCAAGGTCTACGCCTATCGCGTCGAATTCCACGACGGCGTCGAGGAGCTGGCACCCGGTATCACCGTGCACAAGATCGGCGGTCATTCGAAGGGTCTGCAATGCGTGCGGGTGAAGACGAAGCGCGGCTATGTGGTCATCGCCTCCGACTGCTGCCACTTGTATTCACACATCGACGAGGGCCGCGTGTTCCCGATCACCTACAGCGTCGGCGATACGCTCGAGGGCTACAGGACGCTGCTCAAGCTCGCCTCGTCGCGCCAGCACATGGTGCCGGGGCACGATCCCGAGGTGCTGAAAATTTATCCGGCGGCGACGCCGAACCTGGCGAACTGGATCGCGCGGCTGGACGTGGAGCCGAAGGTTTGACTTCGGCCGCGGCGTAGCCACGACCTCCGCTCTGTTCCCGCGCAAGCGGCGCGGACTCACAAACAGACAACCAAAGGCGTTTTCGGATGGGCCGCTCAATGCCCGCTTTCGGGTGTAAAGCAGACCATTTGCGGGATATCGTGGGATGTCCGCTTATGATCATTACCGGACTAAACGCGCGCCGTCGGTGCAATGAACCTCAATTACTAAATCGAATTTTATTCTCTGCCGGTACCGAACATTAACTGACGACCGGTTGGCGGCTTAACGTCGAAAACCATTCCTTCACCAGCCAAAACTATGCTGCAGTTGCTAATCGTTAGTGTCCGGCCCAAATGGGAGGGGATGTGCAGCTTTCACAGAAAAGTGGATATGACAAGGCGCAACGCGCGGCTCAAATGTTGCGAGGCGAAGTGATCGACCTTTTCGCACAGGTCGAACACGCCGTTAATGGAGTCCTCATCCACGCCGCCGCTCTACCCGAATACAAGACGTTAAAGCCAGCGTTCCCGCACCTCATGGGTAAAAAACTCGAACGTCTTCGCATGCTATTGACCGAAGTTGGTCCCTTGCGCGCGCACGCCAACAGAGTTGCCCCCCTTATCGACAGACTCGCCTCATTCGAAGAACTCCGGCGTTTTATGGCGCATGGCGTCGTCGAAGTAGCGCTCAAGCAGAGTGGCGAACCGATTTACGTTTTCCGTATGGACTGTTCTCCTTCTGATGGCTCGAAAGATTCCACACTCACACTCACGCGACCAGACGCTCAAAGCCGCACAGCTCGGCTCGCCGACACTGTAAAGGCCTTGGCACCGAAGCTTGAAGCAATAACGGATGGCATGAAAAAGCCGTCGAAGCACCGCATAATTATCAAGTCCGCTAATGGCGGCAAAGCGGACATTGATCAACCGTTGCTCACCGGTCGCGATTTATGAGGGCACACCCTTCGTCGCTCCGGATCCCCGCGTTCGCGGGGCGAGCGTAGTAAGATATCTCACACCAACCCTAAATCAGCGAACGCCTCCTTGTGATGCTCCGCGCTCGCGGGCGCGAAGCAGCAGAACACCACGCGCGCGAGCCCGCGCGGGTGGGCGGCGACTTCCGAGGCCACGGTACCGACCGCGATGCGGGCGGCCAGATCGGCGGGAAAACGGTAGATGCCGGTGGAGATCGCCGGATAGGCGATCGAGGTGAGCGCGTTGTCCGCCGCCAGGTCGAGCGCACTCCGATAGCAGCCCGCCAGCAGCGCTTCCTCATTTTTCCCGCCGCCGCTCCAGACCGGCCCGACCGCGTGGATGACGTGGCGCGCTTTGAGTCGATAGCCGCGGGTGATCTTGGCCGAGCCGGTTTCGCAGCCGCCCAACGTTTCGCATTCGGTCAGCAGTTCGGGCCCCGCCGCGCGGTGGATGGCGCCGTCCACCCCGCCGCCGCCGAGCAGCGTGCGGTTGGCGGCGTTGACGATTGTATCGACATCGAGCGTGGTGATGTCGGCGACGATGATGTCGAGGCGGGTTGCGCCGATCTCGGCGGAGAGGATGGTCATAACCACGTTATAGCATCTCAGCCGTCGTCCCGGCCGAGCGAAGCGAGGGCCGGGACCCATACGCCGTATCCCCTCGATGGACACGGCGTATGGGTTCCCGCCTTCGCGGGGACGACAGCAAAGAAGTCAGCGCGAAGCAGCTACCCCCGCTCCGAATACACCTCGGCCTTGAGGTCGATGC
>CAYLMY010000119.1:0-10281 GCA_964384635.1 uncultured Undibacter sp.
AGCGTGGCGTTGTCCTGGATCTGCGAGCGCTCGCCGATCTCGATCCATTCGTTGTCGCCGCGCAGCACTGCGCCGAACCAGACGCTGGCATCCTTCTTCAGCCGCACGCGGCCGATCAGCGTGGCGGTTTCGGCGACCCAATAATTGCCTTCTCCGGGAAATTCCGGCGCCTGGCCGTCGAGCTCGTAGATCGGCATTCCCGCGTCTCCTTGCGGGCTCGACCATCGCAATGAAAAAGGAAAATTGGAAGTGGCTTAGGCCACCAGCAATCCGCAAGCCTGCAACGCCATCACCAGCGCCAGCCCCGACATCAAGCTCCAAATTCCGGCAATCAAAGTGGCCAGAAACACGAATTCGAAACGGCGGCCTTCCTGGCGACGACCGAGCACGGTGTTGCGCATGATCAAAAAGGGCGCCGACAGCATCAAGAGCGGCACCGCCGCGATGGCCGCGGCGCTGGGCCCGGCGCTGAGCAGGCCGAAGCTCGGCAGGCGGCTGGTGGCGAGCTGGTAGGCGGAGCAGGAAAGGCCGGCGGCGGCAAAACCGAGCGCAAGCGCAAGCAACATTTGCACGGATTCCGGCGGCATTTGAGCCTCAACGCATGACAGAGCCCCTTTGTGACAAAGGCCCCACGCGCCCGCCAGCAAATCCTTAACGAATGGTAAATGCCGAAATCCGGATGATCGCGCTTCGCGTGGCATAATCGCGAGCGATTCGGGGACCTCATGGCTTATCTCGCCCAGCAACGCCGCGCCCAGCGCAAGCGCCAGGCCGGCCACAATCCGCTCGCCGCGCCGCTGATGGTGTTCGCCGGCGTGACCGTGGTCGCCGCCTTCTACGTCGCCTATGTGCTGTGGCCGCGTTGGCCGGAGGCGCCGGTCGCGCTCGACGCGCCGTCGCTGCCGATCGTTGTTTCCGGCGTGAATTTCAACATCGAGCCGGCGGCGATCCGCGTGGCGATCGAGCGCCGGCCGGGCACGCAGCAGCGCGTTGATCTTGCCTATCTATGGCCCTCGCTCAAGCCGCCCGATCCCGCCGCCAAGCCGACGGTGGGGGCGCCGGTCGATCCCAACAGGCGCCTGTTCGTGACCGTCGTCGCTGGCGACACGACGTTGCCGCTGAGCGAACGCGTGCAGGAAATCTATCCGCGCTATCTGGTGCCGGAGCCCACCGCCGGGCCGGACGGGCTCACGCTGCGCGGCTTTCGCGACGGCACGCCCTATCAGGGCGAGGAGCTGGTATTTGAGTCGAGCGCGCCGGAGCATTTCCTGGCGCGCTGCTCGCGCAAGGGCGTCGTCAATTCCGGCACCTGCCTGCTGGAGCGGCGCATCGGCAATGCCGACATCACCTTCCGCTTCCCGCGCGACTGGCTGAACGATTGGAAAAGCGTGGCCGCCGGAATCGACAAGTTGCTGGCAAGGTTGCATCCCGGCTAAGCAAGACCCGCTCGTCCCCGCGAAAGCGGGGACCCCGGGGCGATATTCTTCTGAATCAGAAAGGGCTGGATTCCCGCTTACGCGGGAACGAACGGAGTATGGACTAGTCCACCAGATCAACGTCCAGGATCGGTAACTCGAGGATATAGGAGCGCCGGCCCTTTTCGTTCTCGACGAACAGCACGCCGATGAATTCCTCGCCCATATAGAGCTCGAGCGAATCCATCTTCTTCGGCCGCGTCACAACCCGAAGATTCTCGTTGTCGAACTTGCGCCTGAGATAAGCGTTAAGCGCCGGCACCGGCTGGATCGAAGGGTCCTGACCGAGCTGGATCACCATGCGGAAATTATAGGAGCGCTCGCCCTCTTCGTCGTCCACGGTCAATTCGCCGGCGTCGTCCTCGCCGATGAAAATCTCCGCGGAATCCGCCGTCTTCGGTACCACGCGAATCTGCGCGTTGCCGAACAGCTTCTTCAGATAGGCATCGAGCTGCTTGATCTCCTGGACGTCCACCGGGCCGCTCCTTATTCGTGGGCAGCGCCTCCTTGCCCGATTGCGCCGCCCGGCGCAAGCCGACCATTCAGCCGTCCAGCATCACGCCATAGAGCATCTGGTCCATGGCGCGCGAAGGTTCCGGGCAGCCGGCCTCGCCGACCACTTTGGCCGGCACGCCCGCCACCGTGACATTGCTCGGTACCGGTTTGATGACCACCGAGCCGGCGGCGATGCGCGCGCACTGGCCGACCTCGATATTGCCGAGGATCTTGGCGCCGGCGCCGATCATCACGCCGTGGCGGATTTTCGGATGGCGGTCCTCGTGCTCTTTGCCGGTGCCGCCGAGCGTGACGCCGTGCAGAATCGAAACGTCGTCCTCGATGACAGCGGTCTCGCCCACGACCAGGCCGGTGGCATGATCGAGGAAGATGCCGCGGCCGATGCGCGCCGCCGGATTGATATCGCACTGGAACGCGGCCGACGAACGGCTTTGCAGGTAGAGCGCGAAATCCTTGCGGCCTTTGCCGAGAAGCCAATGCGCCAGGCGATGCGTCTGGATGGCGTGGAAGCCCTTGTAATAAAGCACCGGCTCGATGAAGCGGGCGGTCGCCGGATCGCGGTCGACGGTGGCGACGATGTCGGCGCGGAACGCATCGCCGAGCGTTGGCTCGTCTTCAATCGCCTCGCTATAGGCTTGGCGGATCATGTCGCTGGACACGTCGGCGTGTTCGAGCCGCTGGCTGACCCGGTGGATGATCGCCGCTTCCAGCGAGTCATGATGCAGGATGTTCTCGTAGATGAAGGTGGCGAGCTCGGGCTCGCGGCGCGTGATCTCCTCCGCTTCGTCGCGGATGCGCGCCCAGACCGGATCGACCTTGTCGAGCGCCTTTGCGGGCTTCGTCTGATAGTGGGCCATGGCTTCTCGTTCTCCCGGCGCCTCTCAACATCAAATCCCTCACACACTATTTAGCACATATTGGTTCCCGCCACGAGGCCGCCAATGCGGGCCGCGCATAGCTCATCGGCAATGATCAGGGGCGTTGGTTGAGGAATTCAATGACGCCCGCTTTGAATACCTTGTCGCCGACCGCCAACATATGGTCGCGGCCCGGAATAGCGAGCGCGCGGGCGCCCGGAATGAGCGCGGCCAGCGCTTGTGCAGAACCGGCGACCGGGTCCTTGGTTCCGACCGCGACCAAGACGGGCGCGGTGATTCCCGCCACCTGTTCGCGACTCAATTCCTGGCGCGAACCTCGCATGCAGGCGGCAAGCGCCTTGAGGTCGGACTGGGTCTGCTCGGCGAAGGCGCGGAACATGCGCTCGGTCGTGCCGGACACATCGGCGAGCGAGGGCGCTTCCAGCGCCTCGGCGATGCTCTCGGGCAGGCCGACGCCTTCCACCAACCTGATGCCGAGTCCGCCCAACACCAGCGAACGCACGCGCCCTGGATGCTCGACGGCGAAGAACGCGGCGATGCGCGCGCCCATGGAATAGCCCATCACGTCGGCGCGCTCGATCTGGAGATGATCGAGCAGCGCACGTACATCCTCCGCCATGGTGGCGCTGTGATAGGCCGCCGGATCGTAGAGTTTGCTCGAAGCGCCGTGTCCGCGATTGTCGAGCGCGATGGCGCGAAAGCCGGCGCGCGTCAGCGTCGTCGTCCAGCCCGTATTGACCCAATTCACTTCCTTGTTGGAGGCAAAGCCGTGCACCAGCACGACCGGGTCGCCTTCACCACTGTCGAGATAGGCGATCTCGACCTCGCCGTTACGGAATTGCGCCATTCAGGTGCCGCGATACCACGGCGCCAGCCAGTGGCGAAAGCGGATCATGCCGGCGCGCACGGAGACGGCGAAGACGCCCAAGCACACCACATAGACCATCGAGCCGTTTTCGTTGAGCTCGTTCGATTTGGTGAACACCGACATGCCCATGCCCGGCACGCTGGCCAGCACCTCGACGGCGATCGCATTGGTGATGCCGCGGGCGAAGCCGAGTTCGATGCCGGCCACGATGAATGGCATGGCGGACGGCAGTGCGATACCGAACCACATATTGTGCGTGCGCGCGCCGAATATCCTGCCGACGTCGATATAGTCCTTGGAGATGGCGCGGGTGCCATCGGCGGTGGTCACCGCCACCGGCAGGAACACCGAGATGATCACGATCGCCAGCCGCGAGGCCGGCGAATAGCCGACCCAGATGATCACGATCGGCACCAGCGCGATCAGCGGCAGCGCATAGAGCGCGCGGATGTAAGTCGACAGGAACCAGTCGAGCTCGCGCACCCGACCCATGGCGACCCCGACCAGAATGCCGGCCGCCGCGCCGATAGCAACGCCTTCCAGGATCGAGCCCAAGGTGACGACGACGTCGAGCCAGAACTCCTCGCTCGCCACCGTCTCCGGAATCGCCAGGATGACACCGCTCGGCCGCGCCACGAAGCTCGGCAGTTGCGTGCTCACCACCACCTGCCATATCGCCAGGATCGCCAGCCCGGCGATGACCGGCGCCACGCGCTCGCGCGTCAGCCAGCGCGTTAGCGTGCGCTGGCGGCGGTCCGTCCCCACCTCTACCCCACTGCTGAGTGTCGCCATCGCACCAGAAACCATTCAATAAGTTCGCCGACACCGACCAGCACCACCGCGATAGCCGCCACGAACACGGTGATTGCCAGCACCTTGGCCGAGTCGACCACGGTCGTGCCCTCCAGCATCACCGCCGCCACGCCGTCCGGATTGAGGAAAAATTCCGCCACCAGCGTGCCGACCATGGACAGCGCGACCGACTGCTTGATGCCGGTCATCGCATAAGGCGTCACGTAGGGAATGATCACGTCGCGCCAGAGCTGGCGCTCGTTGGAGCCGAAGATCGCCGCCACGTCGAGGTGCTGGCGCGGAATACTGCGCGCGCCCTCCAGGGTGCCGAGCAGAATCGGAAAGATGGAGATCAGCACCGAGACCAGCACGCGCGGCCAGAACGCGAAGCCGAACATCACCGACACGAACGGCACTAGCGAGATCGTCGGCGTGGCGTAAAGGATGTAGACGTAAGGCTCGAACGCCGCTGAAACCAGCTTGTTGCGCGCGAGCAAAAGCCCGACCGTGACGCCGACCACGATATTGAAGACGAGCGTCACCAGATAAAGCTGGCCCGACACCCATAGCGCCGCCGGCAGCTCGCCCTCGACGAGCATCGCCCACAGCCGCTTCATGGTGACGGTGAAGGGAACGAACAGGACGCCGAAACTGTTGCCGAACGCCTGCCACGCGGCGAGCAAGAGAACGATGCTCGACACGTAGCAGGCGATCCGGATCCACCAGGCATTGACGGCACGAAATTGGTTCACGCGGCTGGCAAACGATTCCCTTGTCGCCATGCGCGCCTGCCCGCTTCCGCCCGTCATCGCCGTCTTACTTCTTCATCATGCCCATCTTTTCGACGCGCTTGGCCGCTTCCGCGTAGAGCGACGTGTCGACCAGCTGCGCGTAGGTCGGGGGCTTGGCCTTCATGGAGCCGACCTTCACCAGCTCGTTGACCTGGCTCATCACTTGCTTCTCGTTGAGCCCGTTATTGTCCACCCAGTAGTCCTTGGCCTGGAACGCCTTGACCGCGGCCATCGCCACCGACGTGTCGATCTTTTTGCCCTTGGCGGCGATCTCGGCGAACTTCTCCATGGTCTTGGGATCTTTGCTGGCCATCATCTTCTGGGTCTCGATCCAGCCGACCAGGAAGCGCACGAGGCCTTCACGGTCGTCCTTGATCGCCTTGTCGCTGGCGACCAGCACCGCGTAGTGCAGGCCTTCCGCGATCGAAGCCGGCACATCCATGATGTTCCACTTCTTGGTGGCGTGCTCGACCTGCGCCAACTCGTCGATGTGGAACACGCCGCTATGCACCTGGCCGGCGATACCGGCCTTCACCAGCGGCGTGTTGGCGAGGTTGATCGCCTTGACGTCGGAAATCTTCAGCCCGCAAGTCGCGAGATACGATTGCAGGTACAGGTAGCGCGTGTTGTTGATCCCGTCGGCCGCTACCGTCTTGCCCTTTAGGCCCTTGCAGTCCTTGGCCTCGTCGGAAGCGATGGTCCAATCCTGATTGGGCATGCCGGCCACGATCTTGATCTTGGCGCCGGAGGCAATCAGGTTCGCCGCCGGCGGCGTCGCGGTGAAGCCGATGGCGGCATCGCCCGTCACCACCGCCTTGGCCGTGTCGGTGCCGCGCTGGAACCAGCGGAAGGTCACGTCGAGGCCGGCCTTCTTCCAGAAGCCCATGGCCTCGCCGACGTCGGCGAAGGTGTTGGAGAAGATCGGCGGGCGGCCGATGGCGGTGGCGGTCAGCTTGATGTCGGCGGCGTTGGCGCCGCTCGGGATAATGAAGGTCGCGGCCGACAACGCGGCGACCGCGAACAGCGACTTCCTCAAGACACGCATGTTTCAGTTCCTCCCTGTGTTGAGCACTTGTTAGTGTTAGTGCGCGCGTGCTCCGTTTCCTGCCGGTTGATCGAACAGGTCATGCCAGACCTGCTCCCGCAGATTGATGAAAGCCGAGCTCGAGACGACGCTGCGATCGCGCGGGCGCGGAAGATCGACCTTGCGCACTGCCCGCACATGGGCCGGGCGCCCCGCCAGCACCACGACGCGGTCGCCCATCAGCACCGCTTCGTCGATGGCATGGGTGACGAACATCATGGCGGTCGGCCGCGCGTCCCAGATGCGCAACAGCTCGAATTGCAGCTGCTCGCGCGTCTGCGCGTCGATCGCCGAGAACGGCTCGTCCATGAGCAGCAATTTCGGCTCCATCACCAGCGCGCGCGCAAGGCCGGCGCGCTGCTGCATGCCGCCGGACAATTGATGCGGATAGGCGTTTTCGAAACCCTTCAAGCCCACCAGGTCGATCGCCTCAGCCACGCGGCGCTCGACTTCTTCCTTGGGCGTGTGCTTGAGCTTCAAGCCATAGGCGATGTTGTTCCAGAGATTGCGCCACGGGAACAGCCCGAAATGCTGGAACACCATCGACACGCTCGGCGACGGTTTTTCCACCCGCTGCCCCTCGATGCGGATCTCGCCGGCATTGAGCTGGTTCAAGCCGCCGACGCAGCGCAGCAAAGTGGTCTTGCCGCAGCCGGACGGGCCGACGATGCTGACGATCTCGGTGCCGCCGACGCTCAGGCTCAAATCGGAGAGCACGTCGAGCTCGCCGTAGCGCAGGCACGCATTCTCGACCACCAGCCGTGCGTCTTGCTGGGCGTTCATCGCCGGCGCCCCCGCGCTGCGCGGCCGCGCAGCCGCCGGTGTGGCAAGGTCGCTGCGGCTCACCTCTTCCTCCCAAGCTTACCACGCGCCCTACGGGCTTTATGTTTGTTTGTGGCCCGAGCGTTATCAAGCTTCATTCGGCAGCCTATCGGCTGGCCCTGTAATGGGCAATCGGCACATGCGACGTATGCGTGCAGACAAATTGCAGGTCATGACCGGTATTTCACACTATGGAAGCGTGGCCGCCGCCCTAACCACACGCAGCGGTCGAGGCTATCAGGCGCGTGAGTTGCATGCGCCGGCGACGCGCCTTGCGATAGCGAACGATGCGCAGCGTCGTGCGTTCGGTCGCGTTCTTGAGCGAAGCCACCAGCGCGAGCAGCGTGACCAGCGCGCCGATGAAATTTCAGATGCGCGCACCGCCGGCCATGCGCGCGGGCTCGACGGCGAGTCCTCGGCTGCAATGACTGCGGAACCGCGGCGTGGGGATAACCCTAACCCGCCATGCCCGTGTGACCGCAAAACTCTTGCGATCCGGTCCGTGCTCCCTTCCCGCTGCCAGCGCGGTTTACGAACGGTGACAGATTGCGGCCGCCCCGCTATGGTGCGCCCCGAAAATCGCCGCAGCGCGCGGCGAGGGCCCCCGAGGATTTGCCATGGCTGAGCACGTCATTCCCCATTTCCACAACGATCCGGGCGTGCCGGTGATCGAGATCGGCGCCAAGAAATTCATGTGCGTGGGGGCAACGCCCCCCCACGACCATCCGCACGTGTTCCTCGACATGGGCGACGAAAACGAGATCGTCTGCCCCTATTGTTCGACGCTCTACCGCTTCGACCCGGGGCTCGATCCGCACGCGGCCCGGCCGGAAGAATGCGCGCTGCCGCTTACCGCCATCGCCTGATCAACGCCGGAATCCGATAGTGGCGGCCCCGCGTCACCTCATCGTCGCGGGCGCCGGCATTGCGGGGCTGACCGCCGCGCTGACGCTGGCGCGCGCCGGCATGCGCGTCACCGTGCTCGAGCAGGCCGAGAGACTGGCGGAAACCGGCGCCGGCATCCAGCTCTCGCCCAACGCCACCCGCGTGCTGATCGCGCTCGGCTTGCGCGAGCGGCTTGCCGCCTCGGTGATGGCGCCGCGGGCAATCCGCGTCATGTCCGGCGGCTCAGGCCGCGAGATCGTGCGCATTCCGCTCGGAGAAGAAGCCGAGCGCCGCTATGGCGCGCCGTATTGGACGATCCACCGCGGCGACCTGCAAGCAGCGCTCGCGGCCGCGGCAACCGCCGCGCATGACGTCACGCTCAAACTCGGCATGCACGTCGCGGATTTCGCCGGCCACGTCAAAGGCATCACCGTATCGACGCGCAGCGCCAACAGCACCGGCGACGAACGCGGCTTCGCGCTGATCGGCGCCGACGGCCTGTGGTCGACCGTCGCCTCACGGCTGCGCAAGCAACGCAAGCCGCGCTTTGCCCACCGCACCGCCTGGCGCGCGCTGGTGCCGGCCGAGCGCGTGCCGGCGGAATTCCGCGCGCCCCTCGTGCATCTATGGCTCGGACTTGACGCTCATCTGGTGCATTACCCGGTCAAAGGCGGCCGCCTCATCAACATCGTCGGTATCGTTTACGACGAATGGAGCAAGAGCGGCTGGTCCGCGGCCGGCGACCGCGACGAAATCCTGCGCCATTTCGCGCGCTGGTCCTGGGCCGAGAAGGCACGCGCCCTGATTGCGCTGCCGGACCAGTGGCTGAAGTGGGCGCTATTCGACCGCAAGACGCCGTTCCGCGGCGGGGCGGGCCCGGTCACGCTGATCGGGGACGCCGCCCATCCGATGCTGCCCTTCCTGGCGCAAGGCGCTGCCATGGCAATCGAGGACGCCGCTGTACTTGCCGCCATGTTGGGACGCTACCGCGACGATGCGCTCGACGCGTTGCGCGGCTATGAGCGCGCCCGCTGGCGCCGCACCGCGCGCGTGCAGCAGGTCGCGCGCCAACAGGGCCGCATCTATGGGCTGAGTGGGCCGGAAGCCGTCGTCCGCAATCTCGGCATGCGCCTATTGGGCGGCGAAAAGCTGCGCGCGCGCTATGATTGGCTCTATAGTTGGCGCCCGCCCGAATTCACGTGAGCCGCGAGTACCCGCGCATGATGTTTCCCGCAACCATCACCGGCAGCCTGCCGAAACCGTCGTGGCTCGCCGAGCCGAACAAGCTGTGGCCGCAATGGCGGCTTGCCGGCGACGATCTCGCGCAAGCAAAACTCGACGCCACGCTGCTGGTGATCAAATTGCAGGAGGACGCTCGTCTCGACATTGTTTGCGATGGCGAGATGTCGCGCCAGCATTTCGTGCACGGCTTTCTGGAATTCGTCGACGGCATCGACTTCGCCAACAAGGTCGAGATGGGCATCCGCGCAGATCGCTACAAGGCGATGGTGCCGCAGGTACGCGGTGAACTGCGCTTGAAAGGCCGCGTTCATGAGGCCGAGACGCGCCACGCCCGCGCCCACACCAAACGGCAATTGAAGATCACGTTGCCGGGCCCGATGACGATTTCTGACACCATCGCCGACCGTCACTACGGCGACAAGGTGAAGATGGCTTTTGCCTTCGCCGGCCTGCTGAACCAAGAAGCGCGCGCGCTCGAGAAAGACGGCGTCGACGTCATCCAATTCGACGAGCCGGCCTTCAACGTGTTCATGGATGAGGTGACCGGCTGGGGCATCGAAGCGTTGGAGCGCGCCATCGATGGGCTCAAGTGCAAGACTGCCGTGCATATCTGCTACGGCTACGGCATCAAGGCCAATATCGACTGGAAGAATTCGCTTGGGCAGGAGTGGCGGCAATATGAGAGGATTTTTCCCGCGCTCGCCAAGAGCAAGATCGACCAAGTTTCGCTCGAATGCATCAATTCGCGGGTGCCGCTGAATCTGCTGGCGCTGCTGGACGGCAAGGACGTGCTGGTCGGCGTCATCGACGTCGCCACCGACACGGTCGAGACGCCGGAGCAGGTGGCTGAAGTTATCGGCGAGGTATGCAAGGTCGTGCCGAAGGAGCGCATCGTCGCCTGCACCAATTGCGGCATGGCGCCGATGCG
>CAYLMY010000120.1:0-2394 GCA_964384635.1 uncultured Undibacter sp.
ACCTTGACGAACAGGAACAGGTGCACCTTGCCCTCCACCAGACCGGCGATCTCCTTGCGCGCCGCCTCGCCGATCGTCTTGATGGTCTGCCCGCCCTTCCCAAGCACGATCTTGCGCTGGCTCTCGCGCTCCACATAGATGGTCTGCTCGATGCGCACGGCGCCGCCGCGCAATTCCTTCCACTGCTCGGTCTCGACCGTGGAATGGTAGGGCAGTTCCTGGTGCAGCCGCTCGAACAGTTTCTCGCGCGTGATCTCGGCCGCCAGTTGCCGCAATGGCGCATCCGACATCTGGTCGGGCGGATAGAGGAAAGGCCCGCCCGGCACGCGCGCGGCCAACCATGACTTGAGATCGGCGACGCCGTCGCCGGTCAGGGCCGAGATCATGAAGGTCGCCTCGAACGCGGCCTTCTCATTGCAGGCCTGCGCCAGTGTCAGCAGTTTTTCTTTGGCGACCACGTCGACCTTATTGAGGATCAGCAATTTCGGTTGCCTGACCTCGGCGAGCCGATCGAGGATCGCTTCTGCCTCCTCGTCCAGGCCCTTGCGCGCATCGATCAGCACGCCGACCAGATCGGCGTCGTGCGCGCCGCTCCAGGCGCTCGTCACCATGGCGCGGTCGAGCCGCCGGCGCGGCGCGAAGATGCCCGGCGTGTCAACGAAGATGAGCTGCGCCTTGTCGTGAATCGCGATACCGCGGATCAGCGCGCGCGTGGTCTGCACCTTGCGCGAGACGATGGTGACTTTCGAGCCGACCAGCGCGTTGAGCAAGGTCGACTTGCCGGCATTGGGCGCGCCGATCAGCGCGACGAAGCCGCAGCGCGTGTCGCCGTCGGGCATTGGGTTGTCAGCCATCGACCTTGTCCACCGCCACGCCGACCTTGGTCAGCATGGCGGCGGCGGCGGCCTGTTCGGCGGCCCGCTTGGAGGTGCCGGTGCCCTCGGCCGGCGGCCGGCCGGGCAGCACGACGGCGACGCTGAACTTCGGATTATGATGCGGGCCGGTACGTGCCAGTTCCTGGTAGGCCGGCGTCGGCAGCGCGCGGGCCTGCGCCCATTCCTGCAACATGGTCTTGGGATCGCGCAACGGCCGCAGCGGCTTGAGCATGCGCTCTTTCCAGAAGCGCGCCACCAGCGCGTCCGCGGCCTTGTACCCGCCGTCGATGAAAACGGCGCCGACCAGCGCCTCGCAGGCATCACCGAGGATGGTGGTGCGCAGGCGTCCGCCGGCTTTGGATTCCGATGAGCCGAGCTTGAGCGCCGGCCCGAGATCCATGGCGCGCGCCACCTCCGCGCAGGTCTCCTTGCGCACCAGATCGGCCAGCCGACGCGACAGCTCGCCTTCGTTCGCCTTGGGGAACGCGCGGTAGAGCATGTCGGAAATGACGAGACCCAGCACGTGATCGCCGAGGAATTCCAGGCGCTGGTAGCTGTTGGCGCGGTTACCGCCGGAGAGCGCGGAGATGTGCGTAAGCGCCCGTTCGAGCAACGCCTTCTCGGCGAACTTGTAGCCGATCTTTTCCTCGAGCGCCGCTCTGTCCTTGGCCTTGCGCCTCATCGCACGATCGTGAACAGCCTGCTCCAGCGCACCGATACCGGCCAACGCCAGAATTCCCAGGCGCGCTCGCCCTGATAGACCGAGAAAAAGATGATCTGCGCCTTGCCGATGATGTTCTCGAACGGAACCATGCCGACCTGGCTGAAACGGCTGTCGGTCGAATTGTCGCGGTTGTCGCCCATCATGAAATAGTGGCCGGGCGGCACGGTGTAGACTTGGGTATTGTCGGCAAAGCCGTTATCAACCAGGTCGAGCGTGTAAAAGCTCACGCCATTGGGCAGCGTTTCCTTCCAGCGTTTGACCGGCGCCTCGTGCACGCCCTCTTCGATGTCGACCCATGCAGGCGCCGGCTCGCGCTTGATCGGCTTGCCGTTGATGTTGACGTCGCCGTCGATCACCTGAATTTTGTCGCCGGGCAGGCCGATGACGCGCTTGATGTAGTCGGTGGAGGTGTCCTTCGGCAGCCGGAACACGACAACGTCGCCGCGCTGCGGCAACCAGTCGCCCGGTATGCGGCCCGAGAATAATGGCGGCGAAAAAGGAATCGAGTAGTGGGTGTAGCCGTAGGAATATTTCGACACGAACAAGTAGTCGCCGACCAGCAGCGTCGCCTTCATCGAGCCGGAGGGAATATTGAAGGGCTGAAACAGGAAGGTGCGGATCACCAGCGCGATGATCAGCGCGTGAAAAATCACGCGCCCGGTTTCGGCAATGCCGCCTTCTTTCCGTTTTGTTCCGGATGTCACGCTCATCGGCCTCTCGTCCGCCACAGAAGGTGCGCGCTCCCCGGCGACCTTGTAGCGGCTGGTCCCCAGGGGTGCAATCAAGAACACCGGA
>CAYLMY010000120.1:2494-10173 GCA_964384635.1 uncultured Undibacter sp.
GCTCGGCTTTGGCGCGCTCGGCCGGCGTGAAGATGCGATCGAGAAAGCGCTCACCGTATTTGTCAACGACGCGGGCGATGCGCCGCACGTCGACGATGTCGGAACCGAGCCCGATGATCATGCGGCGTTTTCCTTGCGCGTGATCTTATCCGAAAACCGGTGTCCACTTTTCGGGATCATGCGTGGGCCTTCTTGCGGCCGCGCTCCATGGCGGCGCGCATGAAGCGCACCGTCTCGGCCAGGCCCTCGAATACCGCTTCGCCCACCAGGAAGTGCCCGATATTGAGCTCAGCCACTTCCGGCAGCGCGGCGATCGTCTCCGCCGTGCCATAGTCGAGGCCGTGGCCGGCATGCACTTCAAGCCCAAGACTTTTGGCGATTGTCGCGCCTTCGACGATGCGCCGCCATTCCCCCTCGGCCGCTTTGCGGCTTTGTTCGGCAAGCGCGTCGCACCAGGCGCCCACATGAATTTCGACCACCGGCGCGCCCAACATTGCGGCGGCTTCGAATTGGCGCTGCTCGGCAGCGATAAACAGCGACACGCGTATGCCGGCGTGTTTTAATTTTGCAACGAACGGCGCCAGATGATTGTGCTGGCCCGCGGCGTCGAGTCCGCCTTCTGTGGTGCGCTCGCTGCGCTTTTCCGGTACCAGGCAGACGGCATGCGGCTTGGTCTTGAGCGCGATGGCGAGCATTTCCTCGGTCGCCGCCATCTCAAAATTGAGCGGCTTGTCGATCTCGGCTTTCAACCGCGCGATGTCGTCGTCGTTGATGTGGCGGCGGTCCTCGCGCAAGTGCGCGGTGATGCCGTCGGCGCCGGCCGCGGTCGCCAGCTTGGCCGCGCGCACCGGATCGGGATGGCGCCCGCCGCGCGCATTGCGGATGGTGGCGACGTGATCGACATTGACGCCGAGGCGGAGTGGCAGCGTAGGCATCTAGCTAACCATTCACCCGTTCCGCCTTGGCCACCATCGGCTTGGCGCGCAATTGCGCGAGGATGGCGGTGAGGTGCTGGAGGTCGTAGACCTCGAGATCGATCAGCACGTCGGTGAAATCGGGCGCGCGCCGCGTCATGCGGATATTGTCGATATTGCCGTCGTGCTCGGCGATGACCTGGGCGATTTGCGCGAGCGAGCCCGGTTCGTTGGCGGTCTGCACCACAACCCGCGCCGGAAAACGCCGCGGCGTGCTCTCTTCCGCATCCCAGCGCACGTCCAGCCAGCGCTCCGGCTTGTCCTCGAATTCGCTGAGCGATGGCGACTGGATCGGGTAGATGGTGATCCCCTCGCCCGGCGTGAGGATGCCGACAATGCGATCGCCCGGCACCGCGCCGCCTTCCGGCGCAAAACGTACCGGCAGATTGCCATTGATGCCGCGGATCGGGATCGCCGTCCCTTGCAGGCTCGCGCCCGGCACCTTGAACTTGACCGAGGTGAGCTTTTTCAGGCCGAACCAGCCGCTCTCGGACTTCGGCTTCACCGCCATGGCGGCGGCACGCTCTTCCTTGTAATCCGGATACATGGCGCGGGCGACGTCGGATGCCTTCAACTCGCTGCGGCCCACCGCCGACATCACGTCTTCGATGGAGGCGCGCGCCAGCCGCGGCAGCGCGCCGGTCAGCTTCTCGTCCGAATAGGCGATCTTGGCGCGCTGGAACAGACGCTCGACGATGCGGCGGCCGAGACCGGTATATTGCGTGCGGACCGCCACCCGCGTCGCCCGCCGGATCGCCGCACGCGCCTTGCCGGTGACCACGATCGATTCCCAGGCGGCTGGCGGCGCGGTCTGCGCTGGCGAGGTGATGACTTCCACCTCGTCGCCGTTGACCAGTTCCGACGTGAGCGGCGCAATCTTGCCGTTGATCTTGCAGCCGACCGCGGTGTTGCCGACATCGGTATGCACTGCATAAGCGAAATCGATCGGCGTCGCGTTGCGCGGCAAGGCGATCAGCTTGCCCTTGGGCGAGAAGCAGAACACCTGATCGTGGAACAATTCGAGCTTGGTGTGCTCGAGGAATTCCTCCGGGTTCGAGCCTTCCGCCAGCAACTCGATCGTTCGGCGCAGCCAGGCATAGGCGCCGGATTCACGCGACAGCAATTCGGTCGGCGAACCGGCATGGTCCTTGTAGAGCGCGTGCGCCGCGATACCGTATTCGGCAAGCTCGTGCATCTCGATGGTGCGGATCTGTAATTCGACGCGCTGCTGACCCGGGCCAATCACCGTCGTGTGGATCGAGCGGTAGTCGTTCGCCTTCGGCGTCGAGATGTAGTCCTTGAAGCGCCCCGGCACCACCGGCCAGGTCGTGTGCACGATACCGAGCGCCTGGTAGCAATCGGCCAGCGTCTTCACGATCACCCGGAAGCCGAAAATGTCGGACAATTGCTCGAAGCCGACCGACTTGCGTTCCATCTTGCGCCAGACCGAATAGGCGCGCTTGCGCCGGCCCTGCACGCGCGCGGCGATGCCGCGGTCGGCAAGCTTCTTGGTGAGCTGCTGCTCGATCTCGGTGATCAGCTGACTGTCGCGCTCGGCGAGCGCACTGAGCCGCGCAAACACGACCTCATAGGCTTCCGGATAGAGCTCGCGGAACGCCAGGTCCTCGAGCTCTTCGCGCATTTCATGCATGCCCATGCGCCCGGCGAGCGGGGCATAGATTTCCAGTGTCTCCTCAGCGGCGCGGTGCCGCGCCTCGACCGGCATGTAGTCGAGGGTGCGCATGTTGTGCAGTCGGTCGGCGAGCTTGACCAGCAGCACGCGCACGTCATCTGCGATGGCGAGCAGGAGCTTGCGCAGGTTCTCGGCCTGCTTGGCTTCCTTGGTAACCAGATCGAGCTTTTTCAGCTTGGTAAGGCCTTCGACCAGCGCGCCGATATCGGGACCAAACAGGCTGTCGATCTCGGCGCGGGTGGCCGCGGTATCCTCGATGGTGTCGTGCAACAGCGCCGCGGCGATGGTGGCGTCGTCGAGCTTGAGGTCGGTAAGGATGGCCGCGACCTCGATCGGGTGGGAAAAATAGGGATCGCCCGAAGCGCGCCGCTGCTCGCCATGGGCCTTCATGGCGTAGACATAGGCCCTGTTGAGCAGGGCTTCGTTCGTGTCGGGGTTGTAGCGGCGCACCCGTTCGATCAGGTCGTATTGCCGCATGATCGGCGGCTTTTTGGATTGCGCGGGCTTTTTGCGCACCTGCTGGACGGCACCCGCAGCGCGTTTGAGCGGCGCCCGGGTCGGCGACTGCTTTTGCATCCGCGGAAGATCTGAGCGCGCCTGCGCCATTAAAAATGCCTCGCGGCCGCCGAATCGGGACGAAAATGCGTGCCGACGGCCATTCTAGCCTTAGATATCACTTTGTTTGGCGCCAGCCGCAAGGGCCGGCATTTTTGATTGCCGAAATGACAACGATTGTTGCCAAAAAACCGACGGCCCGGCGCTGGGGCCGGGCCGTTAATGGCAAATTCACGCTAAAAGCAGATGAAAAGCCTATTCGATGTCCTCTTCGGGCACTTCTTCCGGCGGCGCCAGACCTTCCAGGCCCTTGAGCAGCTCTTCTTCGGTCATCCGGTCGGCGGTGACCTCGGTGTCGTCCGAATCGACACCCGCCCCGGCACCGGCGCCGATCAGCGGCACCTCGGGCTCCGGCTCGTCGACCTCGACGTATTTCTGCAGGGAATGGATCAGGTCTTCCTTGAGGTCGCCCGGCGACACTGTCGTTTCGGCGATCTCGCGCAGCGATACGACGGGGTTTTTGTCGTTGTCGCGCTCGACCGTAATCTGCGACCCCGACGAGATCATGCGGGCCCTATGGCTCGCCAGAAGTACGAGATCGAAGCGGTTCTCAACCTTGTCGATGCAGTCTTCTACGGTGACACGGGCCATCGGCTCGGCACTCCTCCAGAGGCTGTTTGTCCTGATTTCGCCCGGTAGGTATGCCTTGCATGCAAAAAATTCAAGCATTTTTGTCTTGGATTGGCCTCACCCGTCTGTTACCGAATTGAGTCGCAAGCAGGCCGACCCGACCGGATTTTATCGGTAATCGGCATGATTGCGCGGGTGCCAGCTGTATTGATCGAAGGTGCGTCAACCGCGAGCGCTGATTCTATGGCTCGCGCGGCCCGCGCTTCTCGCGCGTGGCGCGCGTTTTAGGTCTCAAATATCGGATTTTCATTGCGAGGAATGTGAGAGAAAACCATGACAGTCGCCGGTGAAAAAATTGCTTTGTTCATTGATGGAGCCAATCTTTACGCCACTGCCAAGTCCCTCGGTTTCGACATCGACTACAAGCGCTTGCTCAAGGAATTTCAGTCGCGCGGCTATCTGCTGCGCGCGTTCTATTACACGGCGGTGATCGAAGATCAGGAATATTCCTCGATCCGCCCGCTGATCGACTGGCTCGACTACAACGGCTATTCGGTCGTCACCAAAGCAACCAAGGAATTCGTCGACCAGACCGGGCGGCGCAAGATCAAGGGCAATATGGACATCGAGCTCGCGGTCGATGCCATGGAGATTGCCGGCACCATCGACCACATGGTGCTGTTCTCCGGTGACGGCGATTTCCGCTCGCTGGTGGAGGCCGTGCAGAAGCGCGGCGTGCGCGTCACGGTGGTTTCGACCATCTCGACCCAGCCGCCGATGATCGCCGACGAATTGCGCCGCCAGGCTGACATCTTCGTCGACATCGTCACGCTGCAGGGCAAGATCGGCCGCGATCCGGCCGAGCGCGCGGCACGCGAGGCACGTGGTCCGCGCGAGAATCATCGCGATGATGGCCACACGCCACAATTCCTGCAACGCCCGGCGACCCCGCAGCGCGCCGGCGCCGGTGCCGGCGCGCCGGTCGACGACGAAGACGAATTCGAGGACTGATCGCGGGGTGCGGCCATGCCAGACGCGGCGGCCAAGCCCGGGCACGATTGCCCGCGCTGCCCGCGGCTGGTGGCATTTCGGAAAAAATGGCGCAGCGAAGAGCCGACCTGGTTCAACGCACCCGTCCCCTCCTTCGGGCCGATCGAAGCGCGCCTGCTGATCGTGGGGCTCGCGCCCGGCCTGCAAGGTGCCAACCGCACCGGCCGACCGTTCACCGGTGATTATGCCGGCGTGCTGCTGTACGAGACTCTGCTCAAATACAAATTCGCGCGCGGCGAATACGGCGCGCATCCCGACGACGGGCTAACGCTCGCCGATTGCCGGATCACCAATGCGGTGCATTGCGTGCCACCGGAGAACAAGCCGACGCCGGCCGAGATTGCGGCCTGCCGTGATTTTCTTAAAGTCGCCATCGCCGAGATGAAAAGCCTGCACGCCATCCTCGCGCTTGGGCGGGTCGCCCATGACAGCGTGCTGACCGCGCTGACGGTGAAGAAATCAGTCGCTCCGTTCAAGCACGGCGGCCGGCACAAGCTCGACGGCGTGACGCTGTTTTCCAGCTATCATTGTTCGCGCTACAACACCAATACCGGCGTGCTGACGCCGGAAATGTTTCGCAAGGTGTTCGCGAACCTGCGCACTTATTTGGATTCCTGAATCCAAGCAATCACTTGCGCCGCGCTCTGGTCGGGCGGAAACACCGGATAGAACGCTTTGGTGATGATGCCGTCATCGATCACCAGCGCCATGCGCTTGAGCAGCGTCATGCCGGCGGCGCTGAAGGTCGGCAGCTTGAGCGCCTTGGTGAGCGCGAGCTTCTCGTCCGACAGGATCGGAAACGGCAGATGCAGCCGCTTGACCGCCTCCTGCTGATAAGCGGTGTCCTGCGTCGACAGCCCGAACACGCGCGCGACGCCGAGGCTTTTCAGCTCCGCGAAATGGTCGCGAAACGAGCAGGACTGCGGCGTGCAGCCGCGCGCACCCGGAATCGCGTCCCAGCCGGCGGGCGGATCAACGCCCGGCACGCCGGTGCGCGGATAGATATAAATGACGGTGCGGCCGGCGAGCTTCGCCAAACTGACGGCCGCGCCGTCCGTCGCCGGCAGCGCCAGATCGGGCAGCTTCGCGCGGTTAAGATGGCGCGCCGCGCCGTCGTCCTGCGGGACTGGAATATCGGACGGCAGCACTTGCGGATCGTGAGTACCGGGAGCTTCAGTCATTTCTCAACTCCATAGCTCAAAAATTCCATTAACGAGCCGTCGGGGTCGCGGAAATAGACCGACGTGCCTGCTCCCTTGGCGCCGAACCGTTGCAAAGGCCCGCGTTCGACGGCAATGCCATGCGCCTTCAAATGGGCGACGGCCCCCTCGATCGGCCCGGCCCATTCGAAGCACAGGTCGGAATTGCCCGGCTGCACTGGCATGAGCGCTACTTCCGCCGGCTTGACGCCCGGCCCGTGCACGTTGAGCTGCTTGTCGCCGAAGCGGTAGGCCCATCCCACCGGCCGCTCGACCAGCTCGGCGCCCATCACCTCGCTGTAGAATTTGTTCGAGCGCTCCCAATCGGAAACGTGGATCACGCAATGATCGAGCTTGGTCGGAACCACCATTATGCTCACCCCTTCTGCCGCATGAGCCGTCCGCGCTCGCGCTCCCAAGAGCGTTTCTTCAGCGTCTCGCGCTTGTCGTGCAGCTTCTTGCCCTTGGCCAGCGCGATCTCCACCTTGGCGCGGCCGCGCTCGTTGAAATAGAGCTTGAGCGGCACCACCGTCATGCCTTCGCGCTCGACCGCTCCGGCCAGCTTGTTGATCTCGCGCTCATGCAAAAGCAGCTTGCGCGGTCGCTTGGGCGCGTGATTGAAGCGGCCGGCCTGCTGGTATTCCGGGATATTGGCGTTGACCAGCCAGATCTCGCCGCCACGCGCATCGGCATAAGATTCTGCGATGGTCGCCCGGCCGGCGCGCAGCGATTTGACTTCGCTGCCGGTCAGCACGATGCCGGCCTCGAAGCGCTCGCCGATCTCGTAATTGAAGCGCGCCTTGCGGTTGTCGGCGACCACCTTGAAGCGGCGCTCGGGTTTGGCGGCCATGACGATATTTATAGACGATCAGCGCGACTTCAGCAGATCGCGGATTTCGGTGAGCAATTCTTCCGTCTTCGACGGCGCGGGGGGCTTCTCGGCCTCTTTGGCCATCAGCCGGGTCATGGCGCGAATCACCAAAAACAGCACGAAGGCGATGATGATAAAGTTAATGGTGAGGGTAATGAAACTCCCCCAAGCCAATACGGCGCCTTGCTTTTTTGCCTCTATCAGCGTGGCCGCGGTGACCTTGGACGAGAGCGGAATAAAGTAGTTCGAAAAGTCGACGCCACCGGTAATGGCGCCGACCACAGGCATGATGACGTCGCCGACGAGTGAGTTCACGATGGCGCCGAAGGCCGCGCCGATGATCACGCCGATGGCGAGATCGACCACGTTGCCGCGCAGTGCGAACTTCTTGAAGTCATCGAGGATTTGCATCGGCTGCGGCCACCTGCCTAGTTGAGCAGACCGGCATGCACCATGGCGTCGCGCACCGTCGCCTTGGTCTTGTCCGACACCGGCACCATCGGCAGCCGCACCGTGTCGGCGCACTTGCCGAGCACTGCGAGCGCGTATTTCGCCGGAGCCGGATTGGTCTCGACGAACAGCGCGTGATGCAAGGGCATCAGCTTGTCCTGCAGCTTGAGCGCGGTGGCGAAATCGCCCTTCAGGCAGGCGCCCTGGAACTCGGCGCACAGCCGCGGCGCCACGTTCGAGGTCACCGAGATGCAGCC
>CAYLMY010000121.1:0-10042 GCA_964384635.1 uncultured Undibacter sp.
CTGCGCGCGGAAATCGGCGAGATCGCTGATATGCTGCAAGGCAATCTCGACAAGGTCGTGCAGCACGGCAACCGCGCCGATTCAATCGTCAAAAACATGCTGTTGCATTCGCGTCAGGGCGCGGGAGAGCACCGCCCCGTCGATATTAATGCCCTGGTCGATGAAAGCCTCAATCTAGCCTATCATGGCGCGCGCGCCGAGAAGCAGGGCTTCAATATCACGCTAGAGAGGTCCTTTGATCCGGCCGCCGGCGAGGTCGATTTGTTTCCCCAAGAGATCACGCGCGTGCTGCTCAACCTGATCTCGAACGGCTTCTACGCGGCGACCAAACGCAAATCGGCGGTGAATGGAGGCGACTACGAGCCCAAGCTTGCGGCGGCGACCAAGAACCTCGGCGACAAGGTCGAAATCAGGATTCGCGACAACGGCACCGGGATTCCACCGGAGGTGAAGGAAAGGATGTTCAATCCGTTCTTCACGACCAAGCCAGCCGGCGAAGGAACCGGCCTTGGCCTCTCCATCAGCCACGATATTATCGTCAAGCAACATGGCGGCTCGATCGAGGTCGATACGCAGCCCGGCGAGTTCACCGAATTCCGGATCGTTCTTCCCCGCAGAGCGGCTTCGCTTGTAAACACAGGAGCACAGGCGTGACACTCCTCGTTCTCGTGGTCGACGACGAACCCGATGTCGAAGTGCTGTTTCGGCAGCAATTCCGGCGCGACCTGCGTTCCGGCCGCTTTACCATGGAGTTTGCCCAGTCCGCCGACAATGCGCTCAAGCTAATCTGCGATGCGTCGGCTGCCTCGCTCATTCTGATCCTGTCCGACATCAATATGCCCGGGATGAGCGGTCTCGAACTACTGCCCAAGGCGAAAGCTGCACGGCCCGACGTTCCGATCATCATGATCACCGCCTATGGCGACGCAGAGACGAAGCGGAAGGCGCTAGAAGGCGGCGCCGAGGCGCTGCTGACCAAGCCTATCGATTTTATGATGCTGCGTAACGAAATCGAGACGCGGGTAGGACAAGCCGCATGACCGCACGCATCCTCGTAGTCGACGACGAGCCGGACATGGAGGCGCTGCTTGTTCAGAAATTCCGGCGGCAGATCGGCGACGGTTCGGTGGACTTTGTGTTCGCTCGCGACGGCGTCGAAGCTCTGGCCGTGCTGGCAGCAAGACCCGACGTGGATATGGTGATCGCCGACATCAACATGCCGCGCATGGACGGGTTGACGTTGCTGCACAAATTGCAGGAGGCGGAGGAAAAACTCTCGACCATCATCGTTTCGGCCTATGGCGACATGGCCAATATCCGCACGGCAATGAACCGGGGCGCATTCGATTTCTTGACCAAGCCGATTGATTTTCCGGATCTTGAGCTCACCATCACCAAGACCATCCGGCATGTCGAGTTCCTGCGCGAGTCCAGGCGGCGGCAATTGGCGGCCGAGCGTGCCTATGCCTCGCTCTCACGTTATTTTTCGCCGAATCTTGTTAAAAAACTCGCCAATGACACGGACGCGATCGATCTTGCCGGCCAGCGCCGAGAGATCGCGTCGCTGTTCACCGATATCGCCAGTTTCACCACCCTGGTGGAAACACTCGAGCCCAACGTGCTGGGGCCGCTGCTTAATGATTACCTCACCGGCATGACCAACATCGTGTTCGCCCACGACGGCACCGTGGCCAAGATCGTCGGTGATGCCTTGCACGTGCTGTTCGGGGCCCCCGGCGAGCAACCGGACCACAGCGCCCGGGCCGTCACCTGCGCGTTGGAACTCGACGAATACGCCCAGTCATTCAGCGAGCGTTGCCATAAAAAGGGAATCGCACTGGGGAATACCCGCATCGGCGCCCACGCCGGACCGGCGATTGTGGGCAACTTCGGCGGTGGCAAGTTCTTCGACTACACGGCCTATGGCGACACGGTCAATGTTGCGGCGCGGCTGGAAGCCGCCAACAAACAACTTGGCACCCACGTTTGTGTCAGCGCGGCGCTGGCAGAGCAGGTCAAGGATTTTCGCGGGCGCCCGGTTGGCGATCTTGTGCTCAGAGGCAAGACCGAGGCGATGCGCGCATTCGAGCCCTTGCGGCCGCCGAACTATGACACGCCCGCGACAAAAAGCTATCTCAAGGCGTTTGCCAAGCTGGAAACGGCTGATCCCGATGTGATGGCGGCGTTTGCGGCGCATGTCGGCAGTCAACCGGCCGATCAACTCGCCAACTTTCATCTCAAGCGGCTTTTGAACGGGGCAACAGGTACGCGGATTGCGATGGAATGACATCGCCTACCGTCCCGCCGACGTCATTAAGCTCAGTAAAGTGCCAGCGCGAGAATGATCACCAGCAATGCGCCGATCAGCGCCAGGTAGAAATTCAGGTGTCCGGACTGCAGCGCTTTCAGCCTGTTCGCGACACCAAAAACGGCGCGGGTCACCGGCGCAAACAGATAGGGGCCGAAGATCGGCGCAACGTCGTGAGAAAACACCAGCCGGTGCACGAAGTAATGCACGCCCTTGGCTTCCCTTTGAGTTTCCTCGGTCGGCCGATAAATGAAGCTGTAGAACGTCCGCAATGCGTTCGAGAAGGTGAGCGCGGTGGTCGATGCCCGTTCCGGGTCCTGCGCGAGGCCGCCATACCAGACCGGAACGCGGCGGACGGCAAAGCGCCGGCTGGCGGTCACCAGTAGAACCGGAATGAGGGCGAGCAGCGGCATGACGACCACCAGCTTGGTCGGCGAGATGAAGGCGAATGTGGCCGTTAGCGGCACCAGCAACAACCCGTCGTGCATGGCGCGTGCGGATTGCGTTGCGAATTCCGCGTTGACTGCGACTCGCAATGCATCGAGCCAGAGCGGCATGCCAACCGCGAGCGCCAGCACGCCGATGCCCAATAAGCCGACCGCTGCGCCGCAGGCTGTCGGCACCGGTGGGAAGTCTCGCGCCGAGCGTCCGAGCAATCCGACGCCGAAGACCTTGACGTAAGTCGCAAAGGCGACCGCGACCGTCAGCGCCAGGCCAGCGCCGGCGAGCGCCATCACCAACCGGCTGGTCAGTGTGTCGAGCCGGAAACCCTGGAACACGGTCTCGAACATGTACCATTCGCTGACGAAGCCGGCCTGCGGCGGCATGGCCGCCAGACTCATGGCCGCAAACAGCGCGCCCAGGCCGAACAGCAAGGAACTGCGCCGCAACAGGCCGGTGTGAAGAATGTCGTAGCGGCCGGTGGCGCGATAGACGCCGTCGGCGGCGAGGAACAATCCGCCTTTGGCAAGCGCATGTCCGGCGAGATGCAGCAGCGACACGGTCCAGGCCAGGCTCGCCAATTCCGGTTTACCATGCCCGCGGAAGATCAGAGCCACGCCGAGCATGGCGACCGCGATCGCTGCATTTTCCGCCGACGAAAAGCTCAGCAGGGTGCGCCAGTCCTCCTGCTGAAACGCATAGAGTGCGGTGAGGATGGCGCTCAGCACGGCGACAATGACGACAAAGATGCCGATCCCTGCCGCGGCCGCTGCGTGTTGGCCCGGCGCCCATTCAAGCAGGCCGCGGCTCAAGCCGTAAAAGGCGGCGTTGAGCACCACGCCCGACATCAAGGCGCCGGATGCGCCGCTGCCGGCGCCATAGGCGTTGGGGAACCATTCGTAGAACGGCAGCAGGCCGAGCTTGGCGCCGAACCCGATCACCAGCAGCACGCCCACCGCGGCGAGCGCCGGCACGCTGAGCTTGCCAGTGGCGGCGGCAAAGGCCGTAAAAGCAAACGAGTTGGCGGGGACCGCCAGCAGCAGCACCGCGACCAGCAACGCCACGGCCCCGATCTCCAATAGGCCGAGCATGAACAGCACCGGCCGCCCGCTCTGCGGCGACAATTTCTCGCGGAGGATCATCACGGCGCCACCGAAGCTCATGAGCTCCCAGGCAATCAGGAAGCCCGCGCCTTCGCGCACCCCGAACACGCCCAAGGCGCCGATCAGGCTCATGGCAGCGCCGAACAGCCAGCCAGCCTTGCCTTGCTGTGCTGGCGTCGCCAGCGCGCAAGCCAGCGCCGCCGGCGCCAATCCGAATCCGAACAGCCACAGCGCCTCAGGGCTCATTTGAAAATACACCGGCTCGCCGGCGAACTCGGTCGGCAATAGTACCGCGACCGTGCCGTCCGGCAGGGCAAGGAGAGCGGCAAGGATGCCGCACGCGCTGCCGAGGAACAGCAAGCCGCGCGCCGCTATCAATCCGCGCCCGGTGAGCGAAACGAGCGCGGCGGCGAGCCACGCAAGCGACGCCGCGGTCAGGAGGTCATTCGACAAGTTGACCCCCTTTCACCCGTTGCGGCGCGCGATCCAGAAACATCAGCAGCGCCTGAATGATCGCCGCCGGATTGGGCGGGCAGCCGGGCAGGTAAACATCGACCGGGAGCACGCCGTCGAGGCCATGGCCGCAAGCATAGCCGCCTTCGGCCACGCCGCCAGACACCGCGCAGGTGCCGACCGCGACCACCCAGCGCGGCTCCGCCATCGCTTCGTAGGTCGCGCGCAAGGGACCGAGCATGGCCTGCGTCACCGGCCCGGTCACCAGCAGCAGGTCGGCAAAGCGCGGCGAAGCGGTAAAAAAGATGCCGAGGCGGTGCAGGTTGTAGAACGGGTTGTTCAGCGCCTGCAGCTCGGATTCACAGCCGTTGCAGGAGCCGGCATCGACATGGCGGACATGCAGGCTGCGCCGGAACGCGTGCCGCGTTGCTGCGCCGGTCGCGGGCGCAGCGGCCGCGTCCTGCTTCCAGACCAGATCGTCGCGCGCCCGCACCCCGAACGCCCAGTCGGACGATAACGCCATGGCGCCGGTCGGGCAGGCTTCGACGCAAAGCTGGCAGACCACGCAGCGACCGTAATCGATATCCAGCCGGCCGCTGTCGGCATACGATGCGCGCATGGTGATTGCCTTGGTTGGGCAGCTATCGGCACAAGCCTTGCAATCATCGCCGCACAGTTCCGGCAGGTAGCGCGGCATGCCGAGCAAGCCAGCCTGGCCGTCGGTGCCTTCCGCCAACGGCCAGGGCGCGGTCTGTTTTCCCTGCAACAAGCCCAACAATGTCCATTGCGGCATGTGCGGCTCCTACCTGTCGCAGCCCGCGATGGTGAGGCCGAAGCTCGCCTCGTTGATCGCGTAGTCCATCATGTTGCTGTCGTGCACGGTGAATGGAAACACGCGCCAGTTCGAGAACGACGGCGACTTGATCTTGACACGCGCGAGCTTGCCGTCGCCGCCGACATGCACGGCGTAGAACAAGCTGCCGCGCGGCGTTTCTGCCCAGCTCAAGCCTTCGCTACCGGGCGCCGCCGTGCAGTCGGCGCGCACCGGCCCGTCCGGCAACGAGTCGATCGCGCGCTTGATCAGCCCGATGCTGGCGTTGACTTCCGCCATACGCACCTGCGCGCGGGCATGCGCGTCGCCGGCATCGCGCAAGGCGATCGCCGGGCGCAGATCGCCATAGGCGGCATAAGGATGATCGCACCGCAGGTCGCGGTCGACACCTGAGGCGCGCTCGACCGGTCCGGTCGCGCCTTGATCGAAGGCGAGCCGGCGGTCGAGCTTGCCGGTGGTGATCAGGCGGTCGAGATGGCTGGCAGTATTTTCCATGTGGCGCGCGTAAGCATTGAATTGCTCGCCGAGCGCGTCGAGTTCGGCGGCGAGCCACGGCTTCGGCAATAAATCGCGCCGCAGCCCGCCGGCCGCGAGAACGCTGCGCAGGAAGCGGCTGCCGGTCAGCCGCGTGTTGAGCTGCTTGGCCCGCTCCTCCAGCAGCTTGCCTTCGGCTTCGCCGACCTTGAGCGTGGTGGTGTGGCAGAGATGGCCAAAATAATGCAGGTGATTGTAGAGCCGCTCCATCTCGGCCAGCACGACGCGCAGGAAACGTGCGCGCGGCGGCACGGTGCAATGGGCCGCCGCTTCCACGGCCTGACAATAAGCCAGCGCATGCGCGACGCTGCCGACGCCCGAGACGCGTTCGGCCAGCACCACGCCGCGTTCGGGCTCAAGCCCCTCGAAGCGCCTCTCCATGCCGCGATGCTTGAAGAACAGCCGTGGGTGATAATGCAGGATCGCCTCGCCGAGGTAGTAGAACAGAAACTCGGCGGATTCGACCACGTCGGCGCGCACTGGGCCGAACGGCAGGAGTTGCACGTCGGCCTCGTCGCCGGCAAGCTCCGGGATCGCCTGCGTGGTCGTCTCGACGCGCAGCGGCAGGTCGGCGGGATAGTCCGGATCGAACGGCGGGCAGGGCGGCTTGACGCCCTCGTGCAGGACCAGACGCTGCGGCTGGGGATGATCGACAAAGCGTAAGCCGAACAGGTCGGTGATTTCACGTTCGTACCAGCTCAACAGCGGGCAGATGTTGGCGAGGCTCGGCACGGCTTCGCTGGCCTCGCAGCGCCAGACCGCGAACGTCGCTTGATCCGGAACGCTGGCGACATAACGCAATTCGAGCCGGCGCGGCTCGCGGTACCAGGCATAGACCATTTGCATGCGGCCGCCGGACGCGAGCAATCCGGCGGCGGCGTCTTGCAAGTCGGCCGGCCGCAGCGATCTTTGGTGCGTTGCAGTCACGGCGCGGCACCGGTCAGCGTTTGCGCTGCCGCCATGAAATGGTTCCACAGCTCGCTCGGCCACCACAGGCCGAACACCAGGAGCGGCGCCAGTGCGAGCCACATCGGCGCCACGCACCAGCGGCTCACCCTTAGCGGCGGCTGCGCGGCTTCCTCCTCGCCGTCGAAATACATGGCGCGGAAATGGTTGAGGAAACCGATGAAGATGACGATCAGCAGGACGACCATGGCGTAGACGGCCCAGTCGTAGCCGCGCTCGAAGCCGGCGCGAAGAATAATGAGTTCGCTGAGGAACAGGCCGAAGGGCGGCGCGCCTGTAATGGCGGCGGCGCCCGCCAGCCAGAGCGCGCCCTGTACCGGGAATTGCCGCCAGACGCCGTGAATGTCGCGGATTTCCTTGGAGCCGAAACTGCGCATTACGTTGCCGGCGCCGAAGAACATCAGCGACTTGTTCAGCGAGTGGTTGAGCATGTGATAAAACGCGCCCGCGATGCCGAGCGGTCCGCCAAAGCCGAAACCGAGCGCCACCACGCCCATGTGCTCGACGCTGGAATAGGCCATCAGCCGCTTGATGCCGTATTGCCGGACGATGAAGAGCGCGCCGACCAGCAGCGAAACAACGCCAAACGCCACCAGCGTGGTGCGGGCAAGGCCCCCGGTTTGCGCGGCGTCGGCGACCGTCAGGTAGCGCACGATGCCCAACATGGCACTATTGAGCAGTGCGCCCGACAGCATGGCCGAGATCGGCGCCGGGCTTTCACTGTGGGCGTCGGGCAGCCAGGAATGCATGGGCGCGAGGCCGACCTTGGTCCCGTAGCCGACCAGCACCAGCAGGAAGGAGAGCGCGGCCAGCGTCGGGTTCATTTTGGGCGCGGCTTGGCGCAGCGCGTCCCAGGTCATGTCGTAGGTCGGCCCGAGCACGAAACTGCCGCACCAATAAAACAGCACGGTGCCGAGCAGCGCCAGGCTGATGCCGGCCGAGACGATGATGATGTATTTCCAGGCCGCCTCGATGCTTTCGGGCGCGCGCTCGAAGCCGACCAGAAAAGTACTGACCAGGGTGGTGAGCTCGATCGCGATCCAATAGAGCCCGGCATTGTTCATGACCGCGCTCGCGAGGATGGTAAGGGTGAATCCGGCAAACAGCGCGTAGAAGCTCCACAGCTTGCCGTCTTCGCCGAGCAGGCGCATGTAGCCGATCGAATAGATCGACGCCAGCAGGTAGACGATGGCCGTGCACAGAATCACCCAGGCGCCGGTCAGGTCGAGAACGATATAGTCGTCAAAATAATGATATGGCCCACCGGCGCTTAAAATCGTGACCGGGATCGCGGTCGCGAACACGACCAGGCTGGCAATGAGATTGAGGATTTCCGCCACGCGCGCAACGCGCGTCAGCATGCAGCCGGCGGCAGCCGCCAGCGGCGCGAACATCATTATGAGAAGCAGCGTCTCCGTCATCGTCAGCCCACCAGCCGCTTGAGGTCGAGGCTCGAGGTGCTGCCGACATGGGCGACCAGATAGCGCACCAGCACGCCGAAACAGGCAACCGCGACCAAGAGGTCGAACAGGATCACGATCTCGATCAGCATCGGCATGCCGGGCACCAGGATCTGCGCGCCGAGAAAAATCCCGTTTTCCAGCACCAAGAGGCCGAGAATCTGACTCAAGGCCTCGTGCCGTACCGCCAGCATCAAAAAGCCGATCAGCTTCATCGACAGCATGATGGTGAGCGCCAGCACCGCAACGGTGCCGGCAAGATCGAGTGATTGGCCGACGCGATAGGCCACGGCAAGCGCAAACACCACGGCTAGCGCGCCGGCGACCAGCGCCGAGCTCGGTTGCAGGATTTCATGAATCTCGCGTGTGACATTGAGCCGGGCGATGATGCGCCAAACCAGGTAGGGCAGCAGCAGTCCGCGGAACAGCGCGGTAAGGATTGCGATCAAATAGAGCTCGGGATAGTGGCCGTAAAAGCCGACGGTGGCCGACAGCGCGGCGATGACCCAGGTTTCAGCGGCGAAGGCGTAAAGATAGTTGTTGAGCCAGCGCGAGCCGAGCATCACGAAAGCGAGCATGAGGCTCACAATCGCCATCAGGCTGAAGATCGATGCCGCGAGAGGATCGAGGTGCGCGACCAGCATGATCACACCAATTGCGTGCTGATGATGGCGAGGATGGCGAAGACGAACGAGCCCGCCAGCAGCTCCTGATAGCGGTAGAAGCGCAGCCGCGACTGCGCGGTCTCCACCACCACCACCGCGCAGGCGACGATCGTGAACTTGAGCATGAGGGCTGCGAGCGAGCCGGCGACGCCGAACGCGCTGCCCGCTTGCGACAATCC
This sequence comes from uncultured Undibacter sp., assembly GCA_964384635.1. Lineage (GTDB taxonomy): Bacteria > Pseudomonadota > Alphaproteobacteria > Rhizobiales > Xanthobacteraceae > Pseudolabrys. The sequence continues at coordinate 8,942 of CAYLMY010000121.1, forward strand.
CCAGGGCAGCAGCAGCACGTTGCAGAAGATGGTGTAGAGGATGAATTGCTTCATCATTGAGGCCCAGCGAAGAATGGCGAGCATCGGGCCCGAATATTCGAGGATGCGGGCTTCTTCGATCATGTAGACTTCGATATGCGTTGAGGAATGGATCGGCAGGCGGTCGGTCTCGACGATCAGCAGCGTGAAAAATGCCGCGATCAAAAACAGATGCGCCGGGCTCCAATAGACCGCCGGGCTGCCGACCAGCAGATGGTTGACCACGAAGGGCAGCATCGCCTTCGCCAGCAACGTGATTCCCACGAACACCAGGATCAGCGTCGGCTCCGCCAAAATCGCCACCATGACCGCGCGGCTCGCGCCGATGCCGCCATAGGCGCTGCCGCTGTCGAGGCCGGCCAGTACGATCATGAACGATCCGAGCGTGAGGATGAGCCCGCCGCCGAGAATGTCACCCATGTCGGACAGCGGCAGCGGAAAATCGGTCAGCACCGGAATCAGAATCGGCACCGTCAGCATCGCACTGAAGGCGACGAAGGGCGCGATCCAATAAATCCAGGATGCGGTTTCCGGGACGACGATCTGCTTATGAAACAGCTTCCAAAGGTCGCGATAGGGCTGAAAGATGCCGGGCCCTTGGGCGAGCTGTACGCGCTCTTCGAACTGTTGGATGATGCCCTGCAGCAGCGGCGCCAGCAGCAGCACTGTAAGCACTTGGCAGATTTGAAGAATGATGTCGCGGAGGCTCATATCCGCCTCCACCGGCTCTGGTCGCGGACGCGGCCATGACCCGGCAGGGGCATAGCATCAGGCCAATCGATCGCTGTGGGCGGGGTGCTCAAAGCACGACTCCATTCGTCCAAACCCGGATGAAAGGAGTCATCAGCCCGTAAGGGCGGTTTACGGCGGAACCCCATCGCCTGCTGGCACCGCCAGCGCTTCGCGCGAGTATTGATCGATCCCTCGGCCAAGGTCAAGGTTCGGCTTGGGCGCCAGGCCTCGATCCTGATTTGCGGTGGGGACAAGATTTCGACGTCACGTCTGTTTCGAGAGTCGAAGAACTGGCCAAGACGTTTTGCGTGTCGGTGTCCTGATCCATTT
>CAYLMY010000122.1:0-9947 GCA_964384635.1 uncultured Undibacter sp.
AAGAAGGTGACGGAGAAATTCCCACTCATCCCCTATGCCGAAGCGATGGCGAAATACGGCACCGACAAGCCGGACCTGCGCAATCCGCTGGTGATGCAGGACGTGAGCGACGCGTTTCGCGATTCCGGCTTCAAGATCTTCGCCAACATTTTGGCGAAAGATCCGGCCGGTGCGGTGTGGGCGATTCCCGCGCCGAAAGGCGGCAATCGCGCCTTCTGCGACCGTATGAATTCATGGGCGCAGGGCGAAGGCCAGCCCGGCCTTGGCTACATCTTCTGGCGTGGCTCAGAAGGCACACTGGACACCTCAAACGAGGAAGAAAAGTTACTTCGCGACAAAGTCCAAAAATTATTGGATGAAGGCCATGTTATTGAAGCAAGGAAGCTTCTCGTCGGCTCGGCAGCCGGACCACTTGCAAAGAACATTGGACCTGAACGTACTTCCCAGATCGCCGACCAGATGAAGCTCGGCATTGGCGATGCCTGCTTCTTCGTCGCCGGGAAGCCGAAGGACTTCATCAAATTTGCCGGCCCTGCGCGCACCAAAATCGCAGAGGAGCTCGGCCTCATCGCGCAGGATCGCTTCGAGTTCTGCTGGGTTGTCGATTATCCGATGTACGAATGGAACGAAGAAGAAAAGAAGATCGACTTCTCGCACAATCCGTTCTCCATGCCGAACTTGCCGGTCGAGGAATTCCTCGCGCTTGATTCCAACGACCGCGACAAGCTGCTGTCGATCCGAGCCATCCAGTACGACATCGTCTGCAACGGCATCGAATTGTCGTCCGGTGCCATCCGGAACCACCGTCCCGAAGTGATGAAGAAGGCATTCGCCATCGCCGGCTACGGCGAGGACGTGCTGGAGGCCAAGTTCGGCGGCATGCTGCACGCGCTCTCGCTCGGCGCGCCGCCGCATGGCGGCATCGCCCCCGGAATCGACCGCATCGTCATGCTGCTGGCGGGCGAGGAGAACCTGCGCGAGGTTGTGCTGTTCCCCATGAACCAGCGCGCCGAGGACTTGATGATGGGCGCGCCGTCGGAAGCGACGGCCAAGCAGCTCAAGGAGCTTCATATCCGGCTGGATTTGCCGAAGAAGTGACCGCTAGCCGCGCGCGCTTTTATTGCTGGCGCGCTTCCTTGGCGCGCGCCTCCAGCACCGCCAGGTCTTCTTCGGCAGCGATGCTGCGACGGCCGGCTTCCACTACCAGCTTTAAATGCTTCTCCAGCGCGGCGCGGTGCGCCGTGTCCGCCTGTTGCAGCAGCTTGCCGATATTGTCGGCCATGCGGATCAGCACCGCCGGCAGCGCCTGCTGGCGGATCTGATTGAAGGCCGCGTCGGTGATGCCGTCGAAGGTAGACACCGGCGCGATCAGTCGCGCCTTGCCATCCTGATCCTGCCACACGCTTTTCGCCGCGCCGCGGGTCATGACGAACGCGATCGACAGCGTCAGCCGGTCGACCACGGCATTAGCCGTATAGGGATCGTTGATGCTGGGCGACAGCGCGCGCAGCGCGATCTCGACTAACTGCCGGATTGAGAATTCCAGGTCCTGCACGGCGGTGCGCTGGCGCCCGACCAGCACCGCGTTCTGGATTGCCTGACAAAGACCGTCCTGCGCGGCCTTCTTCGGCGCCACATGGGCGGCCATGCGTCCCGGCACCGCATGCTGTCCGGCGCGGATGTCGAGCGCCACCACGGCGTCGACTTTCGCGGCGGCGTTGACAATGCCTTGGAAATCGACCGCCTGCACATAACCGCCGTGCGCGAGCAGCACCGGCGCGCCGCGCTTGTCGATATCGGACGGCGCCTGCGGCTGCTCGGCCGTTTCTTCCGGCAACAGCCGGGCAATGTCACCGTCGAGCTGGGCGCCAACTCGGTCGATAACATTGTCGGCGACGATCGACTGGGCGAGATGGTGCACGAACAGCAGCAGCGTGGCGACGCAAACCAGCACCAGCACGGTGCCGCCGGTGACGGCGAGATTGGGCACCGCGCTCTCCTTGCCATAAGCGCTGCGCAGCACCAGCAGCAGATAGACCACCGTCGCCACGAACAGTCCGAGCGTCATCTGCGTGCGCCGGTCGCTCATGAAGCTGCGGATAAGGCGCGGGCCCAGTTGCTGGGCGGCCAGCGTCAGCACCACCATGGTGATCGAGATGGCGAGTGTCGCCATCGTGATCATGGCGGTGACCAGGCTGGAGAGGAATTGCGGCGCCTGAGTTGCGCTGCCGCTGAACAGGAACCAGACCGAGCTGCCGCCCGACCCGACGTCGACATGAAGCGCCGCATAGGCGAGGGCGCAGGCCCCGCACACGATAGCGAGCGGCAGTGCCCACAGGCTTGAGCGCACGGCATCCCAGATAGTGATGAGGCGGGTGAGCATGGCGGGCTTGGGCTCCGGGCGGCGTTGCCGGCGCGCGAGCGAAGCCGGACATTAGGGTAACTGCGAAGACGAGGTCACTGTTCCGGCAACGGAATGAACTCGATCTCGTCGCCCGGCACCTTGCCGAAATGACCGGCTTTCCATTCCGCCTTGGCCTGCTCGATGCGCTCCTTGCGCGACGACACGAAATTCCACCAGATGTGGCGCGGGCCGTCCATCGGCGCGCCGCCGACGATAACGAAATGTGTATCGGTCGCGGCGGTGATCGTGACCTTATCGCCCGGCTTGAACACCAAGAGCCGCCCGGGCTCGAACTTGTCGCCCGCTATGTCGATGGTGCCGTCGATCACATAGACCGCGCGCTCCTCATGATCGGCATCGAGCGGAACTTTCGCGCCAGTGCGCAGCAAGACATTGGCGAACATGGTTTCATGCACAGTCGGCACCGGCGACTTGACGCCGTAGAGCGAACCGACAACCACCCGCGCGAATAGCCCATCATCCCGTACCATCGGGAATTCATCGATCTTGTGATGGGCAAAGCCGGGCTCGATTTCCTCTTTCTCGGCCGGCAGCGCCACCCACATCTGCAAGCCATGAATGGGGCTTCCGGTGGTGCGCAGCTCGGCGCCGGTGCGTTCCGAATGCACGATGCCGCGCCCGGCGGTCATCCAGTTGACCTCGCCCGGCTTGATCGCCGCCGCGGTGCCGAGGCTGTCGCGGTGCATGATCTCGCCGTCGAACAGATAGGTGACGGTTGCCAAGCCGATATGCGGATGCGGCCGCACGTCGAGCCCGTTGCCGGCGCGGAATTCCGCCGGCCCGAAATGGTCGAAAAAAATGAACGGTCCCACCATGCGCGAGCGCGCCGAGGGCAGCGCGCGCCGCACCGAGAATCCGTCGCCGAGGTCGACCGTGCGCGGCACCACCACATGGGCAATGGCTTCGCAAGCATAGGCGTCGCCGGCCTGCGGGTCCTTGCCGGGAAAGAAACTCATGAGCTTTGCTCCTTTGCCGTTGAGGCCCGCACCGGCTCAAGCGAGCGTGACGAATTTCTGGCCCTTCACCGCCTCGCGCAGGCCGTCGAAGGCTTCATTGATCTTGCCCCAGTTCGGCAGCTTCTTCATGCGCGCGATCCAGGCCTTTACATTCGGGTAAGGCGAAAAATCCACCCCGATCACCTCGCCCAGCGTCACGATGCCGATGGCGAAATAGTCGGCGATGGTGATCTTGTCACCGCATAGATAGGGCTTGTTCGGCCCCAGCCAATAGTCATTGAGGATCTTCAGCCAGCGCTTGGAATTCTCCTTGCCGAATTCCAGCGTGGCGGCCTGCGCCTCGTCGCTGCGGCGCTTGAGATGTGGGAACAGTTGCGGATAGCAGAGGTGGTAACCCCACTCGCGGTAGAAGTTGGTGTTGATCCAGTCCATCATCTCGTTGACCTTGGCGCGCTGCTTCAAGTCCTTTGGATAGGCCGGCGAGCCGATCTTGTCGGCGAGATATTTCAGGATGGCGGAGCTTTCGGTCAGCTTGAGGTCGCCGTCGATCAGCATCGGCACCAGGCAATTCGGATTGATCGCGGAGTAGGGCGGCTGCATATGCGCGCCGGTCATCAGGTCGACCGCCTCTTCGTCCATGGCGATGTTGTTGTCGGCGGCAAACAGCCGCACCGGGCGCGACGTCATGGAAACCAGATGCATATAGAGTTTCATTGGATCCCCCTCAGAGGCCGCTCGCATTGCCGCGGCGGACTTGACCGCAATCTAGCGTGCCAGAGCGCGGCGCCCAATAACCGATTCAGGTTCCGCCGCGAGCAGCACGATTGCGCCACAATTTGCCCGCGGCGCCTCGCGGCGGCGGAATCTCCTTGCGTTTACAAATTCTTCTTGATCGGATCGTAGCTTGCCCCTATGTGCACGCTTGCGTCGTGACGCTTGCGTGACGATCACTTTCACTCCGCGAGCCGGCTCGCCGGTCTCTCGGGTTCGATCTCTGGTTGGGGAGACGGCATGTCACAAAATGCCCTCTTGCGATCGGGGAAGGGCTTGGGGACTCCAGGCACCACCCGAAAAAAAGACGCCTCGATCGCGGCGCAAACGGCCGCGGCCGATGCGCGCGACGATCATTTCGTGGTGCGGAACGGCGTGCGGTGCGCGGGCCCGCATCTCATGGTCGACCTCTATCAGGCCAGCCGCCTCGATGACATCGATCACATCGAGGACACACTGCGTCGGTGCGTGAATGCCGCCGGCGCCACGCTGCTGCATATCCATCTGCATCATTTCGAGCCCAATGGCGGCATTTCCGGCGTCGCGGTGCTGGCGGAAAGCCACATCTCGATCCATTCCTGGCCGGAACGCGCCTATGCCGCGCTCGATATCTTCATGTGCGGCGACGCAAACCCGGACGCCTGCGTGCCGGTGCTGCGCCAAGCCTTCAGCCCGAAAAAGATCGCGGTCAGCGAGCATTTGCGCGGCCAAGGCGCCGCCTGACGGCCTTTCTGCCTCGACAAGGTCGGGCTTGTCCCGGTCGCCCGTGCCTTTAGAACCTCCATAGCGACGGCTGACTCGCGGGTCGGCCATTGACCGAGGAGATAAGCCAGTGGCCGAGAAACGCTGGATTGCGGAGACGCTGTTCGACCGTCTCGGCTTCCGCATGAGCTACCAAGTCGAGCAGGTGCTCTACGAGACGCAGACCGCCCATCAGCACCTGGTGCTGTTCGAGAACAAGTTCTTCGGCAAGATGCTGATGCTCGACGGCGCCACCCAGATCACCAGCCGCGACGAATACGTCTATCAGGAGATGATGAGCCACGTGCCGCTGTTCGCGCACGGCGCCGCGAAGGACGTGCTGATCGTCGGCGGCGGCGACTGCGGCATCGCCGAGGAAGTGCTCAAGCACAAATCGGTCAGGCGCCTGAAGCAAGTGGAAATCGATGCCTCTGTCATCGAATTTGCCAAACAACACTATCCTGAATTCACCAAGCCGGTGTTCGCCGACAAGCGGTTCGAATGTGTCATCGGCGACGGCATGGACTACGTCGCGCAAACCGCGCGTCGCTTCGACGTCATCATCGTGGATTCCACCGATCCGCAGGGGCCGGGCGCGGTGCTCTTCAGCAAGGACTTCTACGCCGGCTGCAAGCGCTGCCTGAACAAGGGTGGCGTGCTGGTCACGCAGAACGGCGTGCCGTTTCTGCAAGCAAGTGAGCTTGCGACCAGTATTGGTCATTTCAGGACGCTGTTCGCGGACGCCACCTGTTACATCGCCGCCATCCCGACCTATGTCGGCGGCCTGATGGCGATGGGCTTTGCCACCGACAACAAGCGTCTGCGCCAGGCCTCGGCCAAAGTGATCGCCGAGCGCTACCGCAAGGCCGGGCGCTTTTCGACCAGGTACTGGACGCCCGAGCTGCATGTCGGCGCCTTCGCGCTGCCGCGCTTCATCGCCGAACTGGTTACGCCGGCCAAAAAGAAATAGCGCTCAATCCTTCGGTTGCGGCCCGAACAGCCGGGCGGCATTGCCGTTGGCAATTCGGCGCGCCTGATCGGGGGCAAGTTGCGCGAGCCAGCCGCGGTATTCCTTGACAATGTCGTCGTAGCTGGCCCAGCGTTCGTTGATCCAGGTGTCGGAGCCGATTAGGAAGCGGTCCGAGTGCTGCGCGAGCAGGCGCCTCCAGTCTTCCGTCAGCTTGCCGCCCGCGGTGATGCCGCCGCGGTAGGATAATTCGCCCCACAGCGCATCGGGATGGACCTCGAGGAGTGCCGCGACGCGCGCGGCCGGGACAGAAAATCCGGTATGCGCCCAGATGATCCGCACCTTGGGATTGTGGCTGAACAGGATCAGCAGGGCTTCCTCGTCGCAGTGGGCGTGCAAGTAGAGGTTCTTCTCGACCGCGAAGTCGACCACCTTTTTCACCGAGGGTAAGGCTGCGTCCTTGCCGTAGATGTGGAATTCGCCGATGCCGCGGTAATAGCCGCGCGCGTACTCGCTGGTGATGAGGTCGAAGATCGCCGGATCCTTGAACCAGGTCTGGATGTCGCTGCGCACGCGATAGGGCCGGATGAACGGCACTACCCGGAACTCAGGCCAGTTGGCGTCCACCAGTTGGTGGGTTCCCTTGTTTGGACGGCTGGTGGCAAGGATGCCGCTGACTCCGTTCCGGCGGAACACCTCGCGCACTTGGTCGAGGGAATAGAACGGCGTCGGTTCCTGGTTGTAGTGCAAGTGGGCGTCGAAGATCGCGAGCCGCTCCTGGCCAAGGGCGGCTCCAGGCGCCATGACTGCCGCGAGCAGCGCCGCCCAAAATCCGTGCCGAAAAAACTTTCGCATCCCAATTCCCCGCGTCAGCGCGCCTCACATCAACCGCGCCAGGCGCGGCAATATTCCACACCATTTACTATTCATTAGCCATGCGCGCTCGGCTAGGCCCCAAACGCCCGTTTATCGGGCTTACCCCAGCTTTGGCTTAAGCGGGTCTTTACGGCGGCGTGGCTCACTACCCGGACACCAGGAGGGGTTGGCGGCCCGGGCAGCAGGATGGGACGGTTTTTGCGCGCGTTAACGCGCCGGAATGTTATTGCAATCGCCGTCGGTGTGTTGCTTGTCGGCGCTCCTTTGGTTGCTTTCGATTTCTGGCTCGGCGGACTGATCAATCGGCAAGGCCGGGAGGAGGTCGAAACCTCCGCCAAGCGCGCGATCTCGCTTGCCGAATCCCGCGTGACTCAAGTCATCCATGCGCTCAATCAATTGGCGGCGCGTGGCGTGGCTTCTTGTGGCCAGGGGCCCATCGAGGCCATGCGGCGCGCTGTCTTCCGCACCACGCCGATCAAGGAAATCGCCATTGTGGGCCCTGACGGGCAAACGCTATGCACGCAATTCGGCCTGCCGCTTGACGAGCGTAAGCTGGTATCGTCGGAGCCGTTGGTCGGTGCCGACGGCTACTTCCTCGACCTCGTCAGGCTCGCCGGCGGCAGGCCGATGGTGCGGCTGCGGCGCCACGCCGGGGCCGGCCCCAACGAAATCGCGGCGTTGGTGCCCACCATCCTGTTCCTGCCGCAGGTGTCCACCCAGGGCGGTCCGTTCAGCGCCTATGCCCACATCGCTACCCATGCCGGTACTCTGATCGGCGAGACCGGCAGGCGTTCGAAGCAGCAAGCGGCCAGCCGCGCTTTCACGGCCAATGCGAATTCCAGTCGGTTCGGCTTTCAGGCCGAAATCATGACCCCGCGCGCACAAGTAGCCGCCGGTCAAGCCGATCTGAAATGGCTCGGCATATTCACGAGCGGCGCCGTCGTGCTGATCGCGGCCGCCATCACCTTGTTGATCCCACGGCGGACGGCCGGCAATCCGGTGGTCGAGATAGAGCGCGCGCTGGCGGCCGGCGAATTCGTGCCCTATTACCAGCCGATCGTGGATATCTGCTCCGGGCAATTGCGCGGCGCCGAGGTGCTGGTGCGCTGGAGAAAACCCGACGGCACGCTGGTGCTGCCCGGCGCGTTTATTCCGCTCGCGGAATCGAGCGGGCTGATCCGCGATCTCACGCACGATCTGATGCAGCGGGTCTGCGTCGAAGCGGGCGCGGCCATCGGCTGTCGTCCGGCGCTGAAAATCTCATTCAATTTCGCCGGCAAGCTGTTCGGCGACGAGTCGATCGTCAAGGACGTGCGCAAAATCTTTTCCGGTTCGCCGATCAAGCTCTCGCAAGTGGTGCTGGAAGTGACCGAGCGCGACCAAATCGAGAATTTCACCGAGGCCCGGCAAATCATCGCGGCGCTGCAGGGGCTCGGCGTGCGCATCGCGATCGACGATGTCGGCACCGGGCACAGCGGGCTGTCCTACATGCTCAAGCTCGGAGTCGACATCATCAAGATCGACAAAATGTTCGTCGACGCCATCGGTACCGACCGCAACTCCACCACCATCGTCGAAACGTTGATCGACCTCGCGCGCAATATGCGCATGGACGTGGTGGCCGAGGGCGTCGAGACTTTCGAGCAGGTGGTCCATTTACGCGAACTCGGCATCCGCTCGGCGCAAGGCTATGTGTTCGCCCCGCCGCTGCCCGGCGGCTCATTCCTGCAGCTGATCGATGCCATCGACCCGTTGCCGGCTACCTCCGCCGGGCCTATCGACGCCGAGCCCGGCAGCCGCGCCAGCGCGGCCTGAGACCGCAACCGACCGCTGCGCCGAATTGAGCGGCCAATAATCCGTATAACGAAAAGGGGCGGCCTTTCGGCCGCCCAGTTAAAACGCCACGCGGGAGGAACATCGTAGCGGGTCGGCTGATGAACGCCGCCGGCCCGCATGACTGAATATCGGTCATCAAACCGTCATGGCCGGACTGATTCGTCAACCGCGGCGTGTCGGGTTTTGGCGGCATTTCCGGCGGCGTGCCTGCACGGCAACACTTTCCTCCCCCCAATACCGGCGCGTGGATCGCGCGGGCGCAACCCGTCCCACCCGCGTAACCTTGCATCGCAGCAAAACCGCCGCGGCGGCGATTTGGCGCAGGTGTTTGGCTGCCAGCGTTCGTGCCGGGGGCGTATGATCGTCGGCGTCGCGACGAGCAAGGGGGGCAATCCCATGGCAATCGTCGAACGCAGCACAAATCGTTTGGTCGTGGCAGCGGGCGGGGGACTGAGCTCGTTCAGCCTCGCGCTCGACAAACAGGCCGGCCTCGCGCGCATCGAGCGCAACATGCTGATGTGGAAGCGGCGGCCGCTGGAAATGCCGCTTGCCGACATCAAGGACTTTGACGTGGCGACCTTCAAGGACGCCGTCTCCGGGGCCGAGCTGCGCAAGCTTTTGCTGCGCACGCAGGCCGATGAGGCGATCGAAGTCCCGGTGGAGGAAGCAAGCGTTGAGGAAACCGCCGCGGCTTTGCGCGATTTTCTCGGGCTGGCAGCTTAGAAGCCGACGGCTGCAAGGAGCCGGCTTATTGCGGGGTCGCCCCAGGGCATGTTTTGTATTGCGTGAGGGCGCGTGCGCTTAACCCGGCTCCTTACTTCCGCGTGGCGTGATCGTGCGAAACGGCCTTTCCTCCCGAGCGGCGTATTCGCCGACCGCGCGCTTTATTCCGTTCAAGCCGCAAAACGGACGATGGTTTCGAACGCATAGCCGCAGGCCTCGCAAGCCCACAGGTGCCGCACGCGGCCGCCGTCACGGTATTCCGTCCATTCCGGAATGTAGATGCGCTCGCCGCACTGGGCGCATTCGATCACCGGGCGCGAGCGCGCGAATTTTCCGGTGTTACGAAAAAGTTCCATTGGGCCTCCTCCCAAACGCTGGCAGTTCGGCCCCAACCCCAATTTTGTTTTGCATAGTAACGTGACACGCGCACGACATTGAAGCAGCAGGCCTGACGTAACTGAAACTTTGCTCAGAGCGCGACGCCAAATTTTGCTAAAATCCAAACGGTAACGAGATAGAGCGCGACGGTGAGGGCGCAACCGGCGGCCAGCGCCAGCCAAAAGCCGGCGCCGTGGCGCAGCAGTGCCGGCATCAGCAGGAACATCGGCAGCGTCGGCAGCACGTACCAGAAGGTCGACTGCGCCAGCGCGGC
>CAYLMY010000123.1:0-9852 GCA_964384635.1 uncultured Undibacter sp.
CCACCATTAACAACCGAAAGGAGGTGATCCAGTGTCTCATTGTCTATCGCCGCGGTCGCCGGCATTCGTGAACTGGATCCTCGCCTCTGCCGAGGTCCTCGCCTAGCTGACCTAATCCGTCAGCAGGCTCACGCGCGCGGTCAGACGATCCGTCCGCGCAACCGGGCCACGGTCTGACAATGGAAGGGCCGTCCGAGAAGGGCGGCCCTTCTTTGTTTTCTGCTGCTAGCGCGTAGTCCATGAGCGTTGAGCCAAACTCCGCTCATTCCCGCGCAAGCGGGAATCCAGGGAAAGAAGGTGAAATAGTGCAGTGTCGTCCTGGGTCCCCGCTTTCGCAGGGACGAGCGGTTGATTGCTGCACGCGGATATTGCCTACACCGCCACCGAATGGCGCTTCGCCCCGGCGCCGAGATAGGCGTCGAACACGCTGGCTACGATGCGCACAAAGGGGCGCCCCTGCGGCGTGACCGCGACATGGGCGCCCTCGATCGTCACCAGCCCTTCTTCGGCCAACGGATGCAGCGCGGCGATTTCGGCGGCAAAGCGCTCAAGGCCGCCTTCGACCGCGGCAAGATCGATTTCGAGATCGCACATCAGCCGCTCGATGATGGCGGCACGCAGGCGGTCGTCGTCGGAGAGCGCAATGCCTTTCACGGTCGCAAACCCGCCGCCCGCGACCGCGCGTGAATAGCCGGCGACGTCGGGCGCGTTCTGCACGAAGCCCTGCGGCAGCTTGCCGATAGCGGTTGCGCCGAGCCCGATCAGCGCGTCGGCGTCGTCGACGGTGTAGCCCTGGAAATTCCGGCGCAAGCGCTTCTCGCGCGCGGCCGCCGCCAGCTCATCGTCTGGCTGCGCGAAATGGTCGAGCCCGATCGCCTGATAGCCGAGGCCCTGCAGCGTTTCGGCCGCGGCCTGCGCCTGCTCCAGCCGCGCGATCGGTCCCGGCAGCGCCGCCTCGTCGATCAGCCGCTGGTGAGTCTTGAACCACGGCACATGGGCATAGCCGAACAGCGCGAGCCGCTGCGGCGCCAGCGAGGCCGCCAGCTCTGCGCTATGCGCAGCGTCACGGGCGGTCTGTTCCGGCAGGCCATACATCAAGTCGATATTTAGGTCGTCGATGCCGGCCTCGCGCAGCCAGCTGGCGGCGCGCTCCACCAGTTCGAACGGCTGCACGCGGCCGGCCGCCCGCTGCACATGGGGCGCGGCGTCCTGCACGCCGAGGCTGGCGCGGGTGACGCCGATCGCGGCCAGCGTGCGCGCCAGCGGCTTGTCGAGCCGGCGCGGATCGAGCTCGATGGCGTGCTCCTTCAACTCCGACAAATCGAACAGCGCGGCGAGCCGCGTGGCGATGGTCTCCAGCCAGGCCGGCCCGAGGATCGAAGGCGTGCCGCCGCCCCAGTGCAAATGGATGAGCTTGCGCCCTTTCAGGCCGTCGAGCAGCGCGATTTCGTCGATGAGCCGCTCGGCGTAAGTCTCCACCGGCTCGCGCCGGCGCACCGCGTGCGTGTTGCAGCCGCAATAGAAGCAGAGCTCGGTGCAGAAGGGGACGTGGATGTAAAGCGAGAGCGTCGCCCGGCCGGGCAGGGCCGCGAGCCAGCCGCCATAGGCCGCCGCGCCGACGGCCGCCGAGAAATGCGGCGCAGTCGGATAAGAGGTGTAGCGCGGAACATTGCGTTCGGCGAGCGCGAGCGAATTCGTTTGATTACGCATGATGAACCCTGAGCCGCCGCCTCCTTTACGTGATCGCCTTCTCGCGTGGAACCCACATGGTGTCGGCCTTGACGTAGGAGCGCTTCACCGCCGCCCAGGCGATCATGTGGGCGCGCTGCTCGCGGTCGGCCTCGCCGGCATGCGCGGCATAGGCATGATTGAAAACCTCGCGATAGATATCCTGTGCGTGCTCCGGCAGGTGGCTGCGCACGGAAGGCGGCAAGTCTGCATTGACGCCATAGGGCATGGTAAGCTCTTCAGGCCCCCGCCGGGATGACACCGCAAATAATTAGCGCGGCCGCCACCCCCTGGCTTTGCGGTAAATCAATAGCTGCTGCAGTTGTTCCGCCTGGTCCCAAAACGGCATCGCCGGGCTCAAGCCCCGGCGATGCGGCAACTTGTCTTGAATGAGTTGATGATTTTAGGCGGCGTTGGCGGCGCGCGGCCGGGCGCTCACCTCGTGCGCGGCCTGGTTGCGCTGCAGCGTCATGATCTCGCGCATCGCCCGGGCAAGGTCCTTGCGCGCGGTTTCCAGCGCCCCGTCGGACACGGCCCGTTCCAGCTTTTCCCGGCGTAGCGCGGCGTTGAGTTCCTCGACGGTCTCAGCCGTGGTCTGCTTTTCGGCGGCGAGCGTGCGTTCGAGGCTTCCGACGCGCTCGTTGAGCGCGCCGATCGTGTCCTCGGCGCGCTCAAGCGCCGCTTCCTTGGCGGTAAAGGCGCGGGTGAGGGCACCGCCGCGCTCCATCAGGGTGGCGCGTGCCTGGTTCAGCTCCTGCACGATCGATTCGTTATGGATGCGGTCGGCTTCGAGGTCGGCGAGACGCGCTTGCAGGGTATCACGCTCGAGCGCGAGATCGCTCATGCGCCGGTCGTAATCGCGGATGTCCTCGGCGCGGGCGAGCAAGTGGCCGCGCGCCTCGCCAAGCAGCCTTTCGGTCGCGCCGGCGCGTGCCTGCAAGGCCTCGAAGCGCGTGCGCTGGTTGGCGCGCTCGTGATCACTGCGCTCGTTGGCCTCCTCGAGGGCGCGGGCAAGCCGGGCGCGCTCGATATTCAATTCGGCGAAATTGCCTTCGACGTGGCGAAGCCGGCCTTGCGCGGCATTCAGGCTCGCCTCCGTTTCGGCCAGCTTGCGTGCCAGCCGCGCGGCTTCGGCGCCCGCCTTGTCGAGCATGCCTTGCTGGGCGCGCTTTTCATCTTCGGCGATCAACAGGCGCTGACGCGCGTCGTTGAGATCGGATTCGAGTGCGATGATGCGCTTGTCGGCGGCGGTAAGCCGTTCGTCGAGGTGGTTGTTCTCATCGCGCAGCGCCTTGCTCTCGCCAATCTCTTGCGCGAGCTGCGCTTCCAAATCGGCGATCTGGGCGCGGCGGGCGGCGATATCGATGGCGATCTCGGCTCGGGTCGCTTCCGCCGTGCGCAGCAGGTTCTGCGTGTTGGCGAGGTCCAGGCGCAAGTCGCCGCACTGCTGCTGCGTAGCGGCGAGCGTTTTCTCCAGTTCGGCGGCCTCGTTGCGCAGCTTGCCGTAGGCGGTGCGGGTATTGTTGAGGGTGCCCTGCAGCGCGGCCTTTTCGGATCTCTCGGCTTCGATCGCGCGCAGCGCTTTGCTCACCGGGTCGACCAGCCTGCCGACCGCGTCCTTGATGATATCGAGCTCGCCGACCTTGGCGTTGGCGTCGAGCAGCAGGCTGCGCAGCGCCTCGTTCTCGCCGCCGATCTGGGCGCCGATCGCGGAGAACAATTCCTCGTCGAGTTCAAGCGGATTGTCGGCCGCTCGCCCGTCGGTCTGCGTTGCGGCGGGCGGCGCGAATTCGAGCGCATTGTCGGGAACGGCCGTCTTGCGGCCGAGGAATGCCCCGAATTTTCTCATTGTAGTGATCCCTTTTGCGCCGATCCGCCCGGCCGAAGCGACACCGAATCACGCTGAAAAATTGTCCTAACGGAATGTGAATGGCGATGGTAAACGGATGGTTAATGGCCAAAGCGCTTTTTACATCAATAGGTTGGGTGAGGTCGCGGGTCCGTGGCGGCAGGCTTGTGCCGCCGCCGCGGCCAGCGCTCGGCCGCCAAGATGGTTGGCTGACACCTATGCCCGCTTGGCGATGAACAGCCCTTCGCACAGACGGAAGCCGAGCTCGGCTCCGCTGCCGGTCGGCTCCAGCACGGCCTTCACCTCGGGCGTGACCTGCGCGAGCATGGCGCGCAGGAAATTCTGCATATTGGCATCGTGGCGCGCGGCCCAGCTCTTGAATTCCATCTGCTTATAGATCTCTTCCTCGTGCGCGACGGCAAAGCCCTGAGCTTTAAGCGCGGCGCGCCATTCATCCATCGTCCACGAGCGCAGATGGCTGGGGTCGCGGAAACGCTCGAAGGCGTTGATGTAATCGCCGACGCTGCCCGCCGGCACCACATTATCGACCAGTGCAAGCAGGCCGCTCGGCTTGAGGACGCGGTGCACCTCGCCGAGAAAAGCCGGGATCGACTCGAAATGA
Source organism: uncultured Undibacter sp. (assembly GCA_964384635.1). Lineage (GTDB taxonomy): Bacteria > Pseudomonadota > Alphaproteobacteria > Rhizobiales > Xanthobacteraceae > Pseudolabrys. The sequence goes on from CAYLMY010000123.1 coordinate 4,200, forward strand.
TGCGGCGCGATGCGGCAGGTGACGAGATCGAAGCTTAAATCCTCGAACGGCAGCGCCTCGGCCTTGGCATAGGCGGTGCGGATATTGGCGAGGCCGCGCTTTTGCGCCTCGGCCTTTACCAGGTCGAGCATTTCCTGGGTGATGTCGGTCGCCCATACGCGCGCGACATGAGGCGCGAAGGTGTAGGCAGCGTGGCCGCCGCCGGTGGCGACGTCGAGGGCGTGCCAATCCTTCTGCGGGAAGGTGAGGGTGGCCAGCCGCTCCAGGCTGGCGCCACGCGCGTGCGGTGCGCTGGTCAGATAGCTGGCGGCGGTCTTGCCAAACTGCTCCTGGACGAGGGTCTTGCTCATAGGTGGATTTCCGAAAGTGCGGCCGGCGGGCGCACCTTGATAGCCAATCCGCGGCCGGGGGGATACCGGCAGTTTGCGCAGGACAGCTTTTCCCGAAGCGCTAGACGGTCAATGGCGCCCGCCGTCGCCGCCGCTGAGGTCGTCGTAGCCATGGCGGTTCGAGTAAAAAACCAGCGCCATCAGCCCGCCGCCGACCAGCAGCGAAAACAGCGCACCGCCGGCGATGGCGAACCAGCCGTAGATCGGGATGACGGCGCCGGCCAGATGCACCCAGGAACTGGCGGCGAACCAGATCGCCCCCGCCAGCAGGGCAAACAGCGGCGTAAAGACAATCACTTTGCGCATGACGGTCATATAGAGATGGGCGCGCGCCTTGTCACCGGCCGGGCTGGACGCAAACGGCGCCCCTCGTTTCTGATTGGACATTGCTGACGAGACGACGCAACGCGCTGCCGCAAAAGCAGAACGCGGAACTCACCGTCCCGCGTTTTGAAAGCTGGAGGTATGCGGCGAGGTTCCGCTTGCGGCATCACGCCTTGTTGCTGATAACCGCGGACGCCGCTTCCGCGCCCTTGCCCTTCTTCGGCTTGGCCGTTCCCTCGGCATTCTCCGTTTTTTCCGGCTCGAACGGCGTTTCCACGAGCGTCACTCCGCGCCGCAGCGTCGAGCGCAAGCCGGCGACTTCGTGCTGCAGGCGGGAATTATCCTTGCGCGCGGCTTCCAGCGCGCCCTCGACCACCGCGCGTTCCATGCGCTCGCGTTGCAGCGCCGCGTTGAGATCCTCGACCCGCTTCTCGATATTGGTACGGCTGACCTGGACGTCGGCCTCCAGATGCGCATTGCGCTCGCTGAGCGAGGCGATCTTCTCCTCGGCGCGCGTGAGCGCGGTTTCGCGCGTCTTCAGCGTCTTGGTCAGGGCGGTGTTGCGCTCGCTCAACGCCGCGCGCGCCGTTTCGAGATCCTTGATCTGCCGCTCGCGCGCCTCGTGCGAAGCCTCGATCTGGGCGAGCCGCTTTTCCGAATTGTTACGGGCGATGGTCGCTTCCACCGACTTGCGGTCGAAGGCGCGCACTTCCTCGGTGCGCGCGATCAGGTTCTGCCGCGCTTCCGCCAACAGCCGCTCGGCGGTGGCGGCGCGCGATTGCAGCGCGTCTAGCCGCATGTTGAGACTGTTGCGCTCGGCTTGGTGCTGTTCCTTGGATTCATCGAGCGCGGCGCCAAGCCGGCCGCGCTCGCCATAGGCTTCGGCGAAGCTCGCTTCCACCTTGCCGAGTTGGGCGCGGGTGGCGGTCAGCGTGTTCTCGCTCTCGGTCAGGCGGCGGGTGAGGCGGGCGATCTCGTTGAGCGCCTGGTCGATGGCAAGCTGCAGCGAGCGCTTCTCGTCCTCGAGAAGCGCCAGCTTCTCGCGCGCGGCGGCGAGTTCGCCTTCGAGTTCGACGATGCGTTTTTCGGCGCCGTCGAGCTGGTCCTGCAGCGTGCGGCGATTTTCGCTCAGCGAGCGGCGCTGGCTCGTCTCCTGGGCAAGCTGGCGCTCGAGCTCGCTGATGTGCGCGGCGCGCGCGGAAATTTCGTTGGATAGCTCGAGGCCGGTGCTTTCCAATGCGCGGTTCGATTCGCGCGCCAGTTCGAGGTCTTCACGCAGCCGCCCGGCTTCGCCTTCCAGTGCGGTCGCTTTTTTCTCGATCTCGTAGAACTCGCTGCGCAGCGTCTCGTAAGACGCGCGCGACTCCTCCAGCATGTTGGACAGGCTCATGGCCTGGGATTTTTCCTGCTCGAGCGCGCGCAGCGTCGCGTTGAACGGCTGAACCAGCTTGTCGAAGGCCTGCTTGAGGTCGTCGAGCTCGCCGATCTTGCGCCCGGTATCGGTCAAAAGGTTGCGCAGTACCTCGTTTTCCTCGCCTATGCGCGAGCCGACGTCGGAAAAATTCTCGATGCTGATGTGGCGGCCGCCGTTGCCATTGCTGCTCGGCCGCTGCGCAGAGCCGCCGTCACCCGGTTCGCCCTTGCGGCCAAACAAGTCGGTTAACTTAGCCATGAAAAACGCCTCCAACCCCTGACGCCACCAAAAAGCCCCGCGTCTTTTGATTAAGATATTATATACCGTTAACAATTGGAACCATTGGAACCTATGGCGCGCGCCTGGCCGCGTCGGCGCTGACTGCAACATGGTTAACGGCCGGAATCATGCCTAAATTCGCCGTATCGGCGCGATTGTGGCAGGAAAGCTGTACATGAGCGCCGACGCCGACAGTCTGGCCTATGCCTACCGGCCCTCTTTGTTGGGGGCGCCAACGGAGTTTCGCCTCACCGGCGACGCCATTGATTGGAGGTCCGGCAGCAGGTCGGGCCAGGTTCCGCTGCGCAATGTGCGCCTGGTGCGCATGTTCTTTAAGCCCGCCACCATGCAGCCCTACCGCTTCGTCACCGAGCTCTGGGCGGACGGCGCGCCGCGGCTCGAAATCGTCTCCAGCTCCTGGAAAAGCATGACCGAGCAGGAACGGCTGGACCCCCGCTACGCCGCCTTCGTCACCGAACTGCACCGGCGCCTCGCGCTGTCCGGAGCGCCGACGCGTTTCCAGCAGGGCAAGCATCCATTGCTGTTCTGGCCGGGGCTCGTGTTTTTCATTTTGGCGGGGCTTGCCATGGCCGCTGTGGTGACACGCGCCTTGCAGACGCACACCATCAGCGTCGCCGCTTTCATGGCCGCGTTGCTGGCCCTGTTTGTCTGGCAGGGCGGCAACTTCTTTCGCCGCAACAGGCCGGGCAGCTACCGGCCGGACGCGCTGCCGCCGGAGTTGTTGCCGAAGGGCTAGTGCCGCACCACCAGCACCGAGCATTTGGCATAGCGCACCACGTGCCCGGCGTTGGAGCCGAGGAAATAGGTGCGCATGGCCGGCCGGTGCGAGCTCATGACGATCAGGTCGGCATTGATCGCTTTGGCCTCTTCCAGCACCTCGTGATAGATGCCGCCCTGGCGCACGGTAGCGGAGACGTGCGCCGGATCGAGCCCGCATTCGCGCGCGACGATGGCGAGCGCTTCTTCCGAAGACTTGCGCTGCTGCACGTCGAAGTCCGGCGGCACATATTCCGCCAGCATCACCGGCGTCATCGGCAGCACGTTGACCAGCCGCACCGATCCGCCCGAGCTCTTCGCCAGCGTGACCGCGGTCTCGATGGCGGGCTTGGCGAGCTCGGTATCGGCGAGATCGACCGGCACCAGGATCTGCTTGTACATGACAGCGCCCCACGCTTCGCCGCAACGACGCGATCATGACACGTTTTTGCGCGCGGGTAGAGAGGCTAGTTCGCCGCGGCTTCCAGCGACTTCGGGCTGACGAAGCGCTCCAGCCGGCCGGATTGCGGATGCAGCCGGTTCCAGTCGTCGAAGGCGAAATCGACGATCACCAGCCCCGAGGTCGGCAGTTTTTCGCCCAGCCGCTCGCGCGCCTCGACGTCGCCCGAGGCTGTCAGCATCAAAGCGAGCTCGTGCATGCCGGGATTGTGGCCGACCACCATGAGCGTGTGCACGGAAGCAGGCTGATCCTTGATAACGGCCAGAATGGCGTGGGGCGTGGCGTCGTAGAGCTTCTCGACCGACATCGCCGCCGGCGACGGCTTCATGGCGGCGGCGGCGTATTTCCAGGTCTGCTGGCAGCGCGCGGCCGGCGACAGCATGACCCGCTCAGGGACCAGGTGATGGGTCGCCATATAGCCGCCGATCTTGCCGGCATCCTTGCGCCCGCGCTCGATCAGCGCGCGATCACGGTCGGGCGCGCCCGGGATGGCGCGCTCGGCTTTGGAGTGGCGAAACAAAATGAGGCGGCGCATGGGCGGTTTCGGCACCTCGAAGAGTGGGGGCGGCTGGATTCGAAAGCGTCGATTTCGAATCTCCGGCAGTCTAGCATGCGCGCCGTGGCGGCCCCACGGCCGCATCGACGCAGTGGAGTAATATGAGCGAATCCGCCGACACCGACGCCACGGCCGAGAGCTGGTACGAGGCGACCCGGGTTGCAACCCCGGAGCGCTCGCGCCTGAATTTCGAACTCGACGTCGACCTCTGCGTGATCGGCGGCGGTCTGGCGGGCCTCACCGTCGCGCGCGAAGTGGCGAAACGCGGCTGGTCGGTGGCGGTGCTGGAGGCCGGCCGCGTGGCCTGGGCGGCGTCCGGCCGCAACACCGGTTTTGTGCTGCCGGGCTTCCACGAAGACGCCGACACCATGGTCGAGCGCATCGGCCTCGATCACACCCGGCAGCTATGGGCGCTGTCGGAAGAGGGCGTCGATTACGTGCGGCGCACGATCGAGGAGACCGGCATGCCGGGCGTCGAGCAGGTCGCAGGCTGGCTGCACGTCTCCAAGACCGACGGCGACGATCAGGTGCGCGCCCATGTCGAGCGGCTCCGCTGGATCGGCGCACAGGTCGAGGCCTGGCCGACCGAGCGGGTGCGTGAGGCGCTGCCGAACCCGCGCTATTTCGGCGCCATCCATTATCCGCGCGCCTTCCACATCCATCCGCTCAATTATGCGCTCGGGCTGGCGGCCGCCGCGGAAGCAGCCGGCGCGCGCATCTTCGAAGACACACCTGCGCTCTCGATCGATCCCGCCGGCGTGCGCAAGCGCATCGCCACCCCCAACGCGCGGGTGCGCGCCTCCCACGTCGTGCTCGCCGGCAATGTCCATCTCGGCGAACTGATGCCGCAGCTCGCCGCCACCTTGCTGCCGCTCACCACCTTCGTGATGGTAAGCCAGCCGCTCGGGCCGCAGCTGGCGCAGGTGATCCGCTATCGCGGCGGCGTCAGCGACACCGACCGCGCCGACAACCACTACCGCATCGTCGGTGGTGCAAATCCTGGCGAACAAAGACTGCAATGGTCGGGGCGGGTGCGGGTATGGGAGGCCGATCCGCGCTGGATCGGGCGCGGGCTGGTGCGCGACATCCGGCGAAATTTTCCCGACCTCGGCAAGGTCGAGATCGCGTATCTGTGGAGCGGCACCATCGGCCACGCCATCCACCGCATGCCGCAGGTCGGCGAGATCGAGCGCGGCTTGTGGGTGGCAAGCGCTTTCGGCGGCCATGGGCTCAATACCACCGCCATGGCCGGCGAACTGATCGCGCGCGGCATCGTCGAGGGCGACGAGACCTGGCGGATGTTTGCGCCCTACGAACTGGTGTGGGCGGGCGGCCGGCTCGGCCGCGTGGTGGCGCAAGGGCTTTATTGGGGCAGCCGGCCGCTGGCGCGGGTGGAGGAGGGCATGGCGCGCTATCGCGAACAGGCGCGGGCGCGCAAGGCGGCGCGGCTGGCC
>CAYLMY010000124.1:0-2732 GCA_964384635.1 uncultured Undibacter sp.
CGTCCACTTCGCGGTCGAGCGCCGCTCCGCCCTCGAGCAATGCAAGCGGATCGACATTGCCCTGCACCGGCACGCGTGATTGGATCTGATCGCGCGCGAAGGAGCGGTCGATGCCGCTTTCGAGGCTGACCGCATTGACGCCGGTTTCATCAACATAGCGCGGAATATTCCTGCCGGCACCACGGGGAAAGCCGATCACCCTAGCGCCGGGTTTTTTCGCACGCAGCTTCGCCACCATTCGCTTCGTCGGCTGCACGCACCAGCGCTCGAAATCTTCGACGGGAAGAGAACCGGCCCAGGTATCGAAAATCTGCACCACGTCGGCGCCGGCTTCCAATTGTTTCACCAAATAATCGACCGAAGCGTCGACCAGGCAATCAATGACATACTGGAACGCTTGCGGCTCGCGCGCCGCCAGATTTTTCGCCGGTGCTTGATCAGCCGTGCCCTGGCCCGCAATCATATAGGTTGCAACCGTCCAAGGCGCACCACAAAACCCGATCAGCGCCGTTTCAGCGTCAAGCGCCGCTTTCACCCGCCGCACGGTCTCATAGATCGGCGCCAACACATTCGCATCGGCTTCGCCACGCACCGAAAGCAGCGCTTTTGCATCCGTCAACGGCTCAAGCCGCGGCCCTTCGCCCTCGACAAACCAAACCTTACGTCCGAGCGCGAGCGGCACCACTAGAATGTCGGAAAACAGGATAGCAGCGTCAAAACCGAAGCGCCGCACCGGCTGCAAACTCACTTCCGCCGCCAGGTCCGGATCGAAGCAAAGATCCAGAAAACCGCCCGCCTTCTCCCGCACCGCACGATATTCCGGCAGATAGCGTCCGGCCTGACGCATCATCCATACCGGGGGAATCGCCTGCCGCCGCCCTGCCAATACAACAAGCAACGACTTTGTCCCCATGGCATCGTTTCGAACAGCTTCTTCCATAGAATCTTATAAGACTCTTTGTAGTGGTTATTGGACGGTTGATTGGACTCATGCCTTCCGATCAACACTCTGTCCACTGGCTGCTAAGACAGGATCGAGAATTCCACACTGTCCTGTGTCTAGCCGTCCACAATCATACCGGCGGTTTTGCGGGTCTTTCTTAGCGCTACCCCTACATTTCCCCAATCCGGTATTAACATCTTAGACCAAACACCCAATTTTCTCGCTTGCTGTATCCCGCAGCGACGGATGTGGACCGCAAATGAACAGTTATCACCGCCCGCTTGCGTGCGAACCCAAGCCGTGGCCTTCTCCCGTCCTGTCCACAAGACGCACCTCATTTATACCGATGCCCAACACCGGCTATTTTCATCTCCACCTAGTCTCCGATGCGACCGGCGAAACCCTAATTACGGTAGCGCGCGCGGCTGCTGCACAATACGCCAATGTTGCGCCGGTCGAGCACCTCTACCCGATGGTGCGCTCGAAGAAGCAGCTCGACCACGTGCTGGCCGAAATTGCGGAGTCGCCCGGCCTGGTGCTCTACACGCTGCTGGAAGAGGATTTGATTCAGGCGCTGGAGGAAAAATGCCGCGAGCTTGGGCTGCCCTGCATGTCGGTGCTGGGACCGATCCTGCGCCTGTTCCAGTCCTATCTCGGCGCCGAGACCATCCACCGTGTCGGTGCTCAGCACGTGCTCAATGCCGAATATTTCCAACGCATCGACGCGCTCAATTTCAGCATGCTGCACGACGATGGCCAGCACGTGGAAGGACTTGAGGAGGCCGACGTGGTGCTGGTCGGCGTTTCGCGCACCTCGAAGACGCCGACCTCGATCTATCTCGCCAACCGCGGCATCAAGACCGGCAACGTGCCGCTGGTGCCGGGCGTGACGCTGGCGCCGCAGGTCGAGAAGCTGACTCGGCCGCTGGTGGTAGGCTTGTACGCCAGCCCCGAGCGTATCGTGCAGATCCGCGAGAACCGGCTGCTTGGCTTGCGCGCCCATCGCGACGATGATCGCTACATCGACAAGACGGCGGTGGCGGAGGAAGTGGCGTTTTCGCGCCGCCTGTGCGCCAAGAACAATTGGCCGAGCATCGACGTGACGCGCCGCTCGATCGAAGAAACCGCCGCCGCGGTGATGCGGCTTTTAACCGAGCGCCGGCGCGCGCCGGCGACTTAACATTATGCCGCTCTGGCTTGCCCCCCAGCCGCTGGTGCTCGCCTCCAAGAGCGACGTGCGCGGCAAGATATTGGCGGCAGCCGGCCTGCGCTTCGAGATCAGGCCGGCGCAAATCGACGAGCGCGCAATGGAAGCGCACGCGGGCGCGCTCGATGCCGCGGCAGCGGCGCGCCATTTGGCGCATGCGAAGGCGCAAACCGTTGCCGCCACGCTGCCCGGGCGGCTGGTGCTGGGCGCCGACCAGACGCTGGCGCGCGGCGACATGCGGCTCGGCAAGCCGGCCGACCGCGAGGCCGCGGCCGCGCAGCTGCGGAGCCTGCGCGGGCGCACCCACGAGCTACATTCGGCGCTCGTGCTGATGCGCGACGGCGCCGTGCTGTTTGATTGCGTCGATAGCGCCCGGCTCACCATGCGAGAGTTCCCCGACCGTTTTCTCGACGATTATCTCGACATGATGGGCAAGGCCGCGCTGACGAGCGTCGGGGCCTATCAGCTTGAAGGCATCGGCGTGCACTTGTTCGAGCGCGTGACAGGCGACTATTTCACCATCCTCGGCCTGCCGCTGCTGCCGCTGCTGGCTTATCTGCGGCAGAACGGATTTGTTGCTGG
>CAYLMY010000124.1:2832-9788 GCA_964384635.1 uncultured Undibacter sp.
AAGGTCGATCGCGACAAGCTCGGGCAACGCGTGCTGGGCGATGCCGCCGCGATGAAGAAGCTCGAGCAGATCGTGCATCCGCTGGTGCGCCAGGCCGAGCAGCGCTTCCTGGCCGAAGCCGAGCGCAGCGGCGCTCCTGTAGCGGTGCTCGATATTCCGCTGCTGTTCGAGACCGGGACGCAAGCCCGTTGCGACGCGGTCGCGGTGGTCTCGGCACCGGCCGAGTTGCAGCGCGCGCGCGCCTTCGAGCGGCCTGGCATGACCGAAGCGAAATTTCAGGCCATTCTCGCCAAGCAGATGCCGGACGCCGACAAGCGCGCGCGGGCCGATTTCGTGGTGGATACCGGGCAAGGCTTCGAGCACGCCCGCGCTCAGGTGCGTGATATTCTCAAGCAGGTGGCTACAATGGGGCCGCGGCGGCGCTGATTCCCGCGCCCGGAAACCTAATCAATATGCGCGAAATCGTTCTCGATACCGAAACCACCGGCCTCGACCCCGGCCAGGGCCACCGTCTGGTCGAGCTCGGCTGCATCGAATTGCTCAACCGCATCCCGACCGGCGCCACGTTCCACGTCTATCTCAATCCGGAGCGTGAGGTACCGGCGGAAGCTGCCGCCATCCACGGCCTGACCACTGAATTTCTCAAGGACAAGCCGCTCTTTGCTGACATCGTCGACGACTTCCTCGCCTTTATCGGCGAGGAGGCGCCGCTGGTCATCCACAATGCCGGCTTCGACCACGGCTTTCTCAACGCCGAGCTCAAGCGCGTGGAGCGCGTAGTGCTTGCGCGCGAACGGCTGATCGACACGCTGATGCTGGCGCGGCGCAAGCATCCCGCCGGGCCGAACCGGCTCGACGATCTGTGCGCGCGTTACGGCATCGACAATTCGCGCCGCTCCAAGCACGGCGCCTTGCTCGATGCGGAGATTTTGGCCGAGGTCTATGTCGAGCTGATTGGCGCGCGCCAGGCCGTGCTCGGCCTGGCCGAGAGCGGTGCGCGGCGCGGCAACGCTGACGGCACAGCGACGCTGCAGACGCGGGCTGTGCCGCTCAGCTCACGTGTGAGCGAGGCCGAGCGCGCGGCGCACGCCAAGTTCGTGGCAAGCCTGGGCGAAGACGCGCTGTGGCGGGATTACCGATCGAAAGAAATCTGACGGCTCAGGTCTGCGGCGCCGGCTGGTTGGCGGCCTGCATCTGGCTCATGCGCTGGCGGTAGAGGCTGACGAAATCCACCGGATCGAGCAGCAGCGGCGGGAAGCCGCCGTTGCGCACGGTGTTGGCGATAATCTCGCGCGCGAACGGGAACAACAGCCGCGGGCATTCGATCAGCACCACCGCGTTCATGCTGTCCGCCGGCACGTTGCGGATGCGAAACACGCCGGCGAAGGACAGCTCGAAGCCGAACATCAGTTGGCCGCCGGTTTCCGCCTTGCCCTCGAGCTTGAGCGTGACCTCGATGTCGTCACCCTCCAGCGGCGCGCCGCCGACGTTGATCTGGATGGAGATTTGCGGCTGCTGCTGTCCGCTCATCAGCGAGCGCGGCGCGTTCGGATTTTCGAACGACAGGTCCTTGATGTATTGCGCCACCACGTTGAGTTGCGGCTGCGCTTGCGCATCCTGTGCCGGCGGCTCGGCCGGGCCGCCATTGGTCGTGCTCATGAAGTCTCCCTTGCGCGGGCAATTTTTTGGTGGCGCATGATCTTATCCGAAAAACGGTGCCCGTCCCCGATCTAGTCGACGACATGCATTTCGGGATCATGCGCATGCGCGCGGCGGTTGGCTAACACAGGGTTTTGGGGGGAACAAGGATCGCTAGCCTTCACTTTTCGCGGTCGTTTTCGCGGCGGTCGGACAATTCCGGGTCGGGCACCCGGTGCCATTGCTCGGGCGGAAGATCGACCAGGCCGTCACCGTGGTCCGCGGCGCCGCCGCGTCGAAGCGCCGCGCCCAAGCCCCGGCGCAACGGCGCGGCGAGCAGCAGCAGGCCCAGGGCGTCGGTTATAAAGCCCGGAATAAGCAGGAGAATTCCCGCCAGCAGGGTGAGGCTGCCGGTGCTGTCGGCCTCCAGCGCGGTGAAGCTGCCCGCGTCCAGCGCGACCCGCATGCGGGCAATGTGGTTACCGCCGGCATGGCGCAGGATCAGCGCGCCGGCCAAAGAGGTGGCCGCCACCAACGCCAGCGCCCCCAGCAGGCCGATCTCCGCCGCCACCGCGACGAACGCGGCCAGCTCCATGACCGGCAATGCCAACACCGCTAGCAACAGCCATTTTGCCACATTCATCGGTATTTCTATCCTTAACGGTGGCGCATGATCTCATCCGAAAACCGGTGTTCACCTTTCGGGATCATGCGCTATCGAGCGAGGTTGGCGTTGGCGTCCCGATCGTCTAAGGTCCGCCGGTGAGCCAGAAAACGCGCCAAATCGCCGGCGCCAGGCCTATGGATCGGCGCGCCCGCCAGCTTACATAGTATCAGGAGCGCCGGCCGCCACGCCGTCGAATAAGGCCCGTGGCCCGCGGGGTCGATCTGCCGTTACGGTTACCGAAAGCATGCGCGACGTGTTCGACATCTACACCATCATCTTCCTGGCGCTCGCGGTCTTCATTTTCTTGCGGCTGCGCAGCGTGCTGGGCCAGCGCACCGGGCGCGAGCGACCGCCCTACGATCCCTATTCGGCGCGCGAGCCGGTGCGGCCGGCGCCGGACAAGGTCGTCGCGCTGCCCAACCGCGCGGCCGAAGCCGCGGCGCAAAAGCCGGCCGAGCCGGTGGCCCCGGGCGAGCGCTGGAAAGGCGTCGCCGAGCCGGGCTCGACGCTTGCCGCCGGACTCGACGCCATTGCCGGCACCGATGCCGGCTTTGACCCCAAGCATTTCTTGACCGGCGCACGCGCCGCCTACGAGATGATCGTTTCCGCCTATGCCGAGGGCGACCGCCGCGCGCTGAAGAACTTGCTGGCGCGCGAGGTCTATGAGGGTTTCGAGACGGCAATCGGCGAGCGCGAGAAGCGCGGCGAAATGGTGGAGAACCGTTTCGTGTCGATCGACGAGGCCGAGATCACGGGCGCCGAGCTGCGCGGGCGCACCGCCCAGCTCACCGTGCGCTTCCACTCCAAGCTGGTGTCGGTGACGCGCGACAAGAACGGCAACGTAGTCGACGGCAACGCCGACAAGGTGACCGACGTCACCGACATATGGACATTCGCTCGCGACGCCTCCTCGCGCGATCCGAACTGGAAGCTGGTCGCCACCGAAGCCGGGCAATGAACGCATGCAACAATTGCCGTCCCGCACCCTTGCCGGCGCAGCCTTCGGGCTTTGCCTGATCGCGAGCGCGCCCATGCCGGCGCAGGCCCTGTCTCTTCGTCACGCCGACGTTAAAACGCTCAGCTTCGCCGCGCTCGACGGCTGGAAGGACGACGACCAGGCGGTGGCCTTCGAAACCTTCATGAAAAGCTGTGGCGCCATCCTGCAAGGCAGCAAGGCGATACGCAAAGCGAAGCCCGTCTATGGCGGGCTTTATAATGCCTGCGAGAAGGCGACGACGCTCGCCGCCGGCGGCAAAGTGGACACCGCGCAGGCGCGCAAGTTCTTCGAGGACAATTTCAAGCCGGTGCGGATTTTGCCGCCCGTCCACACCTACGGCTATTACACCGGCGCCGACGGCTTCTATACTGGCTATTACGAGGCCGAAGTCGCCGGCTCGCGCGTCAAGACCGAGGAGTACAACGTTCCGCTCTACGGCGTGCCGGCAAAACTCGCCGGCAAGAGGAGCAAGGTGTTCTCTCGATACGACCGCGATGACATCGTGCGCGGAGCGCTCAAGGGCAAGGGACTGGAGATTTGCTGGATCAAAAATCCGGTCGACGCTTTCTTCGCGCAGATCCAGGGCTCCACGCGCATCAAGCTCGATGACGGCGAAATGCTGCGGCTCAATTATATCGCCAGCAACGGCAAGCGCTACACGCCGGTTGGCCGCATCCTGATCGATGAGGGCGTCTATACGCCTGAAGAAATGTCGATGGATAAGATCCGCGAGTACATGGAGGCCAATCCGGAAGAGGGCAAGGCGCTGCGCTTGAAGAATCGGTCGTTCGTGTTCTTCTCCAGAACAGAGCTCGGGCCGACGGACGAATGCATCGGCGCGCAAGGTATCCAGCTGACGCCATGGCGCTCGCTGGCGGTCGATCCCTCGATCCATGTCTACGGTACGCCGATCTGGATCGACGCCAAATTCCCGCTCAAGAGCGAGGTGCCGCAGGACACCTTCCAGCATCTGATGGTGGCGCAGGACACCGGCTCGGCCATCAGGGGACCGGCGCGCGCCGACATCTATTTCGGCCACGGCGGGAACATTCCTCACATCGCCGGCCGTATCAAGCAGTTCGGCAAGTTCGTCATGCTGGTGCCGAAGGACGTTTCGGTGAACGACGACAAACCGGCCATGATCGCGTTGCCGCGGCCGCGGCCGAAGGAGCTCGCCGTGCAGGAGGCTATGGCGAAAGGCAAGGGTGCACTGGTCACCGGCAGCGTGGCAAAGCCGGCCGTCCCGACGCCAAAGCCGCGTCCCTGACTTTTTTATCCTCATGAGTCCCCGCGACGGCAGCCGGCGCCGCCTTCTCACCCAGGACGAGCGCGTGCTGTGGACCATGTTCACGCGCGCCATCGAGCCGTTGCGCGCCGGGCCGCCGCCGGTGACGGACAGCGAGACCGAAGCGGCCGCGATGACCGCGCTGGCGCAACCCGCCAAGCCGCTTGCCGCGCGCCCCGGCGCGCCGCCACCCGCGCCGGAAAAGCCGGCCCTACCGTCGCTGGCGCCGCTTGGCCGCCGTCTGCGCCAGCGCGTTGCCCGCGGCAAGGAATCAATCGACGGCCGGCTCGATCTGCACGGGCTGACGCAAAGCGAGGCGCACGCCACGCTCTTGCATTTCCTGCGCTCGGCCAGCGCGCGCGAGGCGCGGCTGGTGCTGGTGATCACCGGCAAAGGTTCAGGAAATTCGGGCGCGCGCGGCGTGCTCAAGCGGCAGGTGCCGCATTGGCTCGGGCTGCCAGAGTTCCGCGCCTTCGTGATCGGCTTCGAGGATGCCCATGTCGCCCATGGCGGCGAGGGCGCGCTCTATGTGAGAATACGGCGGACGCGAAAATAAGGGGCGGACTCATGGCCAAGAAGAGGAAAGCCAGGAAGACAAAAGCGAAGAGCCGCAAACCGATTCGTAAACGCAAGCGGTCGACGAAAAAGAAAGCGGTGCCGAACAACAAGCGCAAGGCACGCGTGGAGCGCGAGCTGGAGGAAGGATTGCAGGAGACTTTTCCCAGCTCCGATCCGCTGGCGCTGACCGACCCGACGCGGTCAATCAAAGAATAAAGCAATCGGCTGATCGCAATCAGACGATATGCGGTTCGCTGAAGATCTTGGGCTCGATCGGCTTGCCGTCGTTGGTCGTCGCATGCTCTTCGAAACAGGCGATGCCGGCGGGAACGATCGTGCCGCGTCGTGCGACGCTTAAGAAAATGTGTTTTGCATTGTTTCCGGAAGATTCGAACCAGTTCGGGTCGTCGAAAGTGCCGCCGTAGAGTCCGACGACCTCGGGAAATCGCTCAAAGGTCAGAAACAGCTTGGTGCCGCACACGGCGCAGAAATGGATGTCGACGATTTTGCCGCTTCCTTCCGAGCGGTGTGAATAGGTTTTCGGCTTGCCCGCAATCACCTCAAGTGCGGGTTTTTCGAAAATCGGCTCCACGAGATAATCTGAGCCGGTTGCTCTTTGGCAGAACCGGCAATGACAGAACGTCACGCGGGCCGGCGGAGTTTTGACCGAATAGCGTATCGCTCCGCACAAGCAGCCGCCTTCATGCGTCGACATGACCGTCGCCTCCATTTGGAGATAGCTTAGCGGATCATAGAATAAACCGGCTCAAGTCGGCGTTCTTGGCGAGATCGCCGATGTTCTTCTCGACGAACGCCGCATCGATCTTGACGGTCTCGCCCGAGCGGTCGGGTGCGGAAAAGGAGACGTCGTCGAGCACGCGCTCCATCACGGTCTGCAAGCGCCGGGCGCCGATGTTCTCGATCGCGGAATTCACCGACACCGCGATGTCGGCCAGCGCGTCGATGGCGTCCTCGGTGAAATCGAGCGTCACGCCTTCGGTCGCCATCAGCGCCACGTATTGCTTGATCAGCGAGGCTTCCGGCTCGGTCAGGATGCGGCGCAAATCGTCGCGGGTGAGCGCGGCCAATTCGACGCGGATCGGCAGCCGGCCCTGCAGTTCGGGCAAAAGATCGGACGGCTTGGAAATGTGGAAGGCGCCGGAGGCGATGAACAGGATGTGGTCGGTCTTCACCGGCCCGTGCTTGGTGGCGACGGTGGTGCCCTCGATCAGCGGCAACAGGTCGCGTTGCACGCCCTCGCGCGACACGTCGCCGCCATAGCGGCCTTCGCGCGCGCAGATCTTATCGATCTCGTCAAGGAACACGATGCCGTTCTGCTCGACCACGCGGATCGCTTCCTGGGTGAGCTGATCGCTGTCGAGCAGCTTGTCGGATTCCTCATTGACCAGGATGTCATGCGATTCATCGACCGTGACCCGGCGCGTCTTGGTGCGGCCGCCGCCGAGCTTGCCGAAAATATCGCCGATCGAGATGGCGCCCATCTGCGCGCCCGGCATGCCGGGGATCTCGAACATCGGCATGCCGGAGCCGCCGGCCTGCACCTCGATCTCGATTTCCTTGTCGGCGAGCTCGCCGGCCCGCAGCTTCCTGCGGAAGCTCTCGCGGGTGGACGGGCCCGAGCCGGGCCCGACCAGGGCGTCGAGCACGCGCTCTTCCGCCGCGAGCTCGGCTTTAGCCAGCACGTCCTTGCGCTTCTTCTCGCGGGTGAGCGCGATGGAAATCTCGACCAGGTCGCGCACGATCTGCTCGACGTCGCGGCCGACATAGCCGACCTCGGTGAACTTGGTGGC
>CAYLMY010000125.1:0-9726 GCA_964384635.1 uncultured Undibacter sp.
CGCTCGGCCGGGACGACAGCGTGCTACGCCGCCCCGCGCATGGGCTCGCCGCCGCCATTGGCCGGCGGGATCGGGGCGCCGTCGGCGGCGTATTCGTTGAGCTTATTGCGCAGCGTGCGGATCGAGATGCCGAGGATATTGGCAGCATGGGTGCGGTTGCCGAGGCAGTGCTTGAGCGTCTCCAAGATCAGGTCGCGCTCGACCTCCGCCACGGTGCGGCCGACCAGATTGCGGGTGACCTGCTCGGCGGCCATCGCCGCATGCGCCGCGGCGCCGGCGCCGCGCGCCTGGTCGAGGCGCATGCCGTCGGGCGAAAGAATGCCGTCGACGCCGATCTCCGGGCCGGTCGAGAGCAGCACGGCGCGATGCAGCGTGTTCTCCAGCTCACGCACATTGCCCGGCCAGCGGTGGGTGTTGAGCGCCCGGCGCGCTTCTGCCGATAGCGGCCGCACGGCCAGCCCGTTGGCGGCGGAATATTTCTTGACGAAATATTGCGCCAGCTCGGTGATGTCGGCCGGACGCTGGCGCAGCGGCGGGATCTTCAGGTTCACCACGTTGAGGCGGAACAGCAGGTCCTCGCGGAATTTGCCTTCCCTGACCGCATCCGTGAGGTTGCGGTTGGACGTCGCCACGATTCGGATATCGACCGGCACCGGTCGATTGCCGCCGACGCGGTCGATCACGCGCTCCTGGATCGCGCGCAGCAATTTTGCCTGCAGCCGCACGTCCATCTCGGAAATCTCGTCGAGCAGCAGGGTGCCGCCGTTGGCTTCCTCGAACTTGCCGATGCGGCGGCCGACCGCGCCGGTGAAGGAGCCCTTCTCGTGGCCGAACAGCTCGGATTCCAGCAGGTTCTCGGGGATAGCCGCACAATTAACGGTGATGAATGGCTTCTTGGCGCGGGTCGAGCGCGCGTGCAGATAGCGCGCCAGCACTTCCTTGCCGGTGCCGCTTTCGCCGGTAATCAGCACGGAGGCGTCGGAGCCGGCGATCTGCTGGGCGAGCTTGACCACCGCAGCCATCGCCTCGTCGCGATAGATCATGTCGCGCGCATCGTCGGCGACGGCAGCGAGCACCGCCGCGATCAGGTCGGGATCGGGCGGCAGCGGGATGTACTCCTTGGCGCCGGCATGGATGGCGTTGACGGCCGCGCGCGCGTCATTGGTGACGCCGCAAGCCACGATCGGCACATGGATGCGCTCGGCATCGAGCCGGCTCACCAGGTCGCGGATGTCGAGGGTGACGTCCACCATCAAGAGGTCGGCGCCGCGACCGGAGCGCAGCACGGCGAGCGCCTGCTCGTTGCCGTCCGCGTGGGTGACGCTGGCGCCCTTGTCCATGGCGATCTTGCTGGCGGCGGTAAGTTGGCCGCCGAGCGTGCCGACGATCAAGAGGCGCATGGCTTAGCTCCGTATTCGACTGAAGATTGGCGGATATATTGGCGCATCAGCCGCGCTCCGCCTTGATGATTTCCGTCATGGTGACGCCGAGCTTTTCCTCGACCAGCACCACCTCGCCGCGTGCGACCAGGCGGTTGTTGACATAGATGTCGATCGCTTCGCCGACCTTGCGGTCGAGTTCGAGCACGGCTCCGGGCCCGAGCTTGAGCAGCTCGCCCACATCCATGCTGGCGCGCCCGAGCACGGCGGAGACCTGCACCGGCACGTCGAACACCGCTTCCAGATCAGCGGCGCCGCGGTCGATCGTCTCGCTATCGCCCGGCGCGAGCGCGCCTGCGTCCTCGACCGGCTGCATTTCGCTGCCGGCTTCGAGGTCAGGGAGCGGAACCTCTTTGTTGTTGTCGATGTCGTCGTCAGCCATCGTCGGTCTCCAATCCCTAATTGGTCGCGGGCATGCGCGCGGCGACGTAACGGGCGACCGCGTCGTCGATCACGGCGCGGGTGGCCGCCTCGTCGCGGGCAACACCGCCATCGGCCCATTCGATGCGGCAGTCGCCGGGCGCCAGACTGTCGTCGGCCATCACCATCAGCCGACCCTCAAAGCCGCGCGCGCGGGCGATCTCCTCGAGCTTGTCCTTCGCCGCTTCATGGATTGCAGAGCCGATATGCACCACGACGTGCGGGGCCTTGACCAGATGCTGAAAGCAATCGGTCACGAGCGCGGAAATCTCGGCGAACGGCTGGCGCGCGATCAGCTCGGGCGCAAGCTTGCCGGCGACCGCGACCGCCACGTCGACGGCCTCGGTTTCCAGCCGCGCCTCGATGTCGGAAAGCGCGCGATTGAGTTTGTCCATGCTGTCGACGATGAGGTCGAGCGCGGCCGCGATGTGCTTGGCGGCGTCCTGCTGCGCTTTTGTTTCGCCGGCGTCGAAGCCCTTGCGATAGGCCTGCGATTCGGCGTCCGCGCGCCGGCGCTCGTGCTCGACCAGCGTGATGGTCGGCTTGCCGCCGGTGGAGAAATCCTCATCGAACATATATTTTGCGGTCGCTTTCATTCACTTTCCCTTGCGCGTGATCTTTTCCGAAAACCGGTATCCACTTTTCGGGATCATGCGCTAATAAATCATCTCTTCGTCGCCGCGGCCCTTGGAGATCAGGATTTCGCCCTTGGCGGCCAGATCCTTGGCGACGTTGACCAACAGCGCCTGCGATTCGTCGACGTCACGCAGGCGCACCGGACCCATCTGCTGCATGTCCTCGACCAGCATCTTGGCGGCGCGCGTGGACATGTTGGAGAAGAAGAACTGGCGCACGGCATCGTTCGAGCCCTTGAGCGCGATCGCCAATTTGTCCTTGTCGATGTTGCGCATCAGCGTCTGCGCCGAGGCGGTGTCGAGCTTGACCAGATCGTCGAAGGTGAACATCAGCGCCTTGATACGTTCGGCGGCGTCGCGGTTTTCCTCTTCCAGCGACGTGAGGAAGCGGGTTTCGGTCTGGCGGTCGAAATTGTTGAAGATCTCGGCCATCACCTCGTGGGCGTCGCGCCGGCGAGTCTGCGACAGGTTGGACATGAATTCGGTGCGCAGCGTCTGCTCGACGCGCTCGATCACTTCCTTCTGCACCGATTCCATGCGCAGCATGCGGTTGATCACGTCGAGCGAGAGGTCTTCCGGCAGGATCGACAGCACGCGCGCGGCGTGCTCGGGCCGCAGCTTCGACAGCACCACTGCCACGGTCTGCGGATATTCGTTCTTGAGATAGTTTGCCAGCACCTCTTCCTGCACGTTGGCGAGCTTTTCCCACATGTTGCGGCCGGCGGGACCGCGGATTTCGTCCATGATGGAGTGCAAGCGCTCGGGCGGCAGATATTGCTGGAGCAGGCGCTCGGTGGCGTCGTAGTTGCCGAGCAGTGCGCCCGAGGCCGACATGCGGCCGACGAATTCCAGCAGCAACTCTTCGACCGACTCGGCTTCGATGGTGCCGAGCGACGACATTACGATGGAAATTTCGCGCAATTCATCGTCGTCGAGCATGCTGAAGATCTTGCCGCCATATTGCTCGCCGAGCGCCAGCATCAGCACTGCCGCGCGCTCGGGGCCCGAGAGCTTGCGGCGGCCGGGACTGGTCGGCGGCTTGTGGGCGAGCTCGGCCATCAGACCGCCGATATCCTCGCGGACCACTTTTTCCTTGTCTTTCTTGGCTACATCGTAGGCGGACGGCATGGTCTAGAGCCTATTCCATTTAGCTTGCATCACAGTGGCGTCCCTATCATTTCACCTGGCGCATGATCATTTCCGAAAACAGGTTGCCATCCTTGATCAAGTCCGAGCATGCTTTTCGGTATCATGCGCTAGGCCGCGTCCTCATGGAGCCAGCTGCGGATGACGGAGACCGCCTCGTGCGGGTTCTTCTCGGCGAGCTCGCCGACTTTATTTACCGACTGGGCGTGAACCTGGCCTTGCACCTGGGCGATGTCGATCATCGACGAAGTGCGGTTGGAGATGGCGACTGCTTCGTCGCTGCCGACGATCGACACATTTGGGCCGCCGGCGGTGGTAATGCTGCCGTGACCGCCGCCGGAAATGTTCACGCCGCCCGCGCCGCCGGCAGCGCTGGCCGCGCTGGCGAGCGCCGCCCCGCCGACGGCGACGCCGTCGGGCGTTATGATCCGGCGCACCAGCGGGCGCACTACCAGCAACAAGACGACAAAGCCGAGCAGCGCCATCACGCCGAGATTGGCGGCGCGCATGATGTCATCCTTGGTGAATTGCAGGTAGCTCATCCAGCCGGTCGGCGTGTTGATCGGGACCGCCGGGGTTTCCGCGAAGCGCAGATTGACCACCTCGACCTGATCGCCGCGCTTGGCATCAAAGCCGATGGCCGAGCGCACCAGCGCGGCGATGCGGTCGATCTCTTCCTTCGGGCGCGGCTTGTAGACGGCTTGGCCCTTGGCGTCCTTGCTGTAGGTGCCGTCGACCAGGACGGCGGCCGAAATACGGTTGACCCGACCGGCCTCGATCACCTCGGTCTTGGTGGTGCGCGAGATCTCGTAATTGACGATTTCTTCGCTTTTTTTGTTCTGGTCGCGCGTGCCGCCGCCGCCGCCGTTCGACGTCTTGCCGGCGCCGGGTAGCTCGTTGCCGACCGAGACCGCGCCTTCGTTGCCGCTGCCGGTGGACGACTGCTCCTCGCGCGTCTGGCTGGAGCGCACGACGCGGCCGTCGGGGTCATACTTGTCGGAGGTCTGGGTGATGCGGTTGAGGTCGAAGTCGGCGTTGATCTGTACGCGCGCGCGGCCGGGGCCCACCACCGAGGTGACGATGTTTTCCACTTCCTTGCGCACGCGGTTCTCGAAAGCCACCTTGCGGTCGTCAGCACCGGCCCCGTTCAGCGCATTTTCCTCGCCGGCGCCGTCGGCGAGCAGCTTGCCGGTCTCGTCGATCACCGACACGCGCTCCGGTTTCAGGCCGTTGACCGCGGTTGCCACCAGGTGGCGGATAGCGCGCACCTGGGACGGTGTCAGCGTTCCGTTCACTTTGAGCACGATGGAGGCGGAAGCCTCGATCTTGTCGCGCGAGAACAGCGGGCGGTCGGGCAGCACCAGATGCACGCGCGCCGCCTCCACGCGGTCGAGGCTGCGGATGGTGCGCGAGAGTTCGCCTTCGAGCGCGCGCAGGTGGTTGATGTTCTGGATGAAGGTGGTGGCGCCGAGCGCGTCCGACTTGTCGAAAATCTCGTAGCCGACGCCGCCGCCCTTGGGCAGGCCGTTCTCGGCGAGCTTCATGCGCAGCCGCGCGACCTTTTGGCGCGGTACCATGATGACGCCACCGTCGTTCTTGATCTCATAGGTGACGCCCTGGCGCTCGAGATCCTTGATGATGGATGCCGAGTCGTCCATCGACAGGTCGGTGAACAACGGCACCATCTGCGGCGTCGTCATCCGGATCATCAGGAAGGAAAAGAAGCCGATCAGCGCCAGCGTCACCGCGGCCATCGCCGCCATGCGCGCTGCACCGAGCGACTTCACGAAGTCGAAGAAACCTTGCACCGCTTTTTCCTACCAAGGGGCGCGTTTTGCGCGCCTTACTCGGCAAGATTTGCCCAGTTTATAGTTAGCGTCCGGTTAATGCGGCAAACGCGATGTTTTTTTCCCGGCGCGCCCGCGCAAACGAAAGCGCCGGCCGCGATGGCCGGCGTCCGGATGGCAAGCTGGCAGGACCGGCTATTGCCGGTATTGCTGGATGCGCGTGGTGCGCAGGCCGGCGAGGCCGTGCTGGTCGATGGAATACTGCCAGGAGAGGAACTCTTCGACCGTCAGCGTGTAGCGCGCGCAGGCTTCTTCGAGCGACAACAGGCCGCCACGCACGGCGGCGACCACCTCGGCCTTGCGGCGGATGACCCAACGCTTGGTGCTCGGCGGCGGCAGATCCGCGATGGTCAGAGGGCTGCCGTCCGGCCCGATCACGTATTTGACCCTCGGGCGCTGGGGTTCGGTCATTGTTATACTCACAGGACACGGACTCGACTGACGGGTACTGAGGCGCAAACTACAAGCCGCGGCTTAAAATTTGCCTAAGCAAGTCGCGCGAAGGGGCAAATCATTGCCCTGATTTCGCTAACCTTTTGGTTACAGATTGCACACCGGGTTACCGCGAATGGGGCAGCCAAGTGCGTTTGCTGGGCAATTACAGGGCGAGGCGAATCAATATAGGGGTGCGACACCGAAAAAGGCTCGCTGCCGCCGGCCCCGCAATCCTGATGATAATCAGCGCATGTTGCTGGATTCCAGGTTGGGCGCACCCCGGTCGGCTCTAACCGAGCTGGGCTTCATAAATCACCGATCTCGGGTAAGCCCGAAATCGGCGCGTCGTCCCGGAATGACGAAGCGGACGATCAGGCGCCCGTGCGCACGATCCGCTTGATCTTGTCCAGCGTATAATTCTGTCCGTTGACCGACAGCAGCGGCGGATCCTGGGTGAGATCGACCGAGTCGACGGTGGCCTGCACCTCGGTCGAGATGGCGACTGACTGCTGATTGGCATCGACCGCGCTGGCGCTGAGCGTGTAGTTGCCGTCCGGCCACACCCTGCCGTCGTTGCCGTGGCCGTCCCAGGTGAATTGCTGGTTGCCCGGATTGACGCCGTAGGTGCCGGAATAGGCGGTCTGGCCGGTCGAATCCTTGATCACGATGGTGGCGCTCGAGGGCTTGGTGACGTTGAGGCTCCAGGTCGCGCTGCCGTTGGCGAGCGGCGTGGTCGAGCCGTCCACTACCACGGTGGAGCCGACATAGGCGAGCGCGGTCGAGGCCTGCGCGCTTTTCTCCAGCGACACCAAGCTGGCGAGCTGATCGTTCGACTTCATCTGCTGCTCGACACCGGCGAACTGCACGAGCTGCTGGGTGAACTGGTTGGTGTCGAGCGGATCGAGCGGGTTCTGGTTCTTGAGCTGCGTGGTCAGCAATTGCAGGAACGTGGTGAAATTGCTGGCAATCTCGGTGTTGTTGAGGGCCGCCGAGGAAGCCGCCGAGGCGCTGCTTGTGGCCGAGGAGGTTGCCGGGATGGTGGTCATGATCGTTTCCTAAACTCTGATATCGAGGCCGCCGCGGAGGCGGGCAAGCCGCGCATAGCCGCTGGGCGTTTGTTCGACGACTTTAAGCGTTTCATCTTCGACCACGAGTTGGGCGGCGGCCGAGCTGCCGGCGGCATCTTGCTGGCGGCCGGTCGATTGGTCGTGCAAAGAGAATTGCAGGCCGTTGTCGGCGGTCTTCAGTCCGGCATCCTGCAAGGCGCGTTGCAGACCGGCGGCATCGCGGCGTAGCAGGTCGAGCGTGTCGGCGCGGTGGGCGATGAGATGCGACGTCACCTGGCCGTCGTGGTCGACGTCGAGGCGGACCTCGATGCGGCCCAGCTCCGGCGGATCGAGCCTGATTTCGAAGCGGTGCTTGCCTTCGAGCGCCTTGCCGGCGATGGCGACGGCGACGCCGGCGAGCGGGACCGGCGCTTGGGCCGCAAACTGCAAAGCGGGCGTAGCTACGGCCGCTGCGTTAGCGGCCGTGGCAGCAGCATTGTGCGGCGGCGGGTTGACGGCCAGCGTTTGCAGCACGTCGGCGCTGGGCTTGGCGGCAGTGGCGTTGGCATTGGCATTAGCCGCCGGTTGCGGCGCGTCCGCTTTGGCAGCGCGATGGCTATTGGCCGGGGTTTCACCGCGCGCCTGGGCGATGACCTGTTTGTCGGAGTCGTCGTCGGCGGCCTGCGGTTTGCCGTCGCCTTGCGCAGGTTGCATGTCCTTGGCCGGCGCTTTCGTATCATCAGTATTGCCGGCGGGTTTGCCGGCGTCGGCTTGCGCCGGCACGAGCGCGGCCGGCTTGCCCTTGGGCGCATCGGCGGCGACAACATCAGCCTGCTGTGCCACCGGCCCAGCTTGGGGATCCGTGTCGGCCGCGGCCGCGACAGTGACCACCACCGCCACAGTTGCCGCTGCGGGTGTGAGCGCAGGCGCAGGCGTAGCAGTATGAGTAGGCGCCGGCGCAGTCGTGTCATCTTTGGAAGGCGCCGGAGCCGGATCGGCGGCAGCGGGGAGGGGGGCGGTATTCACCGTCGCTGCGACGACCGCCGGTTTGTCCGTGTTCGGCAGCGTGAGGGCGTCGGCGATCGCTTGCGCGTCGGTGTTGGCGTCAGTTGTGGTCTTGGTCTTGCCGTCGGTTTTTTTGGTGTCGGTTTTTGTCTTGCCGTCGCCGTCGGTTTTTGCATTGGCGGCATTAACGTCGGCGACAATCTGGCCGCTCACGCCGGCCTTGTCAGCCTTGTCAGTCGTGGCTGCCAGCTCGGTCTTTGTGTTTGCCGCCTTTTCGGTTTCGTCCGGCTTGTCGGCGTCCGCCGGCTTGGCGCGATCAGGCTTGGCGCGATCGGGGCGCTTGGCTGGCTTGCTGTCCTTGCTGGGCGCGGTCGGCTGGTTCGGCTCGGAACGCTTGGGCTTCGACGTGTTGCCGCGTTGGGGCGGCGGTTGCGGGGAGGGCGGTGCGGCGGCTTGTGCGCCGTCGTCAAGCAGGCTTTCGAACGGCGAAGCCGGTGCGCGGTCGGATGCGGGGAGCGGGCGCGGCGCAGGCGGCGCAGACGGCTTCAAGGCATGGGTTTTGGCTTGGAACGCAACAGACGGCACGGGGCAGACCTCCGGATATCCTCTGTTTCGTGTGCAATCGTCAGGCCAGCCCCGGTTTTGCCAAAATTACGTGGTTAATCAATAACTTGCTGGAAATGCCGGCGGCCAAAGGCGGCGCCGGCCCGGCAGCGCCTGCTGGTAGTGCGGCAAGATTTGCCGACGCTTTTGTTGCCGCGCGGCGCGTGAATTGCGCGACGTTGATCGCCACCTATAGTAAGAAGCGTCATGTCCAACAGCCTCGAGCTCGACGGCCGTCCCGCAGCCACCCGCGTCGTCGTCGCCATGTCCGGCGGCGTCGATTCATCGGTGACGGCCGCACTGCTGAAGGCGGAAGGGTACGACGTTGTGGGCGTGACGCTGCAGCTCTACGACCACGGCGCCGCCACCCATCGCAAGGGCGCCTGCTGCGCCGGCCAGGACATCTACGACGCGCGCAGCGTGGCCGAACGCATCGGCATTCCGCACTACGTGCTCGACTACGAGAGCCGTTTCAAGGAGGCGGTGATCGACCGCTTCGCCGAAAGCTATATGCACGGCGAAACGCCGGTGCCTTGCGTCGACTGCAACATGGCGATCAAGTTCCACGACCTGCTCGGCACCGCGCGCGAACTGGGCGCGCAAGTGCTGGCGACCGGTCACTATGTGGCATCGCGGCGCTTGGCCGGCGGCGGCCGTGCGCTCTACCGCGCGCGCGACGAGGATCGCGACCAGAGCTATTTCCTGTTCGGCACCACGCGCGAGCAATTGGAAGCTTTGCGCTTTCCGCTCGGCGAGCGCAGCAAGGCGGAGACGCGCGCGCTCGCGCGCCAGTTCGGCCTCGCCATCGCCGACAAGCACGACAGTCAGGACATTTGCTTCGTGCCGACCGGTCATTACGCCGACGTCATAGAGCGGCTCAAGCCGGGCGCCGCCGAATCCGGCGAGATCGTCGATCTCGACGGCAAGGTGCTGGGCAGCCACAACGGCATCATCCATTTCACCGTCGGCCAGCGCCGCGGGCTCGGGCTCGCAACCGGCTCGCCGCTCTACGTGGTGCGGCTCGACGCCGAGCGCCGCCGCGTGGTGGTCGGCGCGCGCGAGGCTTTGCGCACGAGCAACATCGTGCTGCGCGACGTGAACTGGATCGGCGACGGGGACATCGACGCGGCGCTCGCCGACGACCGCCGCG
>CAYLMY010000126.1:0-5610 GCA_964384635.1 uncultured Undibacter sp.
GCATGTTGGCGATGTTGTTGGAGATGACCTGGACGTTGAGTTCCTGGGCCATCATCCCGGTCGCCGCGGTGTGCAATGCTCGCATGACTTTACTCTCTCGCTGCTGGCGTTAGCTCGTCGGTACCGCGGCGAGCTTGTCGATCGCCGTTTGTTGCAAGTCGGTCTGCTGCGCCAGCATGTTGGCGATCTGGGTGTAGCTGCGCGTGACTTCGATCATGCGCGTCATCTCGACCACGCCGCGCACGTTGGATTTCTCGAGCGTGCCCTGGACGAAGCGCGAGGTGGTGTCGGTCTGCGGTGTGACGCTTTGCGGCGCCATGAAGGTGCTGGAGCCGTCCTTCTGCAGCTGCCCGGGGAAGTCGAAGCCGGCCATGCGCAACTTGCCGCGTTGCGACTCGGTCTTGGCGTTATTGCCCTCGCGCACGCTGATGGTGCCGTCCTGGCTGATCGTGATGCTGCGATCCTTGGCCTGAAAGGTGATCGGGCCGGAGTCACCCAGCACCTGATAACCCTCGCTGGTCACCAGTTCGCCGCTGGCGTTGATGTGCAGCGCCCCGTTGCGCGTGTAGCGCTCGCCGCGCGGCGTCTGCACCGCCAGGAAGCCTGAGCCTTCGATCGCCACGTCGAGCGCATTGCCGGTGTGCTCAAGCGGACCCTGGCTCAGGTCGATCCAAGTCGCCCGGTCTTGCACGAAGCTTACTTGGCTGTCGGTGCCCGACAGATTGCCCGAGCGTGCCGTCCGCCCGATATATTCCTCGAACACCGCGCCGTCGCCTTTGAAGCCGACGGTGTTGAGGTTGGCGATGTTGTTGGCGACCACGTCAAGTTCGCGACCGAGCGCGACTTGGCGCGACAGTCCGACGAGAAGTGCATTCTGCATCGGTTTTCTCCCCTTCAGTTCCCGCCAGGGCCGGCCCTCCCGAGGCCGAACAGTGCGGACACTGCCGCGGGCTCTCCCAAGCCGGCGGCTGCGCTTTGCATTGCAGTCGCCGTGCCAAGTAATAAACATTATAAATATCAGTTAGTTAGGAGAAATCAGCTTGGCCCGCGCGGGGGCAAAAACAGCCCTGACCCGGCAAAAGATTCCGCTGCCCGGAACCCAGGCAATGATCTGTTAACCATACCGACCTACCTTCGCCGCAGGGGGGAGCGCGGGGTCCGCGCATCCGCGGCGTTTCGCTTCAAGGCGCCACGCGCGCGCCCAAACAGCATGTTGCAATCGGGGCAGTCATGGCAGCCAAGGCGAAACAGGCGGAAGCTGAAATCGACGACAAGCCGGAAGAAGAAGAAAGCGAGCAGCCGGCGGCGAAGTCGAAGCTAAAACTGAAACTGCCGTCGATGAAGGTGATGATCATCGCCGCGGCCGGCCTGCTGGTGATCGGCGGCGGCGGCGCAGCCGCTTATCTGTTCCTGGGCGGCTCCGGCCACGACAAGGCGGCGAAAATGCAAGCCAAGCCCTCGACCTTTGTCGATCTGCCGGACGTGCTAGTCAACCTGGCCAATGCCGGCAGCGACCGCACGCAATATCTCAAGGTCAAGATCGTCCTCGAATTGCCCAGCGCCGAGGAGGTCCATCAAATCCAGCCGCTGATGCCGCGGGTGATGGACGCTTTTCAGACTTATTTGCGCGAGTTGCGAGCGACCGATCTCGACGGTTCCGCCGGACTCTATCGGCTCAAGGAGGAATTGACCCGCCGGGTCAACGCCGCCGTCGCGCCCAACCGCATCACCGCCGTTCTGTTTAAGGAGATCGTCGTCCAGTGACGACGTAGCCAACAATGGCGGGCAAGGACCAAATCGACCAAGACGCACTGGCCGCAGAATGGGGTGTAGCGCTGGGAGAAGAATCGGGCGCGCCAGCGCCTGACGCGGCGGCTACGTCTCAGCCCGGCGTCGACGAGGCCGCCGCCCAATGGGCCGCGATGGTCGACGATAGCGGATTCCAGGGTACCAAGGGCGGCACTGAGCGCATCCTCAATCAGGACGAAATCGACAGCCTGCTCGGCTTCAGCCTGGCGGACGTAACGCTCAACGACAATTCGGGTATCCGCGCCATCATCGACTCGGCGATGGTGTCGTATGAGCGCCTGCCAATGCTGGAAATCGTCTTTGACCGTCTAGTGCGGTTGATGACGACGAGCTTGCGCAACTTCACCTCCGACAACGTCGAAGTCTCGCTCGACCGCAT
Organism: uncultured Undibacter sp.; assembly: GCA_964384635.1. GTDB lineage: Bacteria > Pseudomonadota > Alphaproteobacteria > Rhizobiales > Xanthobacteraceae > Pseudolabrys. The sequence goes on from CAYLMY010000126.1 coordinate 2,189, forward strand.
CACCTCGGTGCGCTTCGGCGACTATCTCAACTCAATCCCGCTGCCGGCGATCCTGGCCGTGTTCAAGGCGGAAGAGTGGGACAATTTCGGCCTTGCCACGGTCAATTCCAGCCTGATCTATTCGATCATCGACGTGCTGCTCGGCGGCCGGCGCGGCCAGAGCACGGTGCGCGTCGAGGGCCGTCCCTACACCACCATCGAGACCAACCTGGTCAAGCGCATGATCGAGGTGGTGCTGGCGGACGCCGAACTTGCATTCAAGCCGCTGTCGCCGGTCAAGTTCAACATCGACCGGCTGGAAACCAATCCGCGCTTTGCCGCGATCTCGCGGCCGGCCAACGCCGCGATCCTGGTGCGGCTGCGCATCGACATGGAAGACCGCGGCGGCAATATCGAATTGCTGCTGCCTTATGCCACTATCGAGCCGATCCGCGCCACGCTGCTGCAGATGTTCATGGGCGAGAAGTTCGGCCGCGACCCGATCTGGGAAGGCCATCTCGCGACCGAAATCGGCCAGGCAAATATCGCCGTCGACGCCGTGCTTTACGAGGAGCGGCTGCCGCTGCGGCAGATGATGGGCCTCAATGTCGGCGACACGCTTACCCTCGAGCTCAAGCCTGATGCGCTGGTCAGCGTGCGCTGCGGCAACGTCACGCTGACCGAAGGCCGCATGGGACGGGTCGGCGACCGCGTTGCGGTGCGAGTTGTCAAAGCCCTGCGCAAACCACGGACAACGTTCGCCATGTTCGAGAAGGCGGATGAGCCCACCAATCGGATGGAAGTGCCATGAGCTTCAACGTCGGATACCTGGTCGAGATCATGGTCTCAATCCTGCTGCTGCTGACGATCCTGTATTGCATCCGCCTCAACCAACGGCTTCGCCTGCTCAAGGCCGACGAGCAGACCTTGCGCGCGACCATTTCCGAACTGATCACCGCGACTGAGATCGCCGAGCGCGCCATTGCAGGGCTTAAATCCACTATGCGCGACGGCGAGCAGAATCTCAGCGAGCGGCTGGAGCGGATCGAGCGCGTCACCGGCGAACTCGACAAGCAGCTTGCCGCCGGCGAGGAACTGCTGAGCCGCGTCTCCCGCATCGCCAACGCCGCGCGGCCGGCTGGTCAGCAACCCGCTGTTCCCGATGCCAATACGGTGGCCGCCGCCGCCCAAGCCTTCACCGAACGGACGCGCGCGCGTATGCGCGGCATCGCGGCATGATCCGCATTGGGCGCGATTTCCGGCTGATCCCGATTGTGCTGCTGGCTGCGATTGCCCTGTTCGCGCTCAAGGTGTCCGGTCTGGTGTTCGACGGCGGCTATACGTTGGCCGAGCGCATGGAAAACCGCAACAAGCCCGGCCTGCAAATCGCCGCGCCCGAGAGCGTGCCGGCCTATCCGAAAATCGTTGTGGCCGACGACGCGCACCGTCCCGGCGCGTCCGCCCCCAAGCAGTCCTGGGCGCAGGAGATGTTCAACTACAACGATGGCGGCGACCGCGACGTCACCGGCGCGGTTGGCAAGGATGACAAGGCAAGCAAAGACGTCAAGGCAATCAAGGAAAGCGAACCCAAGCTCAAGATAAGCAACAAGCCGCCGGGACTGCCGAAGGTCAAAGCCGCCGGCGAGGAAATTCAGATCAAGCCCGGCCACATCAATTCATCCGGCGAGCGCGCCATCCTCGAAAGCCTGCATAACCGCCGCCAGCAGCTCGATGCCCGTAGTCGGGAACTCGATATGCGCGAGAGCCTGCTCAAGGCGGCCGAGAAGCGGATCGAGGCCAAGGTCACCGCGCTCAAAGGCGTGGAAACGCGCGTCAAAACCGAGATGGGCAACCGCGACACGGCGGAAGCAAAACGCTTGAAGAGTCTCATTACCATGTACGAGAACATGAAGCCGAAGGACGCCGCCCGCATCTTCGACCGTCTCGCCATGAAGATTTTGATCGAGGTTTCGAGACATATGAATCCACGTACGATGTCGGCAATCCTCGCGCAGATGACCCCGGAGGCGGCCGAGCGGCTCACCGTCGAGCTCGCCAATCGCGCCAACGGGAAGCCCATGGCGCAAAATCCGAACCAGCTGCCGAAGATCGAAGGCAAGCCGAGTGGGAGGTAGCGCAAGCGAATTTGACACGGTTAACGCCGCATTAAACGCCAATCCGTAGGCTGCCGCGACCGGCGGTCTTGCCGGCTGGAACGGCCTCATGACGGTTTCGTCCCTCAGCCTGAAGATGCTGCGCCCGCGGCTGGCGGCGGCCTTTGTCGTGCTGCAGGCGCTGGCGCTGCTCGCGGTGAGCTTGCCGGCGCGCGCCGACGATCCGGTCAAGGGCGAGGTCAAGGTCTTCAACGATAACGGCTATGCGCGCCTGGTGTTCCGCTTCGACGAGGCGGTGGCTGCGACGGTCCGCCTCAACTTTCCGATCATCGTGGTGACGTTCAAGAAACCGGTCGCCGTCGCCGTCGATCGTCTCAATGAGACCGCCCCCGGCTATGTCAGCGCGGCGCGCATCGATCCCGACGGCACCGCGATCCGCATCGCGCTGGTCAAGAAGGTGAAGGTGCATACCATCCCCGCGGCGGAGCGGTTCTATGTCGATCTGTTGCCCGAGCCATGGCCGGGCGTGACGCCCGGCCTGCCGCAGGAGGTGATCGAGGATCTTTCCAACCGCGCGCGTGAGGCCGAGCGCCAGCTCCATCGCCAGCGCCTTGCCGCCAAGGAGCGCAAGCCGCCGACGATCCGGGTCAAGGTGGCGAGCCAGCCCACCTTTATCCGCTACGTATTCGAGCTCCCGGATGGTACCAACGTCGTCCCCGACCGCCACGACGACCAGCTCACGCTCAATTTCGACCAGCCGATCAAATGGGATCTGGCCGACGTGGTGGCGACTTTGCCGCCGACGCTGAAATCGGTCGACGCCAATGTTGACTACGAGTCGGTGGCCGTCAATTTCGTGCTCAACGGTACGCCGAAAGTGCGCACGTTCCGCGAGGCCCGCAGCATCGCGGTCGATATCGGCCTCGATGGCGCCAAGCCCAAGCAGGCGGCGGCCGCGGGCGCCGCCGCAGCCAAAACACCGGCAATCGCGTCGCCCGCCACCGTGCCGGCCAAGGATAATGCGCCGCCGCCGCAGTCGGCCGATCAGGCCAAGCGCGCCACCGCCCCGCCGCCGACCCATATGCCGCCGCCCAAGAAAGCGGCCGCCAAACCGCCCTCAGCGCCGGCTGCCGCCAAGGCTGCCGATAAAATGCCGGTCGCGCCGCCGGCGAAAGAGATGAAAGACAGCACGCCCGCGCCGGCGAAACGTGCGAGCGATGCCGCGCCAGCTGCCGCAGCGCCGGCGCCTAAGACGGCCGCGCCGAAACTTGCCGCCGCAGTGGAGCCGAAGAGCGTCATTCCGTCGGCACCCAAAACCGTTACGCCTGA
>CAYLMY010000126.1:5710-9697 GCA_964384635.1 uncultured Undibacter sp.
CCGCAGTGGAGCCGAAGAGCGTCATTCCGTCGGCACCCAAAACCGTTACGCCTGAAGCCGATGCGGCGAAGCCCGCCGCGCCCAAGCCGCCCGAGCCCAAGCCTGCTATGGCAAGGGCGAAGGATGTGCCAAAAACCATCGCCGCTAAACCCGTCGGTCCGGCGCCCGCTGCCGCAGCGCCGGCGACTAAGACGGCCGCGCCGAAACTTGCCGCCGCAGCGGAGCCAAAGAACGTCATTCCGTCGGCGCCCAAAGCCGTTGCGCCTAAAGCCGATGCGGTGAAGCCCGTCGCTGCCAAGCCTGCCGCGCCCAAGCCCGCCGCGCCCAAGCCTGCTATGGCAAAGGCGAAGGATGTGCCGAAAGCCATCGTCGCCAAACCCGTCGGTCCGGCGCCCGATCCGAAAGCGCCGGTCACCGCCGAGCTGCACAGCGCCGGCAACAGCCTGCGCGTGGAATTCCCGTTCGCCGTCCCGACGCCGGCCGCCGTGTTCCGTCGCGCCGACACGTTGTGGCTGGTGTTCGACAGCGGCGCGCGGATCGATCTCGCCGCGCTGACGCACGAGCCGGACAGCGGCATCCGCGAGGCCCGCTTCGCGCGCGCCGAGGACGGCGCGGCCATCGTGCGCTTGCACCTGGCGCGGCCGCGCCTGGCCAGCGTCATGACCGACGGCCCGGCCTGGATCGTCACGATCGGCGACAGCGTTACGACGCCGACCCACCCGCTTACCATCGCCCGCAGCATCGTCGGCAAGAACCGCGCGAGCATCGCCATTCCATTCGAAAATCCGCGCGCCATCCATCGCATCACCGATCCCGCCATCGGCGACCGGCTGCTGGTGGTCACCGCGTTGGGACCCGCGCGCGGCTTCCTCAAGCCGCAGGAATTCGTCGAGCTGCGCGCGCTACCCGCCGCCCAGGGCGTCGTGCTGCAGCCGCTGGCCGACGACCTCACCGCCGCGCTTGCGGTCGACAAGGTTACCATCAGCCGGCCGGGTGGCCTCTCGCTGTCGCCGACCGCGCTCGGCCAGCAGCGGCTCGCCACCAGTTTCCGCGCCTTGACCTTCGACACCCAGCTCTGGGGCTACGACCGGCAGGCCAAATACAACGCCAGGCAATCGGATTTGATTTTCCGCGCCGCCATGGCGCCGCCGTCCAAGCGCCGCAAGGAGCGGCTCAATCTGGCGCGCTTCTATCTCGCTCGCGGCATGTCGGCGGAAGCGATCGGCGTGCTCAAGGTCGCGCTGTCCGACGAGCATGGCGCCGACGACATCACCGGCACGGTGCTCAAGGCGGTCGCCAATGTGATGCTCGACCGGCCGGTCGATGCGCTCAAGGATCTGTCTAATCCGCAGGTCGGCAACCAACTCGATGCGCCGGTCTGGCGCGCGGTCGCCTTGGCCCGCGAGGGCAAGTGGGCGGAGGCGCATGCACGCTTCAAGGACATCGAGGCCGCCTTGGGCGGGCTGCCGCTCGAATTGCAGCGCATGGCGCTGCGCGAGCAGCTGCACGCCGCGATCGAGGTGCGCGATTTCAACGGCGCAGACCGCGTGATCAACGAGCTCGAGACTCTCGGCGTGCCGCCGGAGATGGCGGCCTCGATCGCCGTGCTGGTCGGGCGCCTGGACCAGGGGCTCGGCCGCAACGAGGACGCGCTCACCAACTACCGCACCGCCGCCGCCTCGCGCGACCAGCGCGCTGCCGCGCAAGGCCGCCTGCGCGAGGTCATCCTGCGCTTCGCCATGGGCGATATGCCGCACAAGGACGTGATCGACCAGCTCGAAACGCTCACCACCGTCTGGCGCGGGGACGAGACCGAGGCGGAAGGCTTGAAACTGCTGGCGCATCTTTACACCGAGGATCGCCGCTACCGCGACGCCTTCCACGTGATGCGCACGGCCATGCTGGCGCATCCCAATTCCGATCTCACGCGCCAGATCCAGGACGAGGCGGCGGCCACCTTCGAGAAGCTATTCCTGAACGGCAAGGGCGACGCGCTGCCGCCGATCGAGGCGCTCGCGCTGTTCTACGATTATCGCGAGCTGACGCCGATCGGGCGCAGCGGCGACGAGATGATCCGCAAGCTGGCCGACCGGCTGGTCGCGGTCGATTTGCTCTCGCAGGCGGCCGAACTGCTCCAGCACCAGGTCGATCACCGCCTGCAAGGCGCCGCGCGCGCACAGGTGGCAACCCATCTTGCCGTCATCTATCTCATGGACCGCAAGCCCAAGCGCGCGCTCGCCGCCTTAAAGGCGACCCGCACCGAAGGCTTGTCGAATGAATTGCGCAACCAGCGGCTGCTGCTGGAGGCACGCGCGCTGTCGGAAACCGGCCGGCATGATTTGGCGCTGGAATTGATCGCCAATATCAAGGACCACCAGGCCACCCGCCTACGCGCTGACATCCTGTGGGCGGCCAAGCGCTGGCGTCAGGCGGCCGAGCAGATCGAATTGCTCTACGGCGAGCGCTGGCGCGAGTTTGCGCCGTTGAGCGAGGCCGAGCGCGTCGACATCCTGCGCGCGGCGATCGGCTATGCGCTCGACGACGAGCCGATCGGGCTGGCGCGCTTCCGCGACAAATACGCGGCCAAGATGGCGGACACCCCGGACCGGCACGCCTTCGAGGTAGTGACTGCGCCGGTCGGTACCTCGGGCACCGAATTCAAGAACGTCGCGCGCACGGTGGCCGGCGTCGATACGCTCGATGAATTCCTCAGCGACATGCGCAAGCGTTATCCGGATTCGGCTGCGAAGCCGGCGGCGGCCGCGGCGCCGCAGCAGAAGCCGCAGGATGCGAAACCTGTCGCCAAGAAAGCCGCGCCCGAGAAAGCCGCCGCCGGGGACAAGCCCGATCCCGCCGCCGCATCGCCGCTGCCGCCGAAGGCGCCGGCCGGCGTGCCGGTCAAGCCCGAACCGGCGAACACCGGGTCGATCCCGCGGCTGCCACGGGCGTGGGCGCCGCGCCGCTAGCCTGTCGCGGAAAGCGATCTAACTCCCGTAGCTCTGGATCAGCGAGCCGGCCACCAGGCTCCAGCCGTCGACCAGCACGAAGAAGATTAGCTTGAACGGTAGCGAAACCACCACCGGCGGCAGCATCATCATGCCCATCGACATCAGTACCGAGGCCACCACCAGGTCGATGATCAGGAAGGGCAGGAACAGCAGGAAGCCGATCTCGAAGGCGCGCTTGAGCTCGGAGATCATGAAGGCCGGCACCAGCACGCGCAGCGAGAGATCCTCCGGATTGGCGGGCGCGGCTTGCTTCGACATGTCGACGAACAGCTTCAAGTCCTTCTCGCGCACGTTTTTCTGCATGAAGGCGCGCAAGGGCTGCGAGCCGCGGTCGAAAGCCTGCTCGGCGGTGATCTGATTGGCGACCAGCGGGCGGATGCCGGTGTCGTAGGCCTTTTGCAGCGCCGGGCCCATCACGAAAGCGGTGAGGAACAGCGCCAGCGAAACGATCACCGCATTGGGCGGCGCGGTGGCGGTGCCGAGCGCGGTCCGCAAAAGCGAGAGCACCACCACGATGCGGGTGAACGACGTCATCATGACGAGGATGGAGGGCGCCAGCGACAGCACCGTGAGCAGCGCGATCATCTGGACCACGCGCTCGGTGAGCCCGCTGCCTTGCGCGAAATTGATGCTGACGTCCTGCGCGCCGGCCGGCATCACCGTCAGCGCCAGCAGCCCCGCTACTCCGGCCACCACCGTCACCAGACGGACACGGCGGCCGGCAAAGGCTGTCACGATCTGTCGGGTGGACGGCCGAGCAAGCTCGCCATCTCCTCTTCCAGATTGTCGTAGATGGTCTTGCCCGGCGTAGCGGCCGCGTCCGGCTTGGGCTGCTCGGGCTTGCCATCGAACTTGAACCTGGCCTCGGGCTTGACCTCGAACTTGGCTTCGAGCTTGGGCTCAGGCTTGGTCTCGAGCTTGGTTTCGAGTTTGGGCTCGGGCCGGCTGTCTGCCCGGCGCTCGGTTGGAAGCTCGAACC
>CAYLMY010000127.1:0-9692 GCA_964384635.1 uncultured Undibacter sp.
CGACCGTCGCCTCGTTCGGCATGTTGATGGTCTTGGAGATGGCGCCGGAGATGAAGGGCTGCGCCGCCGCCATCATGCGGATGTGGCTCTCGACCGAGAGATAGCGCTTGCCGGTGCGCCCGCACGGGTTGGCGCAGTCGAACACCGGATAATGCTCGGCTTTCAGGTGCGGGGCGCCTTCCACCGTCATGGCGCCGCAGACATGGATATTGGCGGCCTCGATCTCGCGCTTGCCGAAGCCGAGCGCGGCCAAGAGGTCGAAAGTGGGAAGGCTAAGGTCGTCGGCGGCGATGCCGAGCGTGTCGCGGCAGAACTCCTCGCCCAGCGTCCATTTGTTGAACACGAATTTGATGTCGAAGGCGGTCGGCAGCGCCTTCTCGACCTTGGCAATCGCTTCGTCGGTGAAGCCCTTGGCCTTCAGCGTGGTGGGGTTGATGGCGGGGGCCTGCGCCAGGTTGCCGTGACCGACCGCATAGACTTCGATCTCAGCGATCTGCGCTTCCGAGTAGCCGAGCGTGCGCAGCGCTTCCGGCACGGCGCGGTTGATGATCTTCCAGTAGCCGCCGCCGGCCAGCTTCTTGAACTTGACCAGCGCGAAGTCGGGCTCGATGCCGGTGGTGTCGCAGTCCATCACCAGGCCGATGGTGCCGGTGGGCGCGATCACGGTGGCTTGCGCGTTGCGGAAGCCGTGTGCCTCGCCGAGCGCGAGCGCGCGATCCCAGGCCTGCGTGGCGTGCACGATCAGGTTGCCGCCATTTTCACCCAAGATTTGGCAGGCGGCATGGTCGAGCGGCACCGGCGGGGTGGCGACTTTCTCAAAGCCGGTGCGCTCGCCATGCGCGGCGCGGCGGTGATTGCGGATTACCCGCAGCATCGCCTCGCGGTTTTTCTTGAAGCCGGGGAAGGGGCCGAGCTGCTTGGCCATCTCGGCGGAGGTGGCGTAGGAAACGCCGGTCATGATGGCGGTGAGCGCGCCGCCGATGGCGCGGCCGGCGTCGGAGTCGTAAGGGATGCCGCTGGTCATCAGTAGGCCGCCGATATTGGCGTAGCCAAGGCCGAGCGTGCGGAACTCGTAGCTGAGCTGCGCGATTTGCTTACTCGGGAACTGCGCCATCAGTACGGAGATTTCCAGCACGATCGTCCACAGCCGCACCGCGTGCTCGTAAGATTCGACATCGAACTGCTTGCTGGTTTCGTCGCGGAACGTCAGCAGATTGAGCGAGGCGAGATTGCAGGCGGTGTCGTCGAGGAACATGTATTCCGAGCACGGGTTCGATGCGCGGATGGGACCTGAGGCCGGGCAGGTGTGCCAGTCGTTGACGGTGGTGTGGAATTGCAGGCCGGGATCGGCGCAGGCCCAGGCGGCGTGGCCGATTCTTTCCCACAATTCGCGCGCCGGCACGGTCTTGGCGATCTTGTGCTTGGTGCGCCAGAACAGATCCCAATTAGCGTCCGACTCCACGGCTTTGAGGAACTCGTCGGTGACGCGCACCGAATTGTTCGAGTTCTGCCCGGAGACGGTCAAATAGGCCTCCGAATCCCAGTCGGTGTCGTAGACCGGGAATTCGATGTCCTTGTAGCCTTGCTTGGCGAACTGGATCACGCGCTTGATGAAGTTGTCGGGCACGTAAGCTCTACGCGCCAGCTTGATCTCGCGCTTGAGCGCCGGGTTCTTCTCCGGCGAGAAGCAGTCGTCGCCCGAGCCCTCGCAGTTCACGCAGGCCTTCATGATGGCGCGCAGGTGCTTCTGGTTGATGCGTGAGCCGGTGACCAATGCGGCCACCTTCTGCTCCTCGGTCACCTTCCAGTTGATGTACTGCTCGATATCGGGGTGATCGACGTCGACGACGACCATCTTGGCCGCGCGCCGCGTGGTGCCGCCCGACTTGATGGCGCCGGCGGCGCGGTCGCCGATCTTGAGGAAGCTCATCAGACCCGACGACTTGCCGCCGCCGGAGAGCTTCTCGCCTTCGCCGCGCAGCGCCGAGAAATTGGAGCCGGTGCCGGAGCCGTATTTGAACAGGCGGGCTTCCCGCACCCACAGGTCCATGATGCCGCCTTCATTGACCAAATCGTCATTGATGCCCTGGATGAAGCAGGCATGCGGCTGCGGATGCTCGTAGGAGGTCTTCGAGCGGATCAGCTTGCCGGTCTGGAAATCGACGTAGTAGTGACCCTGGCTCGGGCCGTCGATGCCGTAGGCCCAGTGCAGGCCGGTGTTGAACCATTGCGGCGAGTTCGGCGCGCACATCTGCGCGGCGAGCATGTAGCGCAGCTCGTCGAAGAAGGCGCGCGCGTCGTCTTCCGAATCGAAATAGCCGCCCTTCCAGCCCCAATAGGTCCAGGTGCCGGCCAGCCGATCGAACACTTGGCGGCAGGTCTGCTCGCCGACGCTGCGTTCCTTTTCGGGCAGCTCGGCAAGCGCCGCCTCGTCGGCGACCGAGCTCCACAGGAACGAGGGCACGGAATTTTCTTCGATCCTTTTCAGGCGGGCGGGCACGCCGGCTTTGCGGAAATATTTTTGCGCCAGCACGTCGGAGGCGACCTGCGACCAGAATTCCGGCACCTCGACATTGTCGAGCTTGAACACCACCGAGCCGTCCGGGTTGCGGATCTCGGATGTGGTGAGCCGGAACGCGATATCCGCGTAGGCCGATTGTCCGTCCTTGGTGTAGCGCCGTTCGATCCGCATTCTTTTCTTGCCCCTAAATCGGCGGGCGGCTGGCGACCACCCGATTATCCCTGACGGACCTGCCCTTGTCCGCCTGTTGTGCTGTTAGCTCCACGCGACACCCACCCAACATGTAGTTCCGGCCTTGTGGCCCGCTAACCGGTTCCGCCCGGTTTTTGGCGCCTCGGACGCAGTAAACTCCTGTCCCGAAAACGCCATTTCTGGCGCGGGCGAGCGTCGCGACTTGGCATCGTTTGAGGGTCCGGAGGGAACCTAAAACTCACCCGCACCGAACGCATACAAGCTAAGCGGACTCGACCTACGCGTCAACAACAGATAGTGATCAAATCTGAATCAAACACTAAATCTTGTGGTTACTGGGCCAAATTTGACGCCGACGGGTGGCGAAACCGGGGTCAGTATTGAGCCATCCGCGGGTCGCGAAAAGCATTTTTCTTGGGCGTCCGGGGTAGGTTTTTATGCCTTCGGTCATGACAGAAAAATGACGGAAAACGGGGCTTACCGGCAAAGCTGTCGTCGCGGCGGAGGCGCCGGTGGGCGGGGACAGGCACTGGAAAAGCACCGCAACGCGGTCGCGGGAGTCCGTGATTCTCAAAAACGTTTCAGTGCGTTATGGCCAACGCCGGGGCCGCGGCGGAGGGCCGCGGTGTAACACACGCCTGTGAATTCGACCTCCTGCTGTGCGGCGCGCCTTCTGTGCGTCTCACCAAGGCATCCCGCCGATGAAAAAGGCGGGCCCGCTCAAGGAGCCCGCCTTTTGTCCCGGCACTGTCATTCGCGCAATCAACGCCTTTTACGCGACTCTGGCTTGGCGCTGATTAATTGCTAGGCACCATAGCCGCCCCCGACGCCGGCACGCAACCCGGTATGCTCATGGGGCGGCGCCGGCGCTAGCGGCGCTCGGCCTTCTTGCGGCTGTCGCCGTCGTGGCGCGCAAGCTGGGTCGCCCCGTTGGCGGCCAGCGCCACGTCGGCGCGCTGGCGCGGCAGCGCCTCCGGGTGCTCGCGTTGCAGGAAATCGATCATCTTCTCGCGGACCTCGCAGCGCAGGTTCCAGGTCTGGCCGGCGTCGTCGGCGCTCATGATCGCGCGCACCTCCATTGTCGTTTCCTTCGCGTCGGTGACCTGCACGGAGACCGCCTTGCCGTTCCAGAATTTAGACTGCTCGACGAACTCCTTCAGCTTCTCGCGGATGACGCCGACCGGGGCGCGGTAATCGAGATAGAAATAGACGACGCCGATCAGCGCGGCGTTCTCGCGCGTCCAATTCTGGAACGGCTTCTCGATGAAATAGGACAGCGGCACGACCAGCCGGCGCAAGTCCCAAATCCGCACCACCACGTAGGTCGTGGTGATCTCCTCGATCGTGCCCCATTCGCCCTCGACGATCACCACGTCGTCGATGCGGATCGGCTGCGTCATCGCCAGTTGCACGCCGGCGAACAGGTTGCTGAGCACCGGGCGGGCAGCGAAGCCGGCGACGATGCCGGCGACGCCAGCGGAGGCGAACAGGCTGTAGCCATATTGGCGTACCGCCGGGAAACTCATCAGTGCGGCGCCGATGGTCAGCAGCACCAGGAACGCATCGGTGGTGCGCAGCAGCACGCGCACCTGCGTGTTGTGCTTGCGCGCCAGCAGGTTGTCGTGAACGTCGAGGCGGAAACGGCGCAGATAGATATTGGCGGCGATATGGAGCGCGGCGACCGCGGACCAGCCGATAAGGCCGATCACCGCCATCAGCAGCAGCCGCGCCAGCCATTCGGCGGCGGTGGGCTCGATCTGCGCCACCGGAAGCGCGATCATCATGGCGACGATCAGCAAGGCCAGCCGGCTCTGGCCTCGGGTCTGCTTGAAGATCGCCAGCAAAGTGGGATAGCGCCGGCCGAGCAGGTGGCGCGTGAGCTTGCGCAGCCATTTGTCCAGCAGCAGGGCGATGCCGGCCGCCAGCGCCAGGATCACCACCGCGACCAGCGGGTCGGGCAGCCAGGCGAGCCAATCCTTGATCTGGGTCAGGGCGGATCGGGTCGAGTCCATGCGGGCTCTTCTAGCATCGTTCGCAGGGGCGATGCGCGCTGGACAGGGGCCTTGAGAGGTGGCAGAACGCCGCGTCTCACCGGCAAATAGTGCGCAAGCGCGATGAAAAGTTTCCTGATCAAAGTATTCACCTGGTGGAATTCGCAGACCTTCGGCACCCAGTTCTGGACCTGGATGTATGGCGAAGCGGTCGGCGAGGATGAATTCGGCAACCGCTACTATCGCACGCGCGGCGGCAAGATCGATCGCGGGCTCGGCTTCGAACGGCGTTGGGTGATCTTTAACGGCTATACGGAAGCCTCGTGCGTGCCGCCGTCCTGGCACGGCTGGATGCACCACACGGTCGACGTGCCGCCGACGCAGGAGACCTACACGCCGCAGGCGTGGCAGAAGCCGCACCGTCCCAACATGACCGGCACGCCGGCGGCCTACCGCCCGCCGGGCTCGACGCTCGCCGCCGGCCGCCGCCCGAAGGCGACCGGCGACTACAAGGCCTGGGTGCCGGGCGACCAGTAACCAGCGCCGCCCTTCCGCCGCCGCATTCCCCGTGTTAACCGGCGATAGCCTCGTGACGCCGGCGTAAGGGCGCCGGCCGAGGCGGAACACCCGATTTTCATGGCGCGATCCACTTTCCCAGCCGGTTTGCTCGCCAAGATCGCGTTTGTGGCCGCGCTCGTCGCGGCCGCGCCCGCGGCCGCGCAATTCGGCTCGATCTTCAACGAGCCGCCGCCACGGCCGCCGGCCGACGTGCCGAGCGCACCGCCGGAAGACCGCCGCGCACCACCGCCGCGCTACTACCCCGGCCGCGAGTTGCCACCGCCGGTGCGCTCCGACCAGCCGCCGGATCGGCCGCTGCCGGCGCCGATGGCGCTGCCGCCGCAAAGCCGGCCCGGTCGAGGCACCATCCGGTCGGAGCCGCTGGCGCCGCCGCCCGGCACGGCGCCGGCGCAGCAGGCCAATCAACCGCCGATAAGCGGCCCGCCGCGCACGCTGCCCGGTCTGCCGCCCGGCCAGCGCCAGCCGCCCGGCACGCCGCAAGGGCAACCGCAGCAGCCGGCCAGTGCCGCGCCGCCGGACAACAACGAGGTGGTGGTGGCGCCGCCGCCGCAACGCATCGCCAATCCGACCGCGGTATTCTCCGGCCTCGATAAGATCACCGGCCGCATCACCTCGTTCGACGTCGCCATCAACGAGACCGTGCAATTCGGTGCGCTGCAGGTGACGCCGCGCGTGTGCTATTCGCGCCCGCCGACCGAGACGCCGCAGACCGATAGCTTCGTCGAAGTCGACGAAGTGACGCTGAAGGGCGAGATCAAGCGCATCTTCACCGGCTGGATGTTCGCGGCCAGCCCCGGCCTGCACGCGGTCGAGCATCCGATCTACGATGTCTGGCTGACCGACTGCAAAGGCGGCAGGAACCCGACGGTGGCGGAAGCGCCGACGGAAGACGAGAAGACGGTCAAGATGCCGACGCCGCTGCCGCAGCGCGCGCCCGCGCGCCGGCGCGAGCTGCGCGGCATTCTGCGCTGATTCGCTTTACGAAAAGCGTGAACGGATGGCTCTTTATACCTTCCCCATTCAGGGAGGGAATGGAGAGTCACCGCTCTGCTGAAGGCCGATCGTCATGCAGCACCGCCAGCGCCTGCTCGCCGGTCACCGGTGTTTTCATCGGCAGTGAAGAAAAGTCCGCCTCGCCATGAAGTGCGTCCTCCAGCAGCCGGTGATAGCGCCGCTTGGGCACCTCGAGCGCGCCGAAGCTGCGCAAATGATCCGTGACGAATTGCGTGTCGAGCAGCCGGTAGCCGCCGGCCTTTAGCCGAGCGATCAGATGCACCAGCGCGATCTTGGAGGCATCGCGCGTGCGGTGGAACATGCTCTCGCCGAAGAAGGCGCGGCCGAGCGAGACGCCGTAGAGCCCGCCGACCAGTTCGTCGCCGTCATAGACCTCGACGCTGTGACAATGGCCGTGGGCGTGCAGCGCGCGGTAGATGCGGCGAATGCGCGCATTGATCCAGGTGCGGGCGCGGTCGCGCTTGGGCTCGGCGCAGCCGGAGACGACGGCCTCGAAATTGCGGTTGATGAATACCTTGAGCGGCGTCGTGCGCACGGTGCGCGCAAGACGCGCCGGCACGTGGAAGGTGTCGAGCGGGATGATGCCGCGCATTTCCGGCTCGATCCAATAAAGCGCCGGATCGTCGGCGCTTTCCGCCATCGGGAAGATGCCGCAGGCATAGGCCTTGAGCAGCACGTCGGGGGTGATCTCGATGAAGGCGTTTTCGCGGCTGGCCATGGCTCGTCTCGAATTGGCTCGTTTCGAATTCGACTTTCGTTCAAGGGCGCCCGGCGGCGGTTGGTATTTCTAGCAGCATTGATGCCACAGTTAATAGAGAGCTTACCATGGCCCCGGCAAATTTCCGAAAAGCGGCGGTGGCGCGCTCGGTGTTGGCGACGAAGCCCTACGATCCGGCCGACGTCTGCACGCTGCTGGAGCGGCTGACGGCGGCGTAGCTTCTTTGCCATTGCGCCGCGGGCCAGTTGATTTCAATCAGTACGGAATCGATCGACGATCCAACCGAGCCAGCTACTGGATGTGTAACAAGCTGCTTGGGTCGGCAGCGGGTGCTTGCCGCTGCATTCCGCCGGCGCGATCGTAAAATCATAACCCTTGGCTTCCATGCATCCGATGATGTAGCGGCTGCTCGGGTCGTCCGGATTGATGGCGCGGTAGGTCTCGTAAAATCGCGAGGCTTCCTTCTGGCAAGCCGCCATATCTTTGGCGCGGTCAGGCAAGCAGCCGGCCAAAGTCAATGACAACAAAGCCACCAACAAAACGACCGCTCGTCGCATTGGGTACGTTGCTCCGCAGCGACTGCCGCTAGCTCTCCATCCCGCCTTGGGCGAGGAACTGCTCGAGCCAGTGGATGTGGTAGTTGCCGTCGATGATGTCCTTCTCGCGCACCAGCGCGCGGAACAGGGGCAGCGTGGTCTCGATGCCGTCGATCACCAGCTCGTCGAGCGCGCGGGAAAGCCGCATCAGGCATTCTTGCCGCGTCTTGCCGTGCACGATCAGCTTGCCGACCAGCGAGTCGTAGAACGGCGGGATGGTGTAGCCCTGGTAGACCGCTGAATCGACGCGCACGCCGAGGCCGCCGGGCGGGTAGTAATGCAGGATGGTGCCGGGCGAGGGGCGGAACGAAACCGGGTTCTCTGCATTGATGCGGCACTCGATGGCGTGGCCGCGGAATTCGACGTCGCGCTGCGCGATGGCCAGCTCGTGGCCGGCGGCGACGCGAATCTGCTCGAAGATCAGGTCCATGTCGGTGATCATCTCGGTCACCGGGTGTTCGACCTGGATGCGGGTGTTCATCTCGATGAAATAGAATTGCCCCTGCTCGTAGAGGAATTCGACGGTGCCGGCGCCGCGATAGGAAATCTCGCGCATGGCTTTCGCCACGGTTTCGCCGATGGCGTCGCGCGTTTGCGTGTTGAGCGCGGGCGAGGGGCTTTCCTCCCAGACCTTCTGGTGGCGGCGCTGCAGCGAGCAGTCGCGCTCGCCGAGATGGATGGCCTTGCCCTTGCCGTCGCCGAGCACCTGGATCTCGATGTGGCGCGGGCGCTCGAGATATTTTTCCAGGTATACCGCATCGTCGCCGAAGGCGGCTTTCGCTTCGCTGCGCGCGGTCGAGAGCGTCGTGGAGAGCTCGCTCGGCTCGCGCACCGTCTTCATGCCGCGCCCGCCGCCGCCGGCCGCCGCCTTGATCAGCACCGGATAGCCGATTGACTCGGCAATCTTCGTCGCTTCCGCGTCGGACGTGACGCCGTCCTCCGAGCCCGGCACGACCGGAATCCCCAAACGCTTGACGGTACGCTTGGCCTCGATCTTGTCGCCCATGATGCGGATGTGCTCCGCCGTAGGCCCGATGAAGTGCAAGCCGTGCTCGGCGAGGATTTCGGCAAAGCGCGCGCTCTCCGACAGGAAACCATAGCCGGGATGCACGGCATCGGCGCCGGTGATCTCGCAGGCGGCGAGGATGTTGGGGATGTTGAGATAGCTGTCCTTGGCGGCCGGCGGGCCGATGCACACGCTCTCGTCGGCAAAGCGCACATGCATGGCGTCGGCGTCGGCGGTGGAATGCACCGCCACGGTCGGAATGCCGAGCTCCTTGCAGGCACGCAGTATCCGGAGCGCGATCTCGCCGCGATTGGCGATGAGGATTTTATCGAACATCGACGTCTCCCGCCCTCATCCTGAGGAGGCCGCGCAGTGGCCGTCTCGAAGGATGCGGGCGGCCCACGCTTCGAGACGCGCTCCTTCGGAGCGCTCCTCAGCATGAGGCCGGTTGAGGTTCGGCACGCCGCGTGCGGTCGTCGTCACTCGATAATCACCAGCGGCTCGCCGAATTCCACCGGCTGGCCGTCCTCGAATAGAATCTGGATCACGGTGCCGGCGCGCGGAGCCGGAATCTGGTTCATCGTCTTCATCGCTTCCACGACCAGCAGTGTGTCGCCGGCCTTCACATTGCTGCCGATGTCGATGAAGGGCTTGGCGCCCGGCTCAGGCGCGGCATAGGCGGTGCCGACCATGGGCGAGATCACCACGCCCGGGTGTTTGGAAAGATCCAGCGGCGCTGCAGCCAATTCCCCGACCGGCTGCAGTGGCATCTCGGCGCGCGGCGCCGCCACCGCCGCGGGCGTACGCGCCACCCGCACGCGCTGACCGTCGTGCTCGATCTCGATCTCGGTCAGGCCGGTCTCGTCCAGGAGCCTGGTGAGCTCATGGATCAATTCGTGGTCGACCAGCGGCGGTTTCGGCGGTTTGGCCATCATATTCCTTCGTCGCGCGTGATCTTATCCGAAAACCGGTTCCAACTTTTCGGGATCACGCGCTGATTCCGGTCCAGCATTTCTTTTTAGCGTTTCTCTTTGGCGCCGACCAAGCCGGCGAGGCCCGTGATCGCCAGCGCATA
>CAYLMY010000128.1:0-9659 GCA_964384635.1 uncultured Undibacter sp.
GATCTGGAGGACTATCACTGATGCGCAAGCGAAAAAGCATGACGGCGGGGCTTGCACCGGTGCATCCCGGCGCGCTGCTGCGCGAGGACATCCTGCCGTCGGTCGCTATGCCGAAGGCGAAGGTTGCGCGCGCGCTCGGCATTTCGCGGGCGCAGCTCTATGCGATCCTGAGCGAGCGGGCACCGGTGACGGCGCCGATGGCGCTGCGGCTCGGCCGCTTTTTCGGCAACGGTCCCGAATTGTGGCTCAACATGCAGTCGAATTACGATCTCGAAACGCTTGGCCGCGCCATGGCGCGGGAGATCGCGCGGATTCCGGAAGTCGGAGCGGCTTGAGCTGCTGTGCGTGTCCTCTCGGTGAGCACAGCCCGGATGGAGCGCAGCGAAATTCGGGAGGGCAGCCCCGCATTCCGCTTCGCTTCACGCGGGCTACGAGCTCAACAGCTTCGCGCGTGCACCCTTTCGGAGGCCTTGGGCCTCAACTCTGAAAGACAGAGTATGTGCAAGTCGCGCATATCGCGACACCGCTCCGCAATAGAGACCGTATTTGGTCCCTTAAACGGAGTTCGTACGCGTATCTGCGACGAAACAACTGGCGGCGCGGCTTCAATCGCCGAATTTGTAAATCGAAGCGCGGTCGGGCGCGCAAATAGCGCGAGGTCGACGGCCTTCTCGACGATGTTCTCGTAGTAGGAAGCCCAACCCACGTTTGTAGCCTCGTTAGAGTGCCCGGCAATCAAAATACAATCCCTGACCCAGGCGAAAACGAGGCAACAAACTGTCCTCGTAATCCACAAGCAGGCAGAAAGCCCCAAATTAATAACCTGTTGACTTCAGCCCGTGCTGATGCCGCGCCGGCTTTTCGCTTTTTACTTTACTTCAGAGCGCCGAATCACAGCCTAATCATCACATCTTTCCACAGGCGTTCATTTCGAGCTTCTACGAGGTGTCCGTGGCAAAGCGCTCCAAGAGGCAAGAGGAATCCGAAAGATTCCGCGAGACCGTTCAGCGGCTTCGTTCGCTGGGCGAAATTTTCAGAGAATGGGAGGCCGATTGGCTAGACTCTGAGGCGCGGCGCCCTCAGGATTATGTTTACTCGGATAAAGAGCGCGTAATCCTCAATCAAATCCGCGCGGCAGCTCAGACATTCGATGGCTATGACGGGATACCCGTCCCCATACTAATTAAAATGGCATACCGTTTCCACACGGACCTCAGCTATGAGGACGAACATTTTGTGGAACGTCTTTATCGTGAAATGCCACGATGCTTGGCGCTATATCAGCTTTCGCGTCTCGTGGGCATTGTACGGCTCACGGAAGATATTGGCCGAGATGAGAACGTTGAAGCTGCAATCGTAGAGACGCGCGCGCGCGACGAAGGGCTTTATGAGGTTCCAGAATTTGTGCGCTACCAATCTGCTCGATAAAAACTGATTACGTTTACTCAATTTATTGGACCACTTCGGTGGCTACGCTAGTTATGGGCTAATTCGCCTCTGCAAGGAATACTCTAAACGAAATGGCCGGAACAGGCCCGGCCATGACGCTAGTGCGTGAATCTTACAGCGCTATTCCTGCGTCTTCTTTTTAACAAACATCGCCTTGATATTATCGATCAACTCAATCTTCGCCCCGTGCTTGCGCATGATGACGCTCTGCTGCGCCACCGACAGCGAGTTGTTCCAGGCCCAGTAGATCACCAGCCCGGCCGGGAAGCCCGCCAGCATGAAGGTGAAGATCACCGGCATCCAGTCGAAGATCATCTTCTGGGTCGGATCGGGCGGCGACGGGTTGAGCTTCATCTGCGCCCACATGGTCACGCCCATGATCAGCGGCCACAGGCCGAGATGCAGGAAATGGCCGATCACCGGAACGACGGTGGGGTCGAACGGAATGAGGCCGAACAAATTGAACACATTGGTCGGATCGGGCGCCGAGAGGTCGTGGATCCAGCCGAAGAACGGCGCGTGCCGCATCTCGATGGTGACGAACAGCACCTTGTAGAGCGAGAAGAACACCGGAATCTGGATGGCGATCGGCAGGCAGCCGGCCACCGGATTGATCTTCTCCTTCTTGTAGAGCGCCATCAGCTCCTGCTGCTGCTTGGCCTTGTCGTCGGGATAGCGCTCGCGCAGCGCGGCCATCTGCGGCTGCACCGCCTTCATCTTGGCCATCGAGGCGTAGGACTTGTTGGCGAGCGGGAAGAACGCAACCTTGATCAGCACGGTGACGATCAGGATGGCGAGGCCAAAGTTGCCGACCAGCCGGTAGAACCAGTCGATCACTTTGAACAGCGGCTTGGTGATGAAATAGAACCAGCCCCAGTCGATCAGCAGGTCGAAGCGGTTGATATGGAATTTTTCTTCGTAGTCGTTGATGACGTTCTGTTCCTTGGCGCCGGCAAACAGTCGCGCGGTGGCGGTCGCGGTCGCGCCCGGCGCCACCGTTTTGGCATCGAGCAGGTAATCGGTCTGGTAGGTTTCCTTGTCGCCGAGCTTGCCGCTGGAAAAGCGCGCCTTGAGATGCGCCGTCGGGTCGGGCAGCAGCGTCGTGGCCCAATATTTGTCGGTGATGCCGAGCCAGCCATTGGTGACGTCGAAATTGACGACCTTTTTTTCTTCGACCTTCTTGTAGGTGTATTCCTGCAAGCCGTCGTCGCCGAGCACGCCGATCAGGCCTTCATGTAAAATGTAGTAGCCGAGCGTTTTCGGCGTGCCGTGGCGCGAGATGAGCCCGTAAGGATAGAGTGAGACCGGGTTGGCGCTCTTGTTCACCACTTCATCCTTGATGGTGAACAGGTACTTGTCGTCGACCGCGATGGTGCGGTGGAATTCGAGCCCCTCGCCGTTGTCGTAGGTGAGCGTCACCGGATGGCTGACGCTGAGCGTGCCGGAGCCCACCTGCTGCCAGACGGTATTCGAGGTCGGCAGCTTGATCTTGGTGTCCGGACCGCCGGTCCAGCCGAACTCGGCATAGAACGGGTCGGCGCTGCCGGACGGCGACAGCAGCACGATCGGCGGTGATTTCGGATCGACCGTCTCGTGGAACTTGACCAGCGCCAGATCGTCGATGCGCGCGCCCCTAAGGTCGATCGAGCCTTGCAGGCTGTCGGTCGCAATCGGGATGCGCGGCGAGGTCTTGAGCGACGCAGCCCGGCTGATGGGGGCGCCGGCGGGCGCTTGTGTCGGCTGCCCGGGCGGCTGCGGTAGTCCCGGCTGGGCCGACGGTTGCGCCGGTTGCGCGTTCTGGCTCGGCTGCGCGGCCTGCTTTTGCTGCTGCTGTTGCTGTTGCTGGGTTTGCAGCTGTTCCTGCCGCGCCTTCTGCTGCGGCAAGCCGACAAAAAATTGCCAGGCGATCAGCACGACGGCCGACAGCACGATGGCGAGGATGGTGTTCTTGTCGTTCATCGGGATTCCGTCTTGCCGTTACGCCCCGCATGCACGCGCCGCAACGCAACGTCAAAGTCCTTTGTCATCCGCTCGAACGGCACTTTCAGCGCCGCGCGGCGCCCGACTAGCACATAATCATGACCGGTCCGCGTCCGGTTCCCGGCCGCGAGCCTTACCATCTCCCGCAAGCGGCGCCGAACACGGTTGCGCTCGACGGCATTGCCGACTTTCTTCGACACGGTAAAGCCGAAGCGCACCGGCCCATCGTCCGCCCGCTTGCGCGCCTGCAGCAGGAACGCCGCGGCAGAGGTCTTGGTCCCGGACGCCGCAGCCAGAAAGTCCGCCCGTTGCCTCAATCGTTCCATGAAAACAATGCGCGCGGACCCCGTGCCGCGTCAGGCGGAGAGCCGCTTGCGTCCGCGCGAGCGCCGTGCCGATACCACCTTGCGCCCGCCCTTGGTGGCCATGCGCGCGCGGAAACCGTGACGGCGCTTGCGTACAAGCTTGCTCGGTTGATAGGTCCGCTTCACGATTAAGTTCTCCGCTGGTCGCGCCGTGGCGGCGGGAGCGCCCGGGCGACCCCGCAATTCGCCATGAAAATCCGCATGGAGTGCGGATCGGCACGCGATTTGCGCGGCTTATAAGGGAGGGGCTAGGGCGCGTCAATGCGACCGCCGGCGCGGGGCTATACGGGCCTTTGCCGGTCAAAAGCCGTCACAAGCGGTTGATGGCGGCCCCCGCATCGCGGGCGTTCGTATATATAACTCGCATGTCCGCATCCGCCTCCTTTGGCCCGCTGGCCCGCCGCCTGCTCCCGTTGGCCGCGATTGTCGTGCTCGCGGTCGCGGCCTATTTGACCTTCGGCCGCGGCATGATCTCGCTGGAGGCGCTGGTCCATCACCGCGCGGCCATCGACGCCTTCGTGATGCAGCACCGGGTGCTGGCGGTGCTCGCCTATATCGCGCTCTACGTGGTGACGGTCGCGCTCTCGCTGCCGGGCGCCACTTTCCTGACCGTGGCCGGCGGCTTTCTGTTCGGGCTGCTGCTCGGCGCCTTGGCCGCCGTGATCGGTGCCACGCTCGGGGCCACGGTCATCTTCCTAGTGGCGCGCACCGCGCTCGGCGAGCCCTTGCTCAAGCGCGCTGGCCCGCGGGCCAACCAGTTGGCGCAAGGGTTCCGCAACGACGCCTTCAGCTATCTGTTGTTCCTGCGGCTGGTGCCGGCCTTTCCGTTCTTCCTGGTCAACCTAGTGCCGGCTTTCGCCGACGTGCGGCTATCGACCTTCATCGTCGCCACCGCGCTCGGCATTATTCCCGGCGGCACGGTCTATGCCTTCGCCGGCACGGGCCTCGACAGCGTCATCGCCGCCCAGAAAGATGCCTATGACGCTTGCATGGCTGCCGGCCATACCGATTGCCACCTGACCTTCAACGCCCAGGGCATCCTGACGCCGGAGCTCATCGGCGCGCTGATCGCGCTCGGCGTGCTGGCGCTGGTGCCGGTGGTGGTGAAGCGGCTGCGGGCGCGCTCGCGCGCGGCCATGTAGTATGGTTGCCCGACAAGCGGGCGAGGGGGCATGGCCGAGACACTGACACCCGACATTTGCGTGATCGGCGGCGGCTCCGGCGGCTTGTCGGTGGCGGCCGCCGCAGCGGCTTTCGGCGTGTCCTGCGTGCTGATCGAAAGCCACAAGATGGGCGGCGACTGCCTCAATACCGGCTGCGTGCCGTCGAAGGCCTTGCTGGCGGCGGCCAAGCGGGCGGAGCTCGCGCGCAGCGCCCTGCCGTTCGGGGTATCGGCGCAAACCGAGGTTGATTTTGCCAAGGTGCACGCCCACGTGCAGCGCGTGATCGCGGCCATCGCGCCCAACGACTCGGTGGAGCGGTTCACCGGGCTCGGCGTGACCGTGATCAAGGGCCGCGCCAAATTCAAGGATCGCCGCCGCGTCTTGGTTGGCGATAATTACGAAGTGCGCGCGCGGCGCTTCGTGATCGCCACCGGATCGAGCGCGGGCGTGCCGCCCATCCCCGGCATCGACTCCGGCCCGTATTTGACCAACGAAACCATTTTCAAACTCACCGAGCGGCCACGCCATCTCGTCGTCATCGGCGCAGGCCCCATTGGACTTGAAATGGCGCAAGGCTTCCGCCGGCTCGGCAGCGAGGTGACGGTGCTCGAAGCTGCGCTCCCGCTCGCCAAGGATGATCCGGAATGCGCCGCGATCGTGCTCGCCCAACTCGAACGCGAAGGCGTCGTTATTCGCGGCGGCGTGAAGGTCGTCCGCGTCGGCTATTCGGCCAGCAGCGCGACGGTGACTTATGCCACCGACGACGGCGAGGAGACGGTCGAAGGCAGTCATCTGCTGGTCGCCGCCGGGCGCAAAGCCACGGTCGACGGGCTCGATCTCGAAGCCGCCGGCATCCGCTACGACCGCACCGGCATTGCAGTGAATCGCAAGCTCAAGACCAGCAACCGGCACGTTTACGCCATCGGCGACTGCGCGGCGGGACAGTTGCAGTTCACCCACGCTGCCAATTATCACGCCGGCTTGGTGATCCGCAACGCGCTGTTCCGTTTGCCGGTGCGCGTCAACAACGACGTCATTCCATGGGTGACTTATACCGAACCGGAGCTCGCGCAGGCCGGCCTCACCGAGGCGGAGGCGCGCAAGCGTAAGATAAAAATCCGCATCCTGCGCTGGCCTTACCACGACAACGACCGCGCCCAGACCGAGCGCGAGACCCACGGCCACATCAAGGTCATCACCAACAGGAAGGGCAAGATCGTCGGCGTCACAATTGTCGGCGCGCAGGCTGGCGAATTGATCGCCACCTGGGTGCTGGCGCTGGCGCAGAGCCTTAACATTCGTGCCATGACGGGGATCGTGCTGCCCTATCCGACGTTGTCGGAAATCGGCAAACGCGCGGCCATCGACTTTTTTACGCCAAGTTTGACGAGCCTTTGGGTGCGGCGCATCATAGCTTTCATGCGAATCTTCGGTTGAGGCGCTATTGCAAGAAGCAACCGAGCCAACGGTCGAACAGATAACGCCGGGACCGGCGCGCACGGCCCGCGGCCCGCGCGTGGGCCTGTCCGGCAAGCTCCTGTTCCTCACCATCGTGTTCGTGATGGTGGCGGAAATCCTCATCTACGTGCCGTCGATCGCCAATTTCCGCATCAACTGGCTGAACGACCGATTGGCCGCCGCCCACACCGCCGCGCTGGTGCTCGAAGCTGCGCCCAGCGGCATGGTGCCGGAAAGCCTGGCCAAGCAGATCCTGGAAAGCATCGGCGCGCGCGCGGTGGCGATAAAGATGGGCAATGAGCGCCGCCTGCTCGCCGCCTCCAACGTGCCGTCGCGCATCGCGCAGGATATCGACATGCGCCAGGTGCGCTGGTGGCACGCCATCATGCACGCCTTCGACACGTTGCTGTACTGTATGCCCGACGACGTGATCCGGGTGGTGGGGCCGGCGCCGATGGCGCATGGCGAGTTCCTCGAAATCGTGCTCGACGAAGCGCCGCTGTGCAAAGCGATGTGGACCTTCTCGGTCAACATTTTGCTGCTCTCGCTGGTGATCTCCGGCATCACCGCGGCGCTGGTGTTCCTTGCGCTGCATTATTTGCTGGTGCGCCCGATGCGGCGCATCACCGACAATATGATCGCGTTCCGCGCCGATCCGGAAAATCCCGGGCGCGTCATCGCCGAATCCGGTCGCGGCGACGAAGTCGGCACCGCCGAGGAGGAGCTTGCCGCCATGCAGCGCGAGCTTGCCTCGATGCTGCATCAGAAAAACCGGCTGGCGGCGCTGGGCCTAGCGGTGTCGAAGATCAATCACGATCTGCGCAACCTGCTGGCCTCGGCGCAATTGTTTTCCGATCAGCTCTCGCACGTGCCCGACCCCAAGGTGCAGCGCTTCGCGCCAAAATTAATGCGTGCGCTCGAACGTGCGATCGCGTTCTGCCAGTCGACGCTGTCCTATGGCGCGGCGCAGGAGCCGCCGCCAGAACGCAGGACCGTCGCCATCGAGCCGCTGGTCGAGGAGGTGCACGAGGCGCTGGGCTTGAGCTTCGACGTGCCGATCCGCTGGATTGTCTCGGTCGAGCGCGGGCTGACGGTCGAGGCCGATCACGATCAATTGTTCAGGGTGCTGGTCAATGTCGCCCGCAACGCCGTGCAGGCGCTGGAGGCGCGCGGCGCCCGCGATCCGGCGCGCGACCAGATCCGCATCACCGGCCGGCGCGAGGGTAGTGTGGTCGTGCTGGAAGTCTCCGATACCGGCCCCGGGGTCCCTGAGAAAGCGCGCGCCCATATGTTCGAGGCGTTCCAGGGTTCGACGCGGGCCGGCGGCGCGGGCTTGGGCCTTGCGATCGCCGCCGAGCTGGTGCGCGCCCACGGCGGCGAAATTGGGCTGGTGCCGGGAACCATCGGCGCCACCTTCCGCATCACGATTCCCGACAGCGCGGTTGATCTGAATTCACGGCGTGGCGAGCGCGCGCGGGCCTAAGCTTCCGGGAACAGAAGCTTTTCCGCGGTGTTCGTCTGGTCATGGACAAACACCCAAACGACTTTGCCGCGGCGCCGAAACCGGTGAGCCTGCTCGCGGTGGCGACCGCGGTGCCGCCGCATCAGATCGAGCAATCAGCCGCCGCGGAAGCTGCCCGCCGCATCTATGCGCGCAGCTTCGCGCGCTATCCCAAGCTCGCCGATGTCTTTCTCAATGCCGGCATCGAGCGGCGCTATGCGGTGCGGCCGCTGGAATGGTTCATGGCGCCACGCGGCTGGCCCGAGCGCACGCAGGCCTATCTCGACGGCGCCGGCGCGCTGTTCGTCGAGGCCGCACGCGCGGCGCTTGATCGCGCCGGCATCGCGGCGAGCGACATCGATGTCATCGTTACTGTGTCGTCCACCGGCATCGCGACGCCGAGCTTGGAGGCACGTGTCTCAAGCGAAATGGGATTCAAGCCAAGCGCGCTGCGCGTGCCGGTGTTCGGCCGCGGCTGCGGCGGCGGCGTGGCCGGCCTTGCGCTCGGCGCGCGACTTGCCCGCGCGGAGCCCGGCGAGGTCGTGCTGGTGGTCGCGGTCGAATTGTGCACTTTGGCGTTTCGTGGCGACCGCAGCGGCAAGGCCGACGTGATCTCGTCGGCGCTGTTCGGCGACGGCGCCGCCGCCGCCGTGCTGCGCGTCGAGCGCGGTGAGGGCGCCTTGCAGATCGGCGCCGCAACCGAGCACACCTGGCCCAACACGCTTGACATCATGGGCTGGACCGTCGATCCGGTCGGCTTCGGCGTTGTGCTGTCGCGCTCACTGCCGCGCTTCGTCGAGCAGCGGCTGGCGGCGCCGGCGCGCCGCTTCGTCAAGGCCGCGCGGCTCACCGCCCCGCAATTCATCCTTCATCCCGGCGGCGCCAAGGTGCTCGACGCGGTCGAGACGGCGCTCGAATTGCAAAAGGGCACGCTGCGCGACGAGCGCGAGGTGCTGCGCGGGCACGGCAACATGTCGGCGCCGAGCGTGCTGTTCGTGCTTGATCGCGTCCTCAAGCGCGGCTTGCGCGGATCGGCGATGCTGGCGGCGCTCGGCCCCGGCTTCACCGCGAGCTTCCTGGCGCTCGAGGCTGCCCATGGGTGAGGGCGCCTGGCTGATCGCCTTCGTCGCTGCCCAGCGGCTCATCGAGCTCGGCTTCGCGCGATGGAACACGTTGCGACTGCGCGCCGCCGGCGGCGTCGAATTCGGCGCCACACATTATCCGCTTATGGTGGCGCTGCATGCGTTCTGGCTGCTCGGCCTGTGGATGCTCGGCCACGGCCGTGCCGTCGATCCGGTCTGGTTGGCGGTCTTTGTCGTGTTACAGGCCGGTCGGCTGTGGGTGATCATGAGTCTCGGGCGGCGCTGGACCACCCGCGTGATCGTGCTGCCGGGCATACAGGCGGTGGCGCGCGGGCCCTATCGCTGGCTCAGCCACCCGAACTATCTGATCGTGGCATTGGAGATCGCGGTGGTTCCGCTGGCACTCGGGCTGCCAGCGTTTGCGCTCGCCTTCACGCTCGCCAATGCGGCGCTGCTCAGCCTTCGCATCCGCGTGGAGAACCGGGCGCTGGCCTGGGCGGTGCAAGCAGCGCCGGCGCAGGCACTTTCGGCGGCAACCCTTGCCAATGGGTACCCAAAACGTTAGCTAATGCCCGGTTCCGAGGCTCAAATTTCGCCGGCGGGATCAAGCGCCCGTAGCTCAGCTGGATAGAGCACCAGACTACGAATCTGGGGGTCAGGA
>CAYLMY010000129.1:0-9557 GCA_964384635.1 uncultured Undibacter sp.
GCGGGTTGACGGTGGCGGAATATTTCCGCGACCGGGGGCAGGACGTGCTGTTCTTCGTCGACAACATCTTCCGCTTCACGCAAGCAGGTTCCGAAGTCTCCGCGCTGCTCGGCCGCATCCCGAGCGCCGTCGGCTATCAGCCGACGCTGGCCACCGACATGGGCACACTGCAGGAGCGCATCACCACCACCACCAAGGGATCGGTCACGTCGGTGCAGGCGATTTACGTGCCGGCCGACGACTTGACGGATCCGGCGCCGGCCACGTCCTTCGCGCATTTGGACGCGACCACCGTGCTGTCGCGCGACATCGCCGCCAAGGGCATCTATCCGGCGGTGGACCCGCTCGACTCCACCTCGCGCATGCTCACGCCGCTGATCGTAGGCGAGGAGCATTACGCGGTGGCGCGCCAAGTGCAGGAGGTGCTCCAGCGCTACAAAGCGCTGCAGGACATCATCGCCATCCTCGGCATGGACGAGCTGTCGGAAGAGGACAAGCTGGCGGTATCACGCGCGCGCAAGATCGAGCGTTTCCTGTCGCAGCCGTTCTTCGTCGCCGAGGTGTTCACCGGCTCGCCCGGCAAGCTGGTCGATCTGAAGGACACCATCCGCGGCTTCAAGGATCTGGTGGCCGGCAAATACGACCACCTGCCGGAGGCCGCCTTTTACATGGTCGGCACCATCGAAGAGGCGGTGGAGAAGGGCAAGAAGCTGGCGGCGGAGGCGGCATAAAAACGATGGCGGCCCGCAAGCAGAAACAGGCGAATCCGCTGGTCGTATTTCTGGCGATCGGCCTGTTCGTCGGCGCTGTCGCGGGCTACTTCACCCGGCCGGAATCGGCCGAAATCCGGCTTGGGCCGGTCAAGGTTGAAGTCACCGGCAGCAAGATCGCGCACGGCGGCGGCGCGTTGACCGGCAGCCAGGTCCGCTACATCGCGATGGTCACGTTGATCGGCGGGGTTGTCGGACTGGCGCTCGGCTTCGGCATCAAGAGCGGGAAGATTAAGGTTTAGCAAATGGCGCTGCATTTCGAACTGGTGTCGCCGGAAAAGCTGGTGTTCTCGGGTGAGGTCGAGCAGGTCGACGTGCCCGGCGCCGAAGGCGATTTCGGCGTGCTGGCAGGGCACGCGCCGTTCGTCACAACCCTGCGGCCCGGCATCCTCACCGTGCATGGCGGCGGGGCTGCGCAGCGGATCGTGGTGCTGGGCGGGTTCGCCGAAGTCTCGGCGCAAGGCCTCACCGTGCTCGCCGACGTGGCCGAAGCGGTCGAGGGCATCGACCGAAACATGATCGCCGAGCGCATCGGCGCGCTCGAGCAGCGCATCGCCAAGTCCGAGCCCGGCGACCAGCTCGATAAGTTGATCACACGGCTCGATCATTACAAAGAAATCGATCGCCATCTCACCGGCACGGCGATGCACTGACATCGCCGCTCGTCCCCGCGAAAGCGGGGAACCAGGGCAACAAGCATGGAATCTTAAAGGGCTGGATTCCCGCTTGCGCGGGAATGAACGGAGCTTGGATCGCGCGATCAACCCTTCGCGAACCGCTCGAACTCCTTGACCACCCGCTCGTAGGTTTGCCGTTTGAACGGCACCACCAGGCCGGGCAGTTCAGCCATCGCAACCCAGCGCCAGTCGATAAATTCCGGCTCGTGGCCGCCGCCCGGATTGACGATATCGATTTCGCTGTCGTCGCCGGTGAAACGCAGCGCGTACCATTTCTGCTTTTGCCCGCGGTATTTACCGCCCCAGGCCTGGCCGACGATGTCGCGCGGAATGTCGTAAGTGAGCCATTCGGTGATCTCGCCGAGCTTCTCCACCGAGCGGATATTGGTCTCCTCGTGCAGCTCGCGCAGCGCCGCGCGAAAGGGATCCTCGTTCTCATCAATACCGCCCTGCGGCATCTGCCAGACGTGCGTGGCGTCGATATGTTCCGGCCCGCTCGAGCGGCGCCCGATAAATACCAGGCCGTCGCGGTTGAGCACCATCATGCCGGCGCAGGGGCGGTAGGGGAGGGTTTCGAAAGGAGCCATTCGCACTCCGTCATTCCACTCGCACAATTGGTGCACACATGAATGACGTTACGACGACTTCGCCTTCACCGCCATCATGGTGATCGGCACCAGCACGAAGCCGCGGCCTTCCAGTTTTTTCGCCCACGCCGCGATGCGGGCGACGGTCGCCGGCAGCGCGGTCGCCAAGCCGATCGCCTTGCCGTGCTCGCGCGCCATCAGCTCCAGCCGCGCCAGCGCGTGATCGATCTCGGCGGGCGTCGGCACCGCGTCGATCACGATGTCGGTCTTGGCGAACGGCAGGTTCTGGCTGCCGGCGAGCTGGCTTGCGGCGCTGCGCGGCGAGGAACCGTCGTCCACGTAGATCAGCCCGCGCTTGGCGGTCTCGCGCAGCACCGGCGAAAGCGCCTGCTCCGAGGCGGTGAATTTCGAGCCCATGTAGCTGACGACGCCGACATAGCCCTGGAAGCGGCTCATCAACCAGTGCAGCCGGTCGATATTCTGGTCCGATGAGAGCGAGGTCAGCAGCGTTTGCGGGCCGGGATCGTTGTCGGGATAGTCGAATGGCTCCAACGGTACCTGCAGCAGCAGTTCGTGCTTTCGCGCGCGCGCTTGCTCCGCCAACTGCTCGAGATCCGCGCCATAGGGCGCCAGCGCGAAACTGACCGGCGTCGGCAGTTTGGCCAGCGCATCGGTGGTGCCGGACGCGCTGATGCCGAGCCCGCCGACGATGACCGTGATGCGTGGCCAGTCTTTCTTGTTTGGCGGCACCGCGCGCGGATGGGCATAGAGCGTGAGCGGCCGCGTGCCGTCGGCGCCGACCTTCGGGATCAGGCCGTGCCGCGTCGTTTCCAGAAGCTTGTGGTTGGGCGGCGCTTTCGCCGAGTCGCCGGTCTTGCCGGGAATGACAATGTTGCGGCTCTGGCCGCTGGAGCCGTCGATGATGGTGACGGTCTTGCTGCCGGGCGGCGGCGCGGCGGCCTGCTTGGCAACCGCCGCCGCCGCGGCGGGCGCGTGGCCGGCCATGCCGTCATGGCGGGCATGCTGGCGGCCGTCGCCGCCAGCGTCGGCTTTCGTTTGGCCGGACGCCGGTTGCATGGTGGCAACCACCGCCGTCGGCTCGCCGCCCAGCGGATCGTTGCCGAACACCGCCCAGCCGAGCATCGCCAGCCCGAACAGGCCGAGCACGCCCGCCAGCAGTTGCGCCGTGCTCACCGGCAGCTTCGGTAGCCGCTTGCGTTTGCCCTGGCCGAGGGGGGCGTTCAGGTCATCCGCTGCCACGGCCGAAATCCTCGCGAATCATTGCCGGAGTCTACCACGCGAGGATTCTGTCAGGGCTGGTCACAAGCAAACGGGGCGGCCCTTGAAGGCCGCCCCGCTGGTTTTAGGCGATTAAGGCCGCGTTCAGTTCGGGATCGGGGCCTTGGGATTCGGCGGGAACGCCGAATTGACCTGGGTGCCGCGCAGCAAATCGTCCGCCATATGCAGCGCCTTGTCGTTCTTCGGGTCCGGCGGAATGTAGGCCTGCGAGCCGGTCGCCTCCTTGCCCGCGGCCTTGAGATGGCCGCGCAGCGAGGCCTCGCCTTTCGTGTCGGTCTTGGCCTTGAGGTCTTCCGGCACGTCCTGCAACACTTGGATGTCCGGGGTGACGCCCTTGGCCTGGATCGAGCGGCCTGACGGCGTGAAGTAGCGCGCCGTAGTCAGCCGCAGCGCGCCGTTGCCGGAGCCGAGCGGGATGATGGTCTGCACCGAGCCTTTGCCGAACGAACGGGTGCCGACCACGGTCGCCCGCTTGTGGTCCTGCAACGCGCCGGCGACGATCTCGGAAGCCGAGGCCGAGCCGCCGTTGACCAGAACGATCACTGGCTTGCCGCCGGTGAGATCGCCGGATCGCGCATTGAAGCGCTGCGTCTCCTCGGCGTTGCGGCCGCGGGTGGACACGATCTCGCCCTTTTGCAGGAACGCATCCGACACCGAGATCGCCTGGTCGAGCAGGCCGCCCGGATTGTTGCGCAAGTCGAGGATATAACCCTTGAGCTTGTTGTCGGAGATCTTGGCCTTGATGTCGGAGATCGCCTTCTTCAGGCCCTCGGTGGTTTGCTCGTTGAATTGGGTGAGGCGGATATAGCCGACGTCCTCGCCTTCCGTATGCGAGCGCACCGAACGCACGCGGATGACGTCGCGTGTGATCGACACCTCGATCGGCTTGTCGACGCCCTTGCGCAGGATGGTGAGCTTGATCTTGGTGTTCACCGGGCCGCGCATCTTCTCGACCGCCTGATTGAGCGTCAGGCCCTGCACCTGCTCGCCGTCGAGCTGGGTGATGATATCATTGGCGCGGACCCCGGCCTTGGCGGCGGGCGTATCGTCGATCGGCGCCACCACCTTGATGAGGCCGTCTTCCATGGTGACTTCGATGCCGAGACCGCCGAATTCACCGCGGGTCTGCACCTGCATGTCGCGGAAACTTTTCGCATCCATGTAGCTCGAATGCGGATCGAGACCGGCCAGCATGCCGTTGATCGCCGTTTCGATCAGCTTGCCGTCGTTCGGTTTTTCGACGTAGTCGGCGCGTACGCGCTCGAACACGTCGCCGAACAAATTGAGCTGCCGATAGGTGTCCGCAGCCGCCGCCTTGGCGCTGGCACCGGCAAAGATCATGCGAGGCTGTGTTGCGAACAGCGCCATTGCCGCTCCTGCCGCCGCGCCGAGTAGTATGAGTGAGGTCTTGCGCATCATCCGCGAACCTTTTCACCTTCTCCAGCAGCCCACCATGGGCCTGGATTGACGGGAGTCCCGCCTTTGCGAAACTCGATATAGAGCACCGGTTGGCTGGAACCTGTCGCGAGGATGGCGGCGATATGGGAGCCGTTCCCCATCACCGCAACGGGTTCTCCGGTCAGCACGAACTGTCCGAGATCGACTGATATTCGTTCCATCCCAGCGAGCAGGATATGATACCCGCCGCCGGCATCGAGGATCAAGAGTTGCCCATAGGAGCGGAACGGACCCGCATAGACCACCCAGCCGTCGGCCGGTGAGGTAACCTGGGCGCCGGCGCGGGTTGCGATCGAAATACCTTTTTCGACCCCGCCGACGCCGTCGGGTGCCCCATAATCCCTCAATTTGACGCCATTAACCGGAATCGGAACTTGTCCGCGCAACGAGGCAAAGGCGACTGCAGGGGCCAGCCGCCCCGGATCATGCAAGGCCGCAAGCGCCGGACGCGTGGCGCTGCGAATCGCCGCCTCGCGGGCGGCCCGGGTGGCGGGGTCGAGCCCCTGCTCGAGCTTGGCAATCAGATCTTTGAGATTGTCCACCTTTTTCGCCAGATCGCTGGCGCGTGTGCGCTCGGCGTCGAGCGCTTTCTCGCGCTCGGCCTGCTGCTTCTGGCGCTCCGCGATCAGCGCCCGCATGCGCGCGCGCTCGTCGCCGAGCGAGGCGACCTCGCCCTTCAACCGGTCGCGTTCGTCGGTGATTTTCTTGCGCACGCTCACCAGCTCGCTGAGATCGTTGGCGAGCGCCTCCACTTGGTGCCGCATCTCCGGCAGCACCGCGCCCAGCACCATGGCGGTGCGCACCGCCTGCAGCGCGTCTTCGGGCCTGGCGATCAGCGCCGGCGGCGGCCGGTGGCCGATGCGTTGCAACGCCGCCAGCACTTCGCCGATCACCGCGCGGCGCCCATCGAGCGATTTGCGGATGCTGCGCTCATTGGCGTCGAGCGGCTCGAGCCGCGCCTGCGTCGCTTCTATCTTGGCCTCGACGCTGCGCAACCGGGCGGCGGTGGCGATCAGGTCCTGATTGAACTTGCGGCGATCGGCGCCGATCTGCTCGATCTCGCGCCTGAGCGCGGCTTCGGTCTCGGCCGATTTGCGCTGCTGCTCGCGCGTGGCCTTGAGTTCCCGGTCGTGCTGCTTGAGCGCGTCGAGCTTTTCGGTCTTGGCGTTCTGCGCCGTGACGACCGGACGCTGTTGTGCGGAAACCCCGGCGCTCAATCCCACCGGCAATGCAAGGCCCAGCCCCGCAATGAGCGCGAAGCGCGGATCGAGACGGCTAAACCCCCCGAAACAAATCATTTCGGTCAAGGTACGCTCGCGGGTTGGGACGACAAGGACATTGTGCTTAGGCGTTATTGCCGCCGATTAAGACCAAATCGGGACCCGCGCATTAAATCTTGGCCAGCTTAGGCTCGGTGATAGGGGTGGCCGGCGAGGATGGTGGCGGCGCGGTAAAGCTGTTCCAGCAGCATGACCCGCACCAGCTGGTGCGGCCAGGTGGCTGCGCCGAACGACAACCGCAGCTCGGCCTTGTCCCGGAGGCTGGCCGCCAGCCCGTCCGGTCCCCCGATCAGGAACACCGCCGCCGGTCGGTCCTGGCCGCGCCATTTCGCCAGCTGCGAGGCCAGGCTGGCGCTGTCGAGATTGTCGCCGCCGGCGTCGAGCAGCGCCAATGCCGCGCCTTGTGGAATGACATTGGCGAGCGCGATCGATTCCTCCAGCATACGCTTGCCGGCGTCGGCCGCGCGGCTTTCCCTGATTTCCACGATTTCGACGGCACGCAAGCCGAGCTGGCGGCCGGTGTCGGCGGCACGCTTGCGGTAGCGCTCGGAAAGCTCGGTTTCCGGACCGCGCTTTAGGCGCCCGATGGCGGCAACGATGATGCGCATCGTGGCGCTGAGTGTATCAGCTAGCCCGCCGTCCAGCCGACCACATCTTTTCGAGGTTATAATGGGCGCGCACTTCCGGCCGGAACACATGCACGATCACGTCGCCGGCGTCGATCAGGACCCAGTCGCCTTGCCTTAAGCCCTCGACCCGGACCCTGGGCACGCCGGCGCTCTCGATGTCCTTGACCACTTGGTCGGCGATCGATGCGACATGGCGCTGCGAGCGGCCGGAGGCCACCACCATGAAGTCGGCGATCGAGGATTTGCCGGTGAGATCGATGGTGAGACTGTCCTCGGCTTTCATGTCTTCCAGGCGCGCGAGGACGATGCGGAGCGTCTCCTTGGCGGTAGGATGCCGGGAGACGGAGCCGGGCGTGCGATGCGCCGCCCGCGAGAGTGCAGATGTAGGCAGGGGGCCTGATCCTTTCAGTTCAGTTCGTTGCACTCACCCCGCCGCCAAGCGGGGTTTCGTCAAAGATAGCTATTTCACCCGTTTCTTGCCAGCCTTGCCACGCTGGTGTTTGAGGGCGGTGCGGGCGGAAGTTCCCTTGGCGCCGCGCAGGGCGCGCAGCGCGGTGGACGACAGCGGCGATTTTAGGCCGTGCAGGAACGTCCAGGCTGGCGGCTTGCGGTAAGGCAGGGAAGCGGCGGCATATTCCGGAATGCGCGCGCCGCGCAGCGCCTGGCCCGCCGGACTGGCTCCGGCGTAAAGGCTTGGGCCGAGGCGATCGATCACCACGAACGGCACCAGCTTCGCTATCCCGCGCCATCGCTGCCAGCGGTGAAAGCTCCGTAGGTTGTCCGCGCCCATGATCCAGACGAATCGGACCCGAGGGCAGCGGGCTTTAAGCCATGATATCGTGTCATAAGTGTATCTCGTCTTAATGACAGCTTCGAGACCGGTCACATCGATGCGCGGATGATGGGTGAGCGCGCGCGCGGCGGCGAGACGCTCGATCAGGGGGCCCAGGTCGCTGGTGTTCTTGAGCGGATTGCCGGGGGTGACCAGCCACCAGACGCGGTCGAGCTTGAGCCGATTGAGCGCGAGCAGCGAGGCGCCGAGGTGGGCTTGGTGCGGTGGATCGAAGGTTCCGCCGAAAAGGCCGATCCTCATGCCGGGCGCATGCGGTGGGAGCAGGCGCTCGGGGCTTACGGGGATTGGTACGGTCACGGGCGGATCTGGCCGCTTCCGCGAATGCGGTATTTAAACGTGGTGAGCTGCTCAACGCCCACCGGCCCGCGCGCGTGCAGCCGGCCGGTGGCGATGCCAATCTCGGCGCCGAACCCGAACTCGCCGCCGTCGGCAAACTGGGTCGAGGCGTTGTGCAGCACGATCGCCGAATCGACTTGCGCGAGGAATTTCTCGGCCGCCTTGGCGTCGTCGGTGACGATGGCATCGGTATGGTGCGAGCCATAGCGCTCGATATGCGCGATCGCCTCGTCCACCCCGTCCACAACGGCGACCGCCAGGATGGCGTCGAGATACTCGGCCGACCAGTCGTCGTCGCTTGCCGGCTTGACGCGCATGTCGGCGGCTTGCGTTTCCTTGTCGCCGCGGATCTCGCAGGCGGCGTCGAGCAGCATCATGATCAGTGGTTTGAGGTGGGTCGCGGCGGCGGCGCGGTCGATCAGCAGGGTTTCGGCGGCTCCGCAGACGCCGGTGCGGCGCATTTTGGCGTTGAGCACGATTTTTTTGGCCATGTCGAGTGAGGCAGCCTTATCGACGTAGACGTGGCAGACGCCTTCCAGATGCGCGAACACCGGCAGCCGCGCCTCGTCCTGCACACGGGCGACCAAGCCCTTTCCGCCGCGGGGGACGATCACGTCTATATTGCCGTCGAGGCCGCCGAGCATCAGCCCGACCGCGGCGCGGTCGCGGGTGGGGATAAGCTGGATGGCGGCTGCCGGCAGGCCGGCGTCCGTCACGCCCTGCACCAGCGCGGCGTGGATAGCGCGGCTCGAGCGCAAGCTGTCGGAGCCGCCGCGCAGGATCGCGGCATTGCCGGATTTCAGGCAGAGCGCGCCGGCGTCGGCGGTCACGTTCGGCCGGCTTTCGTAAATGATTCCAATGACTCCGAGCGGGACGCGGACGCGCTCGATGGTCATGCCGTTGGGCCGCGTCCAGGCCGCCATGACGCTGCCCACAGGATCACTTAGCCGGTGGATAACCTCGATGCCGGCGGCCATCGTCTCCACGCGGGCCTCGTCGAGCGTCAGCCGGTCGAGCATGGCCCCGGTCAGGCCGCCGGCGCGCGCCTCGGCGATATCCTCGGCATTGGCGGCCAGGATCGCCGCCTTGGTCCGCCGAACGGCCACCGCCATGGCCTGAAGCGCCTGATTCTTCTGGTCCTCCGGCGCGAGCGCCAGCACCCGGGCGGCCGCACGGGCACCGCGGCCGATCTTGGCCATGGCGGCGGCGATATCGCCGGTTCCCTCAATGCTTTTCAGCGGCGCGGTCATGGTCGCAAACGGCCCGTCAGCCCCATTATCAGCGTGGTTTTCCTATCACGTCGGGGTCGCGGGGGCGAGATCGGGCGCCCTGGCCCCGGGGTACCATCTTACTTGGGGATAGCGTGGATAACCGGCCAGACGGTGAAACCGAACAATTGACCTACACATTGTGCTGTCAGGGTGCTGGTGTCGCAGGAGAATGTCATGGCGTACAGCTTGAAACTGCCCAGCCGCTTTCCGGTTGGCACCAAGTTCGTGATCGAAAGCCGCGGCGGCGGGCAGGGCCAGGTGCAGGTCTTCAGCCGCCATCTCGAATTCCCGGACGGCACGTTTTTTCCATTACCGGCGCGGCCGGTGCCGGCCCAGCTTAAGCCCAAGGTCCCCATTTCGCGCCGCTCGCCCGCCCGCCGCCTGCGCAGCCGCAAGG
>CAYLMY010000130.1:0-2396 GCA_964384635.1 uncultured Undibacter sp.
CCTGGCCGATATAGAGGTGGCAGAAGCCGCCGATCAGGCCCATGCCGTACATCTGCCCGGCCTTTTCCTCGAACCGGCGGATGGTCAGCATGGCGCGGTAGGCGGCAAGCTCCTCGTCCTTGCTGAAATCGGGAACCGGCTTGCCGTCCATGGCCGGCGGCTTGCTATCGGCGCTCGGATTCTTCTTGGGCGCGGCCATGGGCACTCCTCAACGGGGATCGGCTGGGGCGCGGGATTAGCCTTAAGCTCGACCCCCATAGCTTAAATCGCCCGCAGGCGGAAGCGCGAGAGAGCCTGCGCGGTTTGCCGGCGATGCCGGCCAAGGATTTGATTGCTAACGGGGATGGCCGGCGGTGGATAACGACAGCGGGCCGCGAAAGGTTCGTTTATTCGCGCGGGTGCAGGAGCAATGTTATGTCGCGCGGATCGACATAGCCCAGAAGCGCGCGCGCGCGCTCGTCCAGCATGTCGGGGTCGATGCGGTCCGCGCGCAACAGCGACACCCGCCGCTCCCACACCGTCCGTTCGGCCTTCAGACCCGTGAGCGCTTTCTGCATGACCGCAAGCTCGTGGTCGAGGTCGGCTTGCGCGCGCAGGCCGTGGGCGCCGGTGAAGGCGTTGACGCCGAAATAGCCGATGAACAGCGCAGCAAAGCTGTAAAGCGCGAGCACGGTCAGGATGATGCGGCGGCGGCGGTGGGTGACCATGGGCGCGCAAGATGAAGCACGCGCGTTAAGGCGTCTTTAATTTTTGGCTTTTTAGGCGCCGTTAAATTTACGAACGTACGGCGCGAACGCGGTCAAAACGCCGCGGCGACGGCGCCGTCAGTACTCACTGATATCTTCCACGCGCGATTGACCATCGTGCAGGCTAACGAGGTATTCCTTCGGCGGATTGTGGCTGATGAAATGAATCGGGCTTGCCGTTAGACCGTAGGCGCCGCTGGAGCGGATCGCGATGACGTCACCCACCTCCAGGCCCGGCATCGCTACGTTGCGAGCGAGGGTATCGATGCTGGTGCAGAGCGGCCCGACCAGGTCGTAGGGTGCCGTCTCGGCATCGCGAACCGAAGGGGTGACCTTGAACATCTGGAAATTACGATGGATGACGCTGCCAAGGTGACCGCACGCGGCAAGGTGATGGTTCATTCCTCCGTCGCAGACACCGATGTTCACGCCGCGTGATCGTTTCATGTTGATCACGCGCGTCAGATAGACCCCGGCCGGCCCCACGAGAAAGCGGCCCAACTCCAGAACCAGCGCTGTTTGCCCGAATCTTGTTTGCGACTTGAGGCGGTCCAATTGCGGGACGATCCGCCCGGCAATCGCGCGGAGACCAAGCGATCGATCGGCTTCGTAATACGGGATGCCAAACCCGGAGCCGAAGACGAGCTTTTGCGGCGAGAGGTCGTGATCGTTGCTGATCCGCTGAAAAAGGCCGATGAAGATCTCGAGGTTTTCAGCGATCGATTGTTCATTGAGGCACTGCGTACCCGAAAATATGTGGAGGCCCCGCAGATCGAGATGCTCCAGCGATCGGATTTTGTCCACCGCTTCGTCGATTTGCTCCTCGTCGATGCCGAATTGTGACGGCCGGCCCGCCATGCGGACGCCGAAGCCGCGGGGCACTGCGGCGGGTGCGATGCGCACCATGATCGGTTGTTTCGTGCCGGCTTGGGCGGCGACCCCGTCAAGTGCCCGCGCTTCGGCCATTGACTCGATCACGATCGAGCCGATCCCGGCCCCGACGGCTTCAATCAGTTCAGATGCTTGCTTGCCGGGACCGGTGAAACTGATGCGGTCCGGCGCCCAGCCTGCTCCAAGCGCTCGGCGCAATTCGCCAGTGGAAGATACGTCCAGCGCGTCGACCGTATTGCGCAGCCGCTGGATCAACGCGCTGTTCGGATTGGCTTTGACCGCGTAGCTGATCTTGAAGCGGCGGCCAAACGCCTCGCGCAGCAATTCCGCCTGCCGCATCACGACGTCAATAAAGTAAACATAGCAAGGCGTGCCATTCTCCTCGGCGAGGCTTTGCAGGACGTCTTGCGCGATCGTGTCTGTCAAGCGCGCGCCTGGGTCGAGGCGTAGGCCAGGATCTTGCGAATCGAATCCAGATTTTCCAGGTTCACATCGGTCGGATCGACCTCGAATCCGCCTTGCGCTTCGAGGAACTGGATCAGATGCACGATGCTGAACGAGTCAATCAGGCCGCTGGAATAAAGCTCCTTGTCGTCGGTTTCCAGCTCCGCAACGTCAATACCAAGACTGTGCTGCAGAAATTCCAATAAATTGTTCCGGGTGACAGCCATTCGGCAATTGAATTCCTGGTGTGAGGCCGGCTTGGGTGGAGCGTTCGCATCGGTTTGCGATCCGGCGGAAATCTAACGTCGGAGGCAG
>CAYLMY010000130.1:2496-9465 GCA_964384635.1 uncultured Undibacter sp.
CAGCAGGCGCTGCGATGACTAACGTCGTCGTCATCGGCAATGCGCAATTCGTGGTGGATTGTGTTGGGGTGCTGCAGCGCACCGCCGACGTAACCGTGCGGCTGGTGATCTCCGACCCGGCCGTGCCGACCATAGGCGGGCTGGTCGAGCGGTGCTGCCGCGTGCATGGTCTGACGCATATCTCGGCGACGGACATCAATTCGGATCGGGTGCTGGAGGCAGTCGCCGCGGCCCAGCCCGATTTTCTGTTCAGCGCTTACAACATGCAGATCATGAAGCGGCGCCTGCTGGCGCTGCCGACACGGGCGACCGTAAACTTTCACAACGGGCCCCTGCCCCGATACCGCGGCATTAATGTGTACTCGTGGGCCATTATCAACGGTGAGCGGGAGTATGGCGTGACCTGGCACGACGCGGGCGAAGCGATCGACGCGGGCGACATTCTGTCGCAACGCATGTTTCCCCTCGCGCATGATGAGACACCCTTGACGCTATCCCGCCGGGGATTTGCAGTCGGCGTCGAGTTGTTGGCCGAGATGGCAACCCCGTTGATCCGCGGGCAGATTGATCCGGTGCCTCAGGATCACGCACAGGCGTCAAGCTATTCGCGCAAGGATACGCCCAACGGCGGCAGAATGGACTTTGCTTGGTCATTCGATCGACTTGAACGTTTCGTGCGCGGCCTGAATTATTATCCGATCCGGAATCCGTTCGTCTACGCGACCGCCATGGTCAACGACACGCCGATTCATCCGCTCAAGGTGGTGCGGTTCGGTGATCAGACCGGCGCGCCACCGGGCGCCGTGGTGGACGTCGAACGGGATATGCTGCGCGTCGCGTGCGGCGATGCGGTACTGGGCATCACCGAAGCGCTCGATGCCAACCGGCGGTGGGTGCCCATCGATGAGCTTGCCCGTTTGCTGGGCATTCAGGTCGGCGATCGCCTGACCTAAGCATTGGGGCTGCGCTGGATGCAATGTTGCGTGATGGTCCGCCGGTCGACTTTGCCGCTGCCGGTACGCGGCATCTCTCCGAGCCAAAGGTGGACGGCGCGCGGCACCATGTAAGCAGGCATGTGCTTCCGGCAGAAGCGAAGCAGCGCGGCCTCGTCCAATGGTTCGCCGTCATGCGCCGTCACCGCGATTTCGACGGCCTGACCTTGGATCTCATCGGTGACGCCGAAGGCCACCACCTGCGCCACCAATCCCGACTTGTGCACGACGTCCTCCACCTCCGTAGGGCTGATGCGGAAACCACGGGACTTGATTAGAGCGTTCTTGCGCGTGATGAACCAGTATTGGCCGTCTTCATCGATGCGCACCAGGTCGCCGCTGTAACAAACCTTCTGGTCGCCGATCACATGCTTAAGGTGAGGACAGGGCTTAATCTTTTCCGCGGTTTGATCGGGCTGACCCCAATATCCCATGCTGATCAGCGGCCCGCAATGGACCAGCTCGCCCTGCTCGCCGGGGCCGCAAATGCCTTTGGTTTCATCGATGATGTAAGTCTTGACGTTGGGAATGTCTCTGCCGATCGAGCCCATCTTTTGTTTGAAGAGCTCTGGTCGCAGATAGGTTGAGCGGAACGCTTCGGTCATCCCATACATCAGATAGATGTCGATGCCCGGAAAGACTTCGGGCATCCGTTCAAGAATGTGCTTCGGGATTCTGTCCCCCGAATTGGCCACGTATCGCAGATCGGGCAGTGAGGCGGGAGCCCGCTCGAGGTATCCCGCGACTTGCACCCATGTCGGCGGAACCGCGGCAAAGCCGGTGATCTTCTGGTCGATCAGCGTTTTCACGATCTCGGCGGGCATCGCCACCCTTTGGAGGACGGTTGTGCCGCCTACGAGGCACATGGTTGTCAGTTGACTGAGACCGAAATCGAAGCAAAAAGGAAGGAGGCTCAGGAGCCGATCATCGGAAATGTTCTTGAGGTGCTCGGCGGCGCTGCGAGCGCTGAGTACCAGGTTGCGGTGGCTGAGCATGACGCCTTTGGGCTGACCGGTCGAGCCGGACGTATAGAGCAGCGCGGCCAGGTCCGTTTCGGCACAAGTCACGGGCGGCGCTTGAAGGTCGAGCGGTAGATCAGGCCACGAGGTCATCCGGTCATCATGCGGAATCGATCCATTGACTACGACGTGCTCCAGTGTTGCCGGCGTTTCGTATTTGGCCAGCGCGCGTGCGCGGCGGGCGTCGGTAATGAGCACCTTGGCGCCACTATCACGCAACACGTGATCAAGCTGATGGACGGTCCATTGAAAATGCACATTGACCATAGCCGCTCCGAGCCGGGCGACGGCGAACATGGCGACGATTTCCTCGACGCATTTCTGCATGTTCACCACCACGCGGTCGCCGCGGCCCACGCCGCGCCGGGCCAACGAGCCCGCAAGCGCCTCGGTTTGTTCGAGCAGCTGCCGGTAGGTAACCTCCCGGGAGCCATCGACGATGGCCGGATGGTCCGCTCGTGCGGCCAGATTCCGTTGGAGTAGGTCGAACAAAGTGCGGGGAGGCATGGATCGATTCTGATCTACTGGATGTCGGATGCTACCAAATGACAGAAGCGAGAAGCGATCGGCTGGCACTGGTTCCTGGCGCGTCGGAGGTGCTTGCCCGTTTCTTTCTACACTGCACGCCAGACCGCGAGTCAATCTCGTCACGGCGAGGCGCCTGCGGAAACCCCGTGCGCCGGAAACCCGTGCCTCCCTCGGCGCCGCTAAACCGGCTGATTGCAGACTGCATTCGAATTAAGTTGGAGGATGGGACGCATGTACTGGCCCCTTGAACGCCCCGCCGTTGCCCGCGCGGATGTTCCCTTCGGCAACCGCATCTTTCTCGAATCGCACAAAGCGCGCGTGGACGCCAGTATGACTTGGGGTACGGACGTGGACGTGTCCGCCCTTGAGGACTACGCGCGGGAAGCGACGCGCCAGCAAGCGGTGCTTATTTCACCGTTGCACG
Source organism: uncultured Undibacter sp. (assembly GCA_964384635.1). Lineage (GTDB taxonomy): Bacteria > Pseudomonadota > Alphaproteobacteria > Rhizobiales > Xanthobacteraceae > Pseudolabrys. The sequence continues at coordinate 5,460 of CAYLMY010000130.1, forward strand.
TAATGTTGAAAGCGATCGGCGTTTCGCTGGACCGGCACCCGAATTTCAACAGCCGTGTCGTCGGGCGCCGCATCTACCGTTTCCGTGACATCAACTTGCTGCTGGCTATTCAGGACCTGCATCGGGGTGAGGCGGATCTGATGCTGCTCCGCGAGTTGAACGCCGTATCCCTGCGGAGCCTGGCGCTCGCGGTGTGGCGCGAAGTGAATAAGACCGCGCGCGGGAACCACCGTGTGTCGCGAGACAAGCGGAGATTGTATCGGCTTGGCCGCTTCTTTGGTTGGGTCATTCGGTGTTTCAACTGGTGTAGCGATCACCTGCCACTTCCGCTCTTTAGAAGCTCCTTGGGGCCACTGGGAGCGGCGGTAGTGGTTTCGCCGTTGAATTTTCCCGGCGCGCCCCCGTTGCGTTCAGTTGAATTTGTGAAATGGGGCAATCTCTATTCGACCCATATCGTTATCGGGCCGACCGAAACGCGCCCCGTGGTCGAAAATGGACGCGTCGTCGTTCGACCCGTCGTCCCGTTGTTTGTCCGAGCGGACCATCGCCTGGTCGACGGTGTGGATTTGGGGAGATTCGTCGCAACGCTTCGCGATTACCTGCGCGACCCGCAAAGCATTCCCGAACTCGAGAATCAATCCTCGGAGTCGGCATCCGCAGTCGTCCGTTAGCAAGCCAATTTGACCATGGAATGGATCGCGCGCGAGCGCCATCGGGCGCTAAGGATCAGGCGCAATAGCACCCTCGGCCGAGCGAGGATGAGGCGGAGGTTGCGACGGCGGCGGTGGGTGACCATGACCGCGCAAGATGAACCAAACGCGTTAAGGCGTTTTTAATGGGGCGACTATCGTCATGCCCGCGAAGGCGGGGACCCAAACGCCGTGCGCTCACGATGGACTGCGGAGTATGGGTCCCAGGCCTCGCGCTTCGCGCTCGCCCGGGACGAGAACTAAACTTTCTGCCTGATCTCGTTGAGCACGAAATTGCCCAGCCGCTTGCCGCGGTTGCGCAGCACTTTCAGCAGCCCCTGGTCGACGAAATAAGTGAGCAGGATGGAGTCGCGGGTCTTCACCCGATTGTGCATCGGGTCTGCCGAATGCCAGGTGTCGGTGCCGACCGCGAAGGCATAGCCGGTATTGGGTACGAATTTCATCTGCGCCTTCTTCAGCATCGAGCCATCGGGAAGCTTTTCATGGAAGATGGTGCCGATGTCGGTGTTGGCGGCGTCCTTGGGCAGATAGAGCTGAACGGTGATGTTCTTCCAGCGGGTGTCGGTGTGCGGCGTAATCAGATAGCCGGGAATGTCGCGCGTCAGGATTGGGATCGGGTACATGCCGACCTTGGCGAAGTCCTTGCCGAACCGCTTCTCAAGGCCGGGCGCGAGGCGCCGCATGAAGGCCTGCTTGACTTTTTCCGAGCAGAGTGCGCGGCCCACCACATCCCATAGCGCGCGCTTCTCGCCCCGCAGGTTGCGGATGTATTCCGGGAACAAGTCGATCTTCACCCGTGTATGGGTGCCGTCGTCGAGATCGTGGCCCTTGCTACGGCCGTGCATCGGGCGGTACTCGGACGAATTCGGCATCAGCGCCAAGATTTGTGCGTAGACATCGTCGGGAAACACGTGATCGAATTCGAGATGATAGAACGGCGTCTCGACCGCGCGCGCGGCGTCGACCGATTGGGCGACGAAATCGGCCAGGCGCGCTGCGGCGTGGCGCATGTCGTTACGACCGAGACTGATGGTCTGGTCCATCGGCAACTCAGGGGTTTCGCTTAACGGAGTTCAAGCGGCCATTTGCGGCAATTCGGTCGGAAAATGCAAGATGCCGCCGCGCAAGACGAGGCCGTGACGCTAAGGCGTTTTAACGGGCCGCGGCGGGCGCTTGACGTGAGGCGGCAGGAAAGCGAGCTTGGCTTCGCGCCGCCAGCGTAACCGCACCGAGAGGGCAAGCCGTGACCATTGGGTTTCTGCTAACGTCGCTGATCGTTATCGTGTCGCCTGGCACCGGCGTTCTCTACACGTTGGCGGCCGGTCTCTCGCGCGGCTCGCGCGCCAGCGTCGTCGCCGCGTTCGGATGCACGCTTGGCATTCTCCCCCACATGACCGCGGCGATCCTGGGACTGGCCGCGCTTCTGCACACGAGCGCGCTCGCGTTCCAGACCCTGAAGTATTTGGGCGTCGCGTATCTGCTTTACATGGCGTGGCATGCGCTGCGGGAAAAGGGCGCGCTGCGCATCGACAGGGAATTTGGCGCCCGCTCGGCAATTCAGGTGACGGTCACTGCGATCCTGATCAACATCCTCAATCCCAAGCTGTCGATGTTCTTCCTGGCCTTCCTGCCTCAATTCGTGAATGCCGATGAACCGCATCCGCTCGCGCACATGGTCGCGTTGAGTCTTGTTTTCATGGCTCTGACGTTTATCGTGTTTGTCGGCTACGGGCTGTTTGCCGCCAAGGTCCGCGCCCACGTCATCTCGCGTCCGACGGTGCTAAAGTGGATGCGCCGCAGCATTGCCGCCGCCTTTGTCGCTCTCGGCGTCAAGCTCGCGCTCGCGGAGCACTAGCGGCGGTCTCGCGCGCCCTGCTCACCCCAGCTGCTTCAAGACCGTCCTGCCCGCAAACTTGGCCTGCGCGCCCAGCTCCTCCTCGATCCGCAGCAGCTGATTGTATTTGGCCAAGCGATCAGAGCGTGACAGCGAGCCGGTCTTGATCTGCCCGCAATTGGTGGCGACGGCGAGATCGGCGATGGTGGAATCTTCCGTTTCGCCGGAGCGGTGCGAGATGACCGCGGTGTAGCCGGCCTTGTGCGCGGTCTCGATGGCCGCGAGCGTTTCGGTCAGCGTGCCGACCTGGTTGACCTTGATCAGGATAGAATTAGCGATGCCGCGCTTGATGCCGTCTTCGAGGCGAGCGACGTTGGTCACAAAATTGTCGTCGCCGACCAATTGACACTTGGCCCCGATCAGGTCGGTGAGGATTTTCCAGCCTTCGTCATCGTCTTCCGCCATGCCGTCCTCGACCGAGACGATCGGATAGTTTTTGATCAGACTGGCGAGATAGTCCGCCTGCTGTTTCTTGCTGCGGGTCTTGCCTTCGCCTGAATAGACATAGGCGCCGTCCTGGTAGAATTCGCTCGCCGCCGGATCGAGCGCCAGCATGACATCGCCGCCCGGCTTATAGCCGGCCTTCGCGATCGCCTGCACGATGAGATCGAGCGCTGCTTCCGCCGACTTGATGTCGGGCGCAAAGCCGCCTTCGTCGCCGACATTGCTGTTGAGTTTTTTCGCCTTGAGCTCCGCCCGTAGCGTGTGGAAGATTTCCGCGCCGGCGCGCAAGGCCTCGGCGAAGGTCGGCGCGCCCGCCGGCATGATCATGAATTCCTGGAAGTCTATCGGGTTGTCGGCGTGCACGCCGCCGTTGACGATGTTCATCATCGGCACCGGCAGCAGGCGCGCGGCGGTGCCGCCGACGTAACGGTAGAGCGGCGCGCCCTCGGAGGCGGCGGCCGCCTTGGCGACGGCGAGCGAGACGCCGAGGATCGCATTGGCGCCGAGCCGGCCCTTGTTGGGGGTGCCGTCGAGCCCGATCAGGGTCTCGTCGATCTTGGTCTGCGCGGCGGCGTCCATGCCGCTGATCGCGTCGAAAATCTCGCCGTTGACCGCCGCGACTGCCTTAAGCACGCCCTTGCCGCCGTAGCGCGCCTTGTCGCCGTCGCGCAGCTCCACTGCCTCATGCTGGCCGGTGGAGGCGCCGGAGGGCACCGCGGCGCGGCCCTTCGAGCCGTCCTCGAGGATGACGTCGACCTCGACGGTCGGATTGCCGCGGCTGTCGAGGATTTCGCGGCCGATGATGTCGGTGATGGCGGTCATGGGGGCACTCCGGCAGGGCGCTTCTACAGGATGACAAGGTTACGGGCAAAGGGGCAACATACTCTCCCCTGTCATGCGCGGGCTTGACCCGCGCATCCCGATCAGGGAAACGCTGTGCTCTCCTAAGCGAGATTGC
>CAYLMY010000131.1:0-9338 GCA_964384635.1 uncultured Undibacter sp.
TTCTTCGACGCCGGCACGCTCGCGCTCACGGCCGAGATCGCCATGCCGGGCTCGACCCACGAGATGGTGCGCGCGGGCGACGGCGCAACCGTCTACGCCTCGGTCTATGGCGGCGGCATCTTCGGGAAAAACAAGGACCCCGACCGCCGCATCGCCGTCATCGATCTGGCGACGAAATCGCTGACGCGCACCATCGATGTCGGCGCCAATGTCGCGCCGCATTCGGTGATGATGGACGAGGGCGGCACGCTGTGGGCGACCGCCGAATTGGCCAATGCGGTGCTGGCGATCGAACCGGGCAACGACGAGATCGCGCGCATCGATATCGGCGGCGCGCCGCACTGGATCGCGGTCAGCCATGCGACCGGCAAGCTGTTCGCCTCGTTCAAGACCAGGGATGCCGTCGCGGTGCTCGATCTTGAGCAGCGCAAACGCATCGACCTCATCACCATCCCGCACGGCGCCGAAGGCATCGCGGTTTCCCCCGACGGCTGGGCGCTCTATGTCTGCGCGCACCGCAAAGGCGTGGTTCACGCGTTCGATACCCGCACGCACGCGCTGCATCACACGGCCGCCATCGAGGGTGCGCCGGGCGAGGCCAATCAGCTGCGCCGCGTGCGTGTCACGCCCGACGGGCGCTACGTCTGCGCCTCCTCGCATGTCGACAATTACGCCGCGGTCTATGACGCCTTGACGCTCGAGCAGCTCGCTGGCTTTCCCACGCCCAGGGCGCCGATGGGCTTTGGCTTCGCCGCCGACAATGAACACGCTTTTCTGTGCTGCCACGACGCCGCGGTGACGCTGGAATTTGCGCTCGCCAGCGGCCGCGTCACCCGCCAGTTCGCCACCGCGCCCGGTTGCGAGTTCGTTATCTCGTACTAGCTCTTTCCCATGCGCATCTTTTTCGCCGGAGCAGGTGGAGCGATCGGACGCAGGCTGACGCCGCTCTTGCGCGCGGCCGGGCATGATGTCGTCGGTACGACACGCTCTGCCACAAAGGCGGAAGCGCTACGCGCGCTCGGGGCGGAACCTGTCGTTATCGATGTGTTCGATGCGGATGCGCTCGCGCGTGCGGTCAAGGCCGCGGCGCCGCAGCTGATTATGCATCAGCTAACCGATCTCGCCTTCGCGCCCGGCACGCCGCAATACGAGGAAGGCCTCAAGCGTAACGCGCGGCTGCGCATCGAAGGCACGCGTAATCTTGTGGCCGCCGCGCGCGCGGCCAATGTCGGGCGCATGATCGCGCAAAGCATCGCATTTATCTACGCGCCGAGCCCGGGCGTGCGTGTCGAAGGCGACCCGCTGACCACAGATCCCGCGTTTACCGCCACCGTCGCGGCGGTGAAGGCACTGGAGCAGGCCGTATTGTCGATGCCCGAAGGTGTTGTGTTGCGTTACGGCTTCTTCTACGGGCCGGGGACATGGTCGCCCGACGGCCCCTTGCGCGCACCGGCTGTGCACGTTGATGCCGCAGCGCAAGCGGCTTTCGCCGCCCTCACCAAGGCCAAGTCTGATATCTACAACATCGCGGAAGACGATCCCACGCTGTCGAGCGAGAAGGCCAAGCGCGCCTTCGGCTTCGATCCGGCCTTCCGCATCGCGGCGTAGCCGGCCCGTCTCGACACCGCTTCGCGTTGCCCTATTATTCGCTCGTTAAACGGATGGGGACTCGCCATGGTGTGCGACTTGCTGCAAAAGGTTGAGCTTTTGCACGCGGCCGGGACGCAATTCATTCCGCCGGACGCGCGCGAGGTGCTGCGCACTTTCTATGAAATTCTGACCATCCTCGACAACAAGGGATTGGCGCTGCTAGCCTTCGACGGCATCATCGTCGCCGCCACCACCTTCGCCGCGGAGAAGGGCGGCCTCTTTCAAAGGCAAGGTTTTCCGCGTTGGCTGGCGATCTCAATTATCATGTTGTCGCTCGCCGCCGCGGTCGCCTGTCTCTTTGTCTCGGAAATTTCCTATCCGTTCTTCTATTATGTCACGTGCAACGCGCCGCACAGCCTCGACTACTCCGGCGAGATAAACCGCCTGGCGGACTTGGTCGTTTGGCGAACCGACTATTTCCATTTCGCATGGTGGTGTTCGATCATCGCTATTCCGTTGTTCGCCGTGATGTTCTGGGTGTCGTTGAATTGGGCGAGGCGCGACGGCGCGAAACATTCCTGACTTTCAGGAAACGCTTCAGCGCGCCGGCGCGAACGGCTTGCTCAGAAATGGCGAGCCCTTCATCCCAAAGCGCCAGGGATGCTCCACCGCCTTCGAGATGCCGATGCGCACGCCGACGGCGATCTGCGGCGCGACCGTTCGCGCGCGCAATTCGAACGGAGGGCGGTCGAGCGGCAGGCCGTTGTGCTTGATCGTCACCCCCAGCGCCTCGCAAAGCTTGCCCGGCCCCGAGCAGAGCGCGCGGGCTTCGCTCAGGCCCCGCCGCCGCCGCATCAGGCTTAACCCGTGCGTCGGTTCCAGCGCCCGGATCAGCACTGCGCTGGCCGAGCCTTCCGGCTCGCAGACGAAATTCAGGCACCAGTGGATGCCGTAGGAACGGTAGACATAGGCGTATCCAGGCGGACCAAACATGACGGCATTCCGGTTGGTCCGGCCAATGTAAGAATGCGCCGCCGGTTCGCTGTGGTGATAGGCCTCGACCTCCACGATCACCCCACCCACGCCGTCAACCAGCAGTGTGGCCCCGATCAGCTCGGGGGCGACCTTGTGTACCGAGCGCTCGAAGAAACTGCGGCGTATTCGGGGGTTTGGGGCCATGGCCGGGCCTGTGTCCTGCCTGCAACACATTAACGACAAATACGTCATAACCCCTCACGAGTGCGCGCCGCGCCGCGATTTGGCCATACCCTTCTCCGACACCGAGGCCCACCCGAGGGTAGCCGCAAGCCGTTGCCTGGCTTCGGTTTTGCCGCCGGGCAAGGAACCTCGGGTAAAGCCGGCCTAAGGCAAGCCGGTGGTCATCAGGGGCGGGGCACTGAGTACCATGGACGCCAAGACCAATTTGAAGAGCCGATTGCCGAGCCGGCACGCCACCGAAGGGGCGGACCGTGCCCCCCACCGTGCCTTCTATTACGCCATGGGTCTAAGCGCCGAGCAGATCCACGCGCCCTTCGTCGGCGTCGCCACCTGCTGGAACGAAGCCGCCCCCTGCAATATCGCGCTGATGCGCCAGGCGCAGGCGGTCAAGCAGGGCGTCGCCTCGGTCGGCGCCACCCCGCGCGAGTTCTGCACCATCACCGTCACCGACGGCATCGCCATGGGCCATGCCGGCATGAAGGCTTCGCTCCCGTCGCGCGAGGTGATCGCCGACTCGGTCGAGCTGACGGTGCGCGGCCACTGCTATGACGCGCTCGTTGGCGTCGCCGGCTGCGACAAGTCGCAGCCCGGCATGATGATGGCCATGTGCCGGCTCAACGTGCCCTCGATCTTCATCTATGGCGGCTCGATCCTGCCCGGCAAATTCAAGGGCAAGGACGTCACCGTGCAGGACGTTTACGAGGCGGTCGGCAGGCATTCGGTCGGGCAGATGTCCGACGCGGATTTGCTTACGCTGGAAGAAAACGCCTGTCCCTCGGCCGGCGCCTGCGGCGCGCAATTTACCGCCAACACCATGGCCACCGTGTCGGAAGCCATCGGCCTGGCGCTGCCGTATTCATCCGGCGCGCCGGCGCCTTACGAGATGCGGGACCAGTTCTGCATGCTGGCGGGCGAGATGATCATGGACCTGATCACCAAGAACATCCGGCCGCGCGACATCGTCACCCGCAAGGCGCTGGAGAATGCCGCAGCCGTCGTCGCCGCCACCGGCGGTTCCACCAATGCGGCGCTGCATCTGCCGGCCATCGCGCATGAATGCGGCATCGAGTTCGATCTGTTCGACGTGGCCGAAATCTTCAAAAAGACACCATACATCGCAGATTTGAAACCGGGCGGCCGTTATGTCGCCAAGGATATGTTCGAAGCAGGCGGCGTGCCGCTGCTGATGAAGACCCTGCTCGATCACGGCTTCATGCACGGCGATTGCCTGACCGTCACCGGCCGCACCATGGCCGAGAACTTGAAGAGCGTGAAATGGAACCCGGACCAGGATGTCGTGCGCCCGGCCGACAAGCCGCTGCTGGCGACCGGCGGCGTGGTCGGCCTGAAGGGCAATCTCGCGCCTGAGGGCGCGATCACCAAGATCGCCGGCATGAAGCACCTCAAATTCTCCGGTCCGGCGCGCTGCTTCGACAGCGAAGAAGCCTGCTTCGATGCGGTCAAGAACAAGAAATACAAGGAAGGCGACGTGCTGGTGATGCGCTACGAGGGCCCCAAGGGCGGCCCCGGCATGCGCGAAATGCTATCCACCACGGCCGCGCTTTACGGCCAGGGCATGGGCGAGAAGGTCGCCCTCATCACCGACGGGCGCTTCTCCGGCGCCACCCGCGGCTTCTGCGTCGGCCATGTCGGGCCGGAAGCCGCCGTCGGCGGGCCGATCGCGCTCATCCGCGATGGCGACATCATTGAGCTCGATGCCGAGAAGGGCACGCTCGACGTCAAGCTCGGGGCCGACGAACTCGCCAAGCGCAAGAGCCAATGGAAGCCGCGCGAGAACGATTACGGTTCAGGCTATTTGTGGAAATACACCCAGCAGGTGGGAACGGCGCTCAATGGCGCGGTCACCCATCCCGGCGGGAAGGGCGAGAAGAGCTGTTATGCGGACAGTTGAGACCCTGTTGCGCGCGATCGTGATCGGGGCGGCGCTGGCCGCCGCGCCGGCGCTGGCGTTCGACGGCAGTAAGACCGACGCCAAGGCGCCGCCGCCGCTGACGCCGATGCAGGCGTTCCGCTCCGGCGCGCATTGGCTGAAAGCCGGCGAGACCGCCAAGGCCGTTCACTCGCTCGAATATGCCGCCGAAAAAGGCCACGCCATCGCGCAGTGGAAGCTCGGCCGCATGTATGCCGAAGGCGAGGGCGTCACCCAGAACGATCTCAAGGCCTTCGAATATTTCCGTCATATCGCCGACGAGCATGCCGACGACAATCCCGACACCCGCCAGGCGCGCTTCGTCGCCAACGCCTTCGTCGCGCTTGGCCAGTACTATCTCGACGGCATCCCGAACACGAAGATCAAGCGCGATCCCGAGCGCGCGCACGAAATGTTCGCCTATGCCGCGTCCTATTTCCGCGATCCGGACGCACAGTATTATCTCGCCCGGCTCTATCTCGACGGCGTCGGCGCCCCGCACGATCCGCGCACCGCGGCGCGCTGGTTCGGCCTGTCGGCGCAGAAAGGAATGTGCCGGGCGCAGGCCATGCTCGGTGCCATGCTGTTCACTGGCGACCACGTGCCACGCCAGGCCGCGCGCGGCCTGATGTGGCTGACGCTCGCCAAGGATGCCGCCAACGATGCCGACCGCGCCTGGATCAACCGGCTCTACGACAACGCCTTCCGACAGGCGACCCAGGACGAGCGCGCGCTGGCGCTGGTCTATCTGCGGCATTGGCTAGTGACGCGGCGGGAATAGGTTGCCAGCTCGCCGCTTGACGCGGTCTTTCTGTCTTATCGAAAAGCGAAGACCACCGATCTCGCAAAAGAGATCGGTGGTCTTCTAAATTTGTACGTCATGAAATCAAACCAGACGGAGCCACTGAACCTGAAACAGATCAGTGACTCCGCCGGCCAACCAGGCCGTTGTGGCTTCGACCTCGAAGGCGTGGGAATTTTAGCCGCTCGCGTCTCACGCGGCGATTTGATCCGATTGGTAACCTGACGAAGTAACGTTACCGGGGCAGCGTGGCTGTGCGATGACGCGGTTTCTTCACCGCCCCGCAATGTCCAGATCGACAAACACCGGCACGTGATCGGACGGCTTGTCCCAGCCGCGCACGTGGCGGTCGATGCCGGCGTCGGTGAGCCGGTCGGCGGCCTGTGGCGACAGCAGCAGATGATCGATGCGGATGCCATCGTTCTTCTGGTAGGCGCCGGCCTGATAGTCCCAGAACGTATAGAGGTCGCCGGCGTCGCTGACGGCGCGGATGGCGTCGGTCAGCCCGAGATTGATCAGCGCCCGGTACTTCTCCCGGGTCGGCCGCAGGAAGAGGGCGTCGTTGACCCAGGCTTCCGGCCGCTTGGCGTCGAGCGGCGTGGGAATGACGTTGTAGTCGCCGGCCAACACCAGCGGCTCTTCCAGTTTAAGTCGTTCATCTGAAAACTTAGCAAGCCGATCCATCCAATTGAGCTTATAGGCATATTTGTCTTCACTACCATTGCCGTTGGGCAGATAAAGACTGACCACCCGCAGTGCCCCGGTCTTGGTCGACACCACGGCTTCCAGGAAGCGGGCCTGCACGTCGCCGTCCTCCCCGTCGAGGCGCGGCTTGACCTCGTCGAACGGCAGCTTGGAGAGCAGCGCCACCCCGTTGAAGGTCTTCTGGCCGTGCACCGCCACGTTGTAGCCGAGCGCCTCCAGCGGCTCGCGCGGGAAGGCGTCGTCGGTGCATTTGATCTCCTGCAGGCAGACGATGTCGGGGGCCCGTTCGGCTAGCCAGGCCGTCAGGCTGTCCATGCGCTGGCGGATCGAATTGACGTTCCAGGTGGCGATACGCATGGGCGAACGGGTCCGGCGGGGCGAATGACGGCTCTGGGCGTCCGTATTTACCGCAGGGATATGCACCTGGACACGTTTATATGCTAATAGGGTTGGCCAGCGTGGCCGCCGGTAAAGCTTGAGAAAACGGCTGTTTAGCGTTGATAGGGAGCGCCCGGGCGGCACGCGAAACGAGCCCGGATCGAAAGCTGCAGATGAGCAAGCGAAAATGGCTCTTTGGGGTGGCGGTGCTCGCCCTGATCGGCATTGCCGTGCTTAGCCGGGGCACGTGGCTCGGGATGTGGAGCAGCGACCACGCCTCGGCTGCGCGCGCGCAGGGCCAGCGCAGCCGGCCGGTGCCGGTCGAGGTGGCCAAGGCGGTGCGCAAGCAAGTGCCGGTGCGCGTCGACGCCATCGGCACCGTCACGCCCATCGCCAGCGTCGCCATCAAGGCGCGGCTCGAAACGACCATCATCGGCGTCCATTTCCGCGACGGCGCCCACGTCAACAAGGGCGATTTGCTGTTCACCCTCGACTGCCGCGCGCTCGACGCCCAGCTCGCGCAGACCGAGGGCGCGATCGCGCGCGATAAGGCCCAGCTTACCGGCGCCGAGCGCGACGTGGCGCGCTATGAGAGTCTGGCGGCCAAGAACGCGAGCCCACAGCAGATTCTCGACACCGCCAAAACCCAGGCCGAGGTCTACCGCGCCGCCATCAAGTCCGATCAGGGCTTGCTCGACAACCTCAAGGTTCAGCGCAGCTATTGCACGATCACCGCGCCGATCTCCGGCCGCATCAGCGCCGCCGCCGTCAAGATCGGCAATTTCGTGCGCCAGGCCGACAGCGCGGCGATGGCGACCATCAACCAGATGGCACCGGTCTACGTGACCTTCACGGTGCCGCAGAAGGTTTTACCCGACATCCGTCACGCGCTCGCCGCCGAGACCGCCACCGTCGAGGCTGTCATTCCGGGCGAGCAGAAGCACGCCGAAGGCCAGGTCAGCATGATCGAGAACACCGTCGATCCCTCGACCGGCATGGCGACTATCCGCGCCAACATGCCGAATACGGACGAGACGCTGTGGCCCGGCACGCTAGTCACCGCCGAGCTAACGCTGCGCAGCGAGGAGGCGGTGGTGGTGCCGACCAACGCCGTGCAGGTGAGCCAGACCAGCAGCTTCGTTTTCGTCGTCGACAAGGGGATCGCCAAGGTCCGCCATGTCGAAGCCGGGCGCCAATTCGAGGGCGAGACGGTGATTAAGTCCGGCGTTAAACCCGGCGAGACCGTCGTCACCGACGGGCAATTACGGCTGCAAAACGGAACGAAGGTCGCGCCACGGGGCGCTAAGCCCGCGGGCGGCGCGCCCAAGGGCCGCGCCGGGAGCTAGCGCATGATCCCGAAAAGCACGTCCTCGAACCCGATTGGGGATGGGAACCGGTTTCCCGCCTTCGCGAAGCCCGCTTCGGCGGGCGAAGCAAGGTCGGACAACATCATGCGCCAGGAAAAATGTAAGGCTGCCACGGTTCAAGCTTCACGGTCCGGACTCTCAGTCGCATGAACCTCCCGGAAATCTGCATTCGCCGCCCGGTGCTGACCACGCTGATGACGGCGTCGCTGATCGTGTTCGGCGCCTTCGCCTACCGGCTGCTGCCGGTGGCGGCGCTGCCGGCGGTGGATTTTCCGACCATCCAGATCACCGCGAGCTTGCCGGGGGCTTCGCCCGAGACCATGGCGGCCTCGGTTGCATCCCCGATCGAGCGCCAGCTCTCGACCATTTCCGGCATCTCGACGATGAGTTCGTCGTCGTCGCTCGGCTCGACGCAGATCACGGTGCAATTCGACCTCGGCCGCGACATCGACGGCGCGTCCCTGGATGTGCAGACCGCGCTCGCCACCGCGCAGCGCCGGCTGCCGGCCGAGATGACCACGCCGCCTTTCTTCCGCAAAGTCAATCCGGGCGATTTCGCGGTGGTCTATCTGAGCATGCGCTCCGATACCTTGCCGTTGTCGAAAATCGATGATTACGCCGAGACGGTGGTGGCGCCTACCATTACACAGCTCTCCGGTGTCTCCCAGGTGCTGGTCTACGGAGCGCAGAAATTCGCCGTGCGCGTCCAGGTCGACCCGGCCGCGGCCGCCGCGCGCAATATCTCGCTCGACGACATCCGCAGCGTGGTCGCCAAAGCCAATTCCTCGACGCCCGTCGGCGCCCTGCAGGGCAAGGACCGCACCGTCACACTGTTGGCGACCGGCGCCATGGAGCACGCCGCCGACTATCGCAACGTGATAGTGGCCTATCGCAACGGCGCGCCGATCAAGCTCGACCAGGTCGCCCGCGTGATCGACAGCGTCGAGGACGACAACGAGGCGAGCTGGTACAACGATAAGCGCGCCATCGTGCTCGGCATCTACCGGCAGCCCGACGCCAATACCGTGGAGGTCGTGGACCAGGTGCTTGCGAAGCTGCCGCAACTGCGCGCGCAGGTGCCGGCGGCGATCGAGATGTCGCCTCTGTTCGACCGCTCGATCTCGATCCGCGCCGCGGTCTGGAACGTGCAGGAGACGCTGGCGATCGCCGTCTGCCTCGTCATCATGGTGATCTTCCTCTTCCTGCGAAAGGTCTCGGCCACCATCATCCCGGCGCTGGCGGTGCCGGTGTCGCTGATCGGCACCTGCGCGGCGATGTACGCCTTCGGCTTCTCCATCAACAACATGACGCTGCTGGCGCTGACGCTGTCGGTCGGCTTCGTGGTCGA
>CAYLMY010000132.1:0-9313 GCA_964384635.1 uncultured Undibacter sp.
CGCGCGGGGTCGTCGAGCGTGCCCACGCGAACAAAATGAATGTTCAGGCCGGCGCCGGCGTAATTGCTCCATACCGTCACGCCACAATCCCGGCAACGCCAGAACACCTGGCCCTTGCCACTGGCGCTGGGAAGCGTCGTTGTCGCCGGCTTGCCCTTCAAGAGTTCCACTTGCGAGGCTTCGATGAAGGCGTTGACGGCGAAGGCCGAGCCGGTTTCGCGCTGGCACCAGCTGCAGTGGCAGCAATGCACAAAAATGGGCGGGGCCTTGAGACGGTAGCGCACGGCGGCGCAAGTGCAGCCTCCTTCGATTGGAACGTGCCGTTCATCATTCATCAGCATTTCCGCGCCGCACCTTCCGTTTCTTTGAACTGCTTTCCGGCTCGACGATGACCTTGAACGGCCCGCGCGGGTTGAGATCGCGCTGCGGGAACGGAATCTCGATGCCCTCGCGCTTCAGGATGTCCCACAGCGCCAGAAGCACCTGGCCGCGCACATTGGTGAGGCCGTCGATCGGATCGCGGATCCAGAAGCGCAGGATGAAATCGAGCGAGGAAGAGCCGAAAGCCTTGAGATGGCAGACCGGCGGTGGCGTGGGCAGCACGCGCTTGACCGACTTGACCGCTTCCAGCGCGAGCGCGATCACCTTGTGCGGATCGGCCGCGTAAGAGACGCCGAACTCCACCTCGATGCGCACCTCGTCGTTGGAATAGGACCAGTTGACGACGCGCTGGGTGACGAAATCCTCGTTCGGGATCAGGAATTCGCGGCCGTCGCGGGTGACGATCGCGGTATAGCGCGCGCCCATCGACTCGACCCAGCCGAACGAGTCGCCGACCGTGATCACGTCGCCCGGCTTGATCGACTTGTCGGCGAGCAGAATAATGCCGCTCACCAGGTTGGAGACGATCTTCTGCAGGCCGAAGCCGAGGCCGACACCGACCGCGCCGGAGAAGAAGGCAAGTGCCGAGAAGTCGATGCCGACGGTCGACAGCACGATCAGGATCGCGAACGTAATCAGCAAGAGCCGGATCAGCTTGCCGATCAGCACCTGGATCGACGGCGTCAGGTCGGCGGCCGAGCGCACGCGCCGGTCGAGGAAGTCGCTGGCTGCATTCGCCGCCCACAGCGTGAGCAGCAGCAGTGCGATGGTCTTGATCACCAAGAGCGGCGTGACCCGCAAGTCCCCGATGAAGACGCCGACGGAATCGAGCGCCTTCATCGCCGGCTGCAGCAGACCTAGGATGCTGAGCGCCGCGAGCGTCCAGGCCGAAATGGACACCAGCCGGTAGACGAACCGGTTGCGGATCAGGCCTGCGACCAGCGCGATCACCACCCAGGCGGTGGCGAGGCTGGCGGCGACGCCGAGCAAGTAGGAGCGGCTCGGCCAGGTTACCGCCTCCATGCCCGCGTGCATGATCGCCACCACCAGCACGAAGATGATGGTGCCGAGATTGGCCAGCACATGGTGCGCGAACTGGCGCAGTAACGGCGGCCAGCCCGCGGTCAGCGCCGCGAGATCGATGCGCCGGCGAATCAGCGTCGCGGCCAGCGTGCCGATGGCGGCGGCGACCAGAATCAGCCCAACCTCGATCAGCAGCCAGATCGAGGTCACCTCGTGCATCGCGTTGCGCAGAAGGTCGTTGATGGTGCTGGCCGCTTGCTGGACGTCGTCCATGCCACACTCCTGAGGAGCCCGAACCCCCCGTGGAATTAGCCCGCAAAGCGGACCAATATCAAATTCGGCCGAAGCCGGGCATCCACCCTGGCAGGTAGCAAGGGGTTTTGCACATGTACGACCGGGGATTGTCGGAGGAACAACGCATGATGCGGCAGAGCTGCCGCGATTTCGTCGATGAGGTGGTCTTGCCCTTCATCCGCGAAAATTGGCAGCGCGAATGGTCGATGGTGCCGGAAGATCGGCTGCCGCTGAGGATCCTGGAAGAGGCCGAGAAGATCGGCATCCGCACCCTGGGCGTGCCGGAAGAATTCGGCGGCGTCGAGCTGGAAAAGGGAACCGAGGTCAAGACCTTCGCGATGATCGCCGAAGAGATCGCGCGCGGCGATTCAGGCCTCGCCGACAAGCTGGTGCAGAACTGGAAAGTCTCGGTGCTGCTGCGCCAGTTCGCACCGCGTCATTTGCAGGAGAAATGGTTCAAGCGGCTGGTGGCCGAGCCGCAATTCCTGATGGCGCATTGCCTAACCGAGCCGCGCGGCGCCTCCGACCGCTGGCTGCCCTACAACGTGCCGGAAGCCGCCATGCAGACCAAGGCCGTGAAGGCCAATGGCGGCTGGGTAATCAACGGCCGCAAGCAGTTCATCTCCAACGGCTACGACGCCAGCCTCTATGTGGTCTATGCCAACACCAACCCCAAGGTCGGCATGTTGCAGGGAACGTCATCGTTCCTGGTGCCGCGCGAGACCAAGGGCTTCACGGTCGCGCGCTGCAACGAGACGCTCGGCTGCCGCTTCATGAACAATGGCGAGATGGTGTTCGAGGACATGTTCGTGCCGGACGATCATCTACTGGTCGAGAACGACGCGCTCGGCTCGGCCGGCGTCTATTTCCGCCCCGGCAAGATCATCCAGGCGGCAAAGAACCTCGGCGTCGGCGTGCGCGCCTTCGAGGCCACCGCCGAGTACGTGCAGAACTACGTGCAGGGCGGCCGCATCCTGATCAAGCATCAGGCGGTGGCGCTGCGGCTGGCCGACATGGCCACCCGCATCGAGGCGGTGCGCGCGTTGCTCGAGCGCGCGGCGCAGGCCGTCGACGACAAGGCGCCGGAGGCGGAAACGCTGGTCAACATGGCCAAGATGTTCGCTTCCGAAGAGGTCATGAAGGTCGCCCAGCACGCGGTCGAGTTGCACGGCGGCAACGGCATCATGCTCGATTTCGGCATCGAGAAAGTCTTGCGCGACGCCGTCATCTTCATGCACATGGACGCAACCGTGGATATCTCCAAATTCAAGATCGTGAAGAATATGTTCCCCGACACGGCGGGCAAATATGCGGGGCCCGAATAAATTTTATCGCAGCGCGAAGCGGAAACCGATCAGCACGATCACCAGGCCGATCAGCTGCGGCACGCTCGGGATCACGCCGAGTGCGAGATAACCGATGATCAGCGAGAAACCCGGCACCAGCGCGGGAAATGTCGCGGCGCGACCAGCGCCAATCAGAATCACCGCGCGCGCGAACAGATAGATCGGCAGGACGCCGGCGAGAATGCCCTGCACCACCACCTGCACCAGGTTTTCCGTAAGACTCATGCGCAGCATGTTGTCGAAGCCGATGAACGCCGCATAGAGCGGCGCATACACCACCACTGACAGCACCCCGACCATGACCACCGCGCGCGTGCCCGACATGCGGTAGTAACGCAGCAGGGTGCCGAACATGGCCCAGAAGAAGCCGGCGGTGACGAACAGGAGGTCGCCGCCGACGCCCTCGCGGCCGATGGTGGTCAGCGACTCGGCGCCGAACACCATGAGGCCGGCGATGATGATGGTGCCGCCGATGATGCGCGGGATCGTCGCCCGCTCATGCAGCATGGCGGTGGCGAGGATCAGCCCGAACAGCGCCGCGCAGGCCGGCTGGATGGTGGTGCCGTGGCCGAGCGGCACCAGCATAAAGCCGGTGTAGGCGGTGATGGCCTGCGGCGGGCCGGACAGCACGCTCATCACCAGGCCGCGGCCCCAGCCGATGCCACCAAGGTCGATCAGCCCGTCGCGGAAGGCGATAGGCATCAGTAGCAGGCCGGACCAGAAGAAGCGGTGAAAAGCGAGGTCGGCGGGCGTAAAGCCTACACCGACGCCGTGTTTGGCCGCCACGAATCCGGCCGCCCAGCCGAGCGCGGCGCCGGTGCCGCACAAGATCCCGATCAAGATGCCGGAAGAGCGCGCCGCCGCAGCTTGCCCCGGACCATCCACGGCGACTTCCTCAAGCTTTGCGCAGGTGACTTCGGCCCGCCTGATACTCTAGGATTGCCCTCGAAGTCCAATAACGAGCACGCATAACAAACATCACCGGGAAGAAACGCTCATGGCGAAGCCGCGCAAAGTCATTATCACCTGTGCCATAACCGGCTCGATTCACACGCCCTCGATGTCGCCGTACCTGCCGGTGACGCCTCAACAGATCGCCGACAACGCCATCGCCGCGGCCGAAGCGGGCGCGGCGGTCGTCCACCTGCATGCGCGCAATCCGCAGGATGGCCGGCCCGACCAGTCGCCGGAAGCCTTCGCGCCCTTCCTCAAGGTGATCAAGCAGCGCTCCAACGTGGTGGTGAACATCACCACCGGCGGCGCCCCGACCATGACCGCCGAGGAGCGCGTGCGGCCGGCCGCGACCTTCAAGCCGGAAGTCGCTTCCCTCAACATGGGCACGATGAATTTCGGTCTTTACCCGATGATCCCGCGCTACAAGGGCAAGTTCAAATACGATTGGGAAGAGCCGTATCTGGAGGGCTCGCGCAAGGGCATGTTCAAGAACACCTTCGCCGATATCGAATACATCCTTTCCACCTGCTCAGAAAACAATACTCGCTTCGAGATCGAGTGCTACGACATCGGCCATCTCTACACGCTGCGGCATTTCCTCGATCGCGGCGTGGTCAAGCCGCCGCTGTTCG
Source organism: uncultured Undibacter sp. (assembly GCA_964384635.1). GTDB lineage: Bacteria > Pseudomonadota > Alphaproteobacteria > Rhizobiales > Xanthobacteraceae > Pseudolabrys. Next base: position 4,631 of record CAYLMY010000132.1, read on the forward strand.
TGCAGTCGGTGTTCGGCATCCTTGGCGGCATCGGGACGCATCCCGAGGACGTCATCATGATGAAGCGCACCGCCGACCGCCTGCTCGGCGACAATTACTGCTGGTCGGTACTCGGCGCCGGCGGCAATCAAATGCGGGTCGCGGCCCAGGCGGCGGCCATGGGCGGCAATGTGCGCGTCGGCATGGAGGATTCTCTCTGGGTCGGCGCCGGCAAGCTGGCCGAATCCAACGCCCAGCAAGTGACCAAGGTGCGCCAGATTCTCGAAGGTCTCGGCCTCGAAATCGCCGCGCCCGACGAGGCCCGCGAGATTCTCTCGCTCAAGGGCGGCGACAAGGTCAACTTCTGATCGCGTTGTTGCGTCGCAACTTCGGCGGCGGTCTAGGCACCTCCTTGGAAGTGTGAAAGACTTTGCGTGGCTGGAATTGAGAGATTTCGCCATACGAAATGTCCATCAAGGACATCGTACGACGGGGGAAAAGCAATGTCTGGATTGCGTCTTGCGTTGGCAGCCACCCTGTCAGCTCTGGCGCTTGGGGACATCGGTTCCGCCGCGCAAGCCGATACCTTCACGTTGCACATCGCGACGGGCGAAATTTCTTCGAACCGGAACTGAAGACGCGCGTGGGAGCGCGCACCGCACATGCCGATACTCAGGCATAATGTAAGGGCGGGAGTGAAAACCTAGAAAGGGAGGAAAAAATGCAAAAAAGGAAATCAGGCATAGTTGCTGCTGTCGTGTCCGGGATGACGGTCCTTGGATTTGCAGCCGCCCTGATGCTTGGCAGCGTCGGCCATGCTGGCGCCAAGGAGATCGTCATCAGGATCGGCTCGGGCCATCCGCCGACCGTCGTTTACGCGGGCTTGATGAAAAACTTCTTTGAGCCCGAACTTAAAAAGGCGATCGAATCCAAAACCAAACATAAGGTCAAATTCATCGAAGGGTATTCGGGCTCCATCGTGAAGGTGTTCGATACCTTCGAAGGCGTTCAGAACGGCGTCCTCGATATCGGCGGTTTCTGCTTCTGCTTCGAAGGCTCCAAACTGCCCATGCACGCCTTCCAGATCATGCTGCCCTTCGGCACCATGGACCCGGAAATGAGCGTGGCCATCGCCCTCGACGTCTACAAGAAGTTTCCGATCCTTGAGGACGTGTTCCAAAAGTACAACCAGACTCTGATCGCGCACATCGGCGACGGCGGCTACAACCTCGGCACCAACTTCCCCTGGAAGAAAGTGTCCGACCTCAAGGGCCACAAGATTCTTGGCGCCGGGCTCAACCTGAATTGGATGAGGGAAGCCAATATCGGCATCATTCCCGTGACCGACGGATTGCCGGGATGGTACCAGAAGATCAAAACCGGCGTTGCCGAAGGCGGCATCATGTTCCCCAGCGCCTGGGGACCGGTTTTCAAGCTTCATGAAGTCGGCAAGTACTACACCACGATCGGCTTCGGCTCGATCACCTGGCACGGCCTGACCGTCAACAACCGCTTCTGGAAGAACCTGCCGCCGGAAGTGCAGCCGATCATCAGAGAGGTTGCCCACCGTTACGAACTCCAAACCGGGGTCTTCAACAAAAAAGGCTACAAGAAGGATATGGACTGGTTGCGTGCGCATATTACGGTGAGCGACCTGCCCGACGACGTTCGCCTTGAGTGGGCGCAGAAGCTCGCACATTGGCCGCAAAAAATAGCCGACGAACTTGAGAAGAAGGGCTACCCGGCCAAGGCAATTCTGAATGAGACCTTGGATTCGGCTGAACGGCACGGCTACAAGTGGCCGGTGCGCTACCAAGTCAAATGATTGGCTCGAACGGGATCTAGTCGATCATTCAAATTTGCCGGCTGAGAATCCAATTCCATGATTTTCAGCCGGTATTTTTGATTCTAGTTACAATCGGCGTTCAATGAGGGAAAAGCGATGTCGCTCATTACTTTGAGTGATCGATTGTCCAAATTTCTGATGGTTGCTGCAGCGGCCTGGGCCTTTGGGCTGGCGTTTCTCGTCATGGCGAATGTCATTGGGCGGACTTTTTTCAGTGCGCCGATTTACGGCACCGCCGAAATGGTTGCCGCATCCATTGTCATTATCGTGTTTTTGCAGGCTGGCTACGCCATTCGCTCGCGCTCAATGCTCAGGGCGGATTTCCTAGTTGTCCTTTTGCCGGACAAGGTGCAGCGGGTATTGCTGGCCATCGGCTATCTCCTGGGCGTTGCCTTCTTTGTTATGATCATCACCGGCGGTTGGGAAGAAAGCATCAAGTCATTTGTTGAAGGCGAGTACGAAGGCGAAGGCGCTTTGCGTGTCCCCTCATGGCCCGCGCGTTGGACGGTGCTCGTCGGCAGCGGCCTGGCCGTGATCAATTATCTGGTTATGGCCTATCTCGATGTCTTCAAGCCCAAAATGCTGAATTCCGAATCGGATCCGGACAATCCCTTGACCGCGTTCGAAAACACGCAGGATTAGTCCAGTGTTCGAAGTAAACACCGCGGTATTGCTGGTCGTCAGCCTCGTCGGTCTGGTCGCCATCGGCGTTCATATCGCCGTTGCGCTCGGCATAACCAGTGCCCTTGGCATTTTTCTGGTCACCGGTACCGACGCCAACGCTTTCCACACTGTGCAGGCCATGCTGGCGGACACGGCTTACGAAGCCATTCGCGCCTATGTCTTTGCCGTCATCCCGCTGTTCATGCTGATGGGTGAATTCATCGGCAAGTCGGGAACCGTCACCGACGTCTACCGCGGCATCAACCGGCTGCTGCACAGGATACCCGGCCGTCTCGCCATCGCTACGGTGATCGGAAACGCGCTTTTTTCCTTCGTCACCGGCGTCAGCATCGCCTCCGCCGCGGCCTTTTCGCGGATCGCCTATCCGGAAATGAAACGCCATGGCTACCACAAAGGTTTCGCGTTGGGCGCGATCGCTGGCTCGAGCTGCCTCGGCATGCTCATCCCGCCGTCGGTGCTGATGATCGTCTGGGGTATTCTGACGGAACAATCCATCGGTCAGCTTTTTGCCGCCGGCGTCTTTCCAGGCCTGATGTTGGCGAGCATGTTCGTCCTTTACGTATTTGGCTACTCGCTGTGGCGACCGGATGTTGTCGGCATCGGCACGGGGCGCGGACAAGCGCCCGCGACTGGCGGTGCCGAGGTGGCGGATGATGAGGAAGAAGTCACAACCATCCAGTTTCTGATCAGCCTCGCCGGAATCGTGCTCGTCATCGTGGCCGTCTTGGGTGGTATTTGGTTCGGTATTTTTACGCCAACCGAGGGCGCCAGCGCCGGCGCTCTGATCGGCCTGGCGTTGGGCATCATTAAAGGCATGCGGTTACGCGATGTTATCGACTCCATTTTGTCGGTGGGGCGGACCTCCGCGCCGATACTCTTGCTGCTGGTCACCGCGGCGCTCTATTCCCGGACCCTCGCCATGACCGGCATGGCGAACGCTATCGAGAGCCTGTTCCTAGGCTCCGGCATGGCGCCCTGGATGATCATCTCCGTCATGGTGCTGGTGTGGTTTTTGCTCGGGATGATCATCGATTCCATCTCCATCATGCTGCTGACCGCCGCCATCTTTGCCCCAATCGCGGTCAATCTCGGCTATGACCCGATCGCCTTCGCCATCATCGGCATCATCGCCATCGAGGCCGGTCTTTATACGCCGCCCTTCGGCTTGCTTGTTTATACGGTGAAAGCGGCGATCCATGAGATCGAACCGGACATGAACGTGATGACGATCTTCAAGAGCTCGACGCCTTATTGGATCATCATGCTGATCGGCATGGTCATCATCATCAATTTCCCGCAAATAGCCATTTATCTTCCCGGCAAGCTGTTCGGGGGTTGAGTTTACTCTTCCGTCGAACACCTATTGCCTCTAGAATACCCAAGTTCATGTGGTCGCTTGTGTGCCGTTGCGTTTTCGCCGGTATTGAAACGAAGGATAGACCCATGCGCTTCAAAACCCTCGCTTTCCTCGCCACCCTTCCGCTGACTGCCATCGCCTTGGCGCCTGCACAGGCTGCGCCGCAGATCCTGGGCTTGATCGCGTTCAACGAGCCGGTACCGATGACCTGCGTGGGCGGGACATGTACGGCGGAGCTTTCGTCCGTCTGCCTGCAGCAACAGCGCCCGACGCCGGCCACGGGCACGGTCTACCGGCCCGCCAAGGGCACCCATATCACCTTGACGGTCACGGGACCGGACGGTGTGAATCATCGGCTGTCGGTTGCGGCGGCGCTCACTTTCAAATCGCTTCGGCAGTTTAGCGCGGTCAAAGTCAGCCTGCCCGAAGCGACGGTTCGCCGGCTGGGCGACGGCGTAGCGAAAATTTCCGTCGGCTCGATGGCGTCGGTTATTCCCGTCGCCATTAAAGGCGACCCCAAGCCGCTGAGCGCTGGCGAAATCGCCCGCTATACCGGTCCGCTACGCGCTCTGGCCGAAAGGGCGTTCGAGCGCGACGGCGCACGCGTGAACGCCACGCGCATCCTCAACCAGATGGTCAACCGCTTGCCTGAAAAAAGCAGCGCCGGGATCGAAAAAGTGGCTACGCTTTGGCAGCAAACCGTGGGCAAGGATGTTGCCGACGAAACGCAGAAATTCCTGAAGCACGCAGTTAAGGACTGCCGCGAGACATTGCGCACCGGCGTGATGTCCGACCTCCGGTCATGCCTGAGCTATCA
>CAYLMY010000133.1:0-9224 GCA_964384635.1 uncultured Undibacter sp.
CGGCACACCGCTCATCGACATTAAGCCCTATTTCGCCTCCACCGACAGCGTGCCGAGCGCGGTGGTGGGCTGGCACAAGCGCAAAGACTAGGCGTCCCAAACACCGCCGCCCCGCGCCAGTTCCCTGCGTTAGCGATTTTTTGACCATGCGCGCTAGGGAACCTTTGAACCTTTTTGCGCTTTACTGCTTCGAATACGGGCGAGGGGGCTGAACGAGGATGCCATGTCCCCGGCCCGTACCTATTCGTCTTATGCCTCGTTCGCCGCGCTGATCGCCGCCGCAATGGCGTGCGGGCCCGCGCGCGCTGAGCCGCTGTTCAACTTCTTCCAACCGCAGCCTCAAAGCCAGGTCGCGTCACACTTCCAGGCTACACCGCAATTCCAGGCCGAGCCGCAGCCGGCCGCGCCCGCTGCCGCCGACGAAAATGCTGAGCTGGTGCCTCGGCTGCGCCGCCAGACCGTCGCCTACGCGAGCAAGGAAGCGCCCGGCACCATCATCGTCGATACGCCGCATACGTTTCTCTATTACGTGCTCGGCGGCGGTCAGGCGATCCGCTACGGCATCGGCGTCGGCCGCAAGGGCTTCACCTGGTCGGGCGTGAAGTCGGTGGTGCGCAAGATCGAGTGGCCGGACTGGTATCCGCCGCCGGAGATGCTCCAGCGCCAACCCTACCTGCCGCGCATGATGGCGGGCGGGCCCGGCAATCCGCTAGGCGCGCGCGCCATGTATATCGGCGGCACCCAATACCGCATCCACGGCACCAACAATCCGGCCACCATCGGCAAGCACGTGTCGTCGGGCTGCATCCGCATGACCAACGACAACGCCATCGATCTCTACAACCGCGTCAAGATTGGCGCCAAGGTGATCGTGCTGCCGCAGACGGCTACGCCGACCCACGAGGCGAAAGCGAAGGCCCCGGCGCAGAACTGGCAGGCTCGGGCGCAAGCCGCCATCGAGCGGTCGCGCCAGCAGGCGCCGCAGCCGCTGTCCTATGCCTCGGAGCGCGCGAGCCGCGCCAGCATGACCTGGAACGTGATCCGTCGCGACGGCCTCTACTGATTGTCACGGTAACCTCCTCCCGAGACTTGCCCGGCCATCGCGCCGGGCAATATTCTTGCGGGGCAGCAAGTGACCGTTTTGTCGCGCAAATGCCCGCCATGGGTCGTCAGCGAGCAAATCAAAACTTGAATTTGAAGTCAGCCGTGTCGTCGGACAGGAATCGCGACTTTTGCGCATTGGCATCGTTCGCGTTGCCAGTTTGAGCCGCAACCGCGGCACCGTCAGCAGTCGGCTCTGCGTCCTTATCGTTTCCATTAGAGATCGCTTGCAACATTCGTATTGGCCGCCCGTGAACTTCTTTCTGATTGGTCAGCAATGCGGACGAGACGCTGGTGCTGACGAGGTAGGGACTAGCGTTTTTCTTGTCGCTGTCCAACATCTCTTTCAGACTGTTGATTGCTGACAAAAGCAGCTTGGTATCTGCAGTACGATTCCGTCGCGCATATTCGGATAAGAACCATCTGCCGCGAGAAGTTTCCATTATCGCGGACTCGATAGCCTCGTAGTCACTGTCGGTGACTAGGCAGTTTGGGTCGGCCAATTGAGTTCGCGTGAGGGCCATGAAAAATCCTTCAAAGGTATTAAAACTAGTTCAAAATCGTGAAAGCTACATTAATGGTCACTGGTCTCGCCGGCCTCCAACAGCGGCCGGTTGGCCAGCTGCCGGTATCAGAGCTATACCTTGCTCCAGATTCCGAGGGAGTGATGCGATGCGTATTGCAGCCATGGCGGCAGGAGCGGTCGGCGGTTATTTCGGTGCCCGTCTGGCGGCGGCAGGCCACGACGTCTTCTTCATCGCGCGCGGCGCCCACCGCGACGCCATGTTGAGCAATGGGCTCAAAGTCGAGAGCGTGCATGGCGACGTGCATTTGCCCAAGCCCAATGTCAGCGACGACCCCGCTAAGATCGGGCCGGTCGATGTCGTGTTGTTTGCGGTCAAGCTGTGGGACACCGAGAAGGCCGCCGAGCAGGCGCGGCCCCTGCTCGGGCCGAACACCCGCGTCATCACCTTGCAGAACGGCGTCGACAGCTACGAGCGCATCGCTCCCATCGTCGGGCCTGAGCGCGCTATCGCCGGCGTCACTTACGTGGTCACCGTGATCGACCGCCCCGGCGTCATCAAGCAGACCAGCACATTCCAGTCGATCATCTGCGGCACCAGCGACGGCCGCCCCGACGCGCCGCTCGAGGCCTTCGTGGCGGCGGCCAAGGCCGCCGGCATCCCCATCACGCTCTCCGACAACATCGCGCGCGACCGCTGGCACAAATTCATATTCCTGTCGGCCACCTCCGGCGCCACCGCTATCACGCGCAACCCGATGGGCCCGATCCTCGCCGACCCCGACACCCGCGCTTTGTTCCGCAACATCATGCGCGAGACGCTGGCCGTCGGCCAGGCCAAGGGCGTCGCACTCGACGACGGCTTCGTCGACGAGCGCATGGAATTCGCCGACAAGAACGTGCCGGCGACCATGAAAGCCTCGATGGCCAACGACCTCGACCGCGGCAACCGGCTGGAACTCGACTGGCTCGCAGGTGAGGTTTGCCGGCTCGGCAAGGAGCTCAAGGTGCCGACGCCGGTCAACGACACCGTCTACGCCGCACTCAAGCTGCACCGCTTAGGCACGCAGAAAAGCTGAACTGCGCCGAGCAGCGCTTTAAACGTAACGCGGGATCGGTCCGCGCTGCGGCGTGGTGTCGGGAAGCTTGACGAATTCCTGATCGACGTAGCACCAGCCCCAGCCTTCCGGCGGATCGTAGCCTTCGATGATCGGATGGCCGGTGGCGTGGAAGTGCTTGGTGGCGTGCTTGTTGGGCGAGTCGTCGCAGCAGCCGACATGGCCGCAGATGCGGCACAGCCGCAAATGCACCCAGGGCGAGCCGATCTTCAGGCACTCCTCGCACCCGAGCGCGCTCGGCGTCACCGTTTTGACCTCGGCGACATGGGCGCAGGTCTTGGGCATATGAGGCTCCTTTCGATTACGACGCTGGTGCCTTCAGCGCGGCCGCCGGCACCTCCAGCGCGACATATATCGCGCCCGCCAGCGACAGTGCGGCGGCGATCAAGAGCCCGGCCTGATAGCCGAACGAATAAGACGCCACGCCGGCGGCCAGCGCAACGCCGGCGAGCTGGGCCACCCGGCTCACCGCGTTATTGATGCCGGAGGCAAGGCCCTCGTCGTTGTCGGGCAGGCTCGACATCACAGAGGCGGTGAGCGGCGCCACCAGCACGGCGAACGAAATGCCGAGCAGCGTCATCGGCGCGAGCACACCCACAATGAGCGAGGCCGTCTTGCCGAGCGCCAGCCAGGCCTCGGCGATGCCGGCGCCGAGCGGCCCCGCGATCAGCATGATGCGCGCGCCGATCTTGTCGGCGACCGCGCCGAACACCCGCGACAGCAGGCCGACGCCGAGCGTGAACGGCAGGAACGCCAGCCCGGCGTCGGTCGGCGACAATCCGCGCCGGTCGATGAGGTCGAACGACAACAGGAAAAACATGATCGACAGCCCGCCATAGAGCAGCAGGGTCGCGATATTGAGCCCGACGAATCCGCGATTGCCGGCGACCCGCGGCGGCGTCATTGGATGGCTACTGACGCGCTCCCACCGGCCGTAGCCAACGGTGGCGGCGAGCGCGAGCGCGCCGACCGCGGCGACGAGGCCGAGATTTGCCGACGACGCGCGCGGCCCGATCTGGCTGAACGCCCAGGCCAGCGCCGCCAGCGCGCACGCCAGAATGGCGGCGCCGGGCAGGTCGAAGCGCCGGCGCTCGCGCCGGTCGGCAGGCGCGAACTTGAACAGCAACGCCACCGCGATCAGCGCCAGCGGCGGATTGATGGCGAACACCCATTGCCAGCCGAACGACTCGGTCAGCCAGCCGCCCAGCACCGGACCCCCGGCGGTGGTCAGCGCCGAGGCCGCCGCCCATACGCCGATGGCGCGGTTGCGCTCGTTTTTCGGAAAGGTGGCGCCGATCAGCGCCAGGCTCGACGGCGTCAGGATGGCGGCGGACACGCCTTGCACTACGCGCCACACGATCAGCCATTCGATCGAGGGCGAAAAGATGCAGGCCGCCGACGCCAACCCGAATGCGAGGCAGCCGATGCTCAGCATGCGCGCCTTGCCGTAGACGTCGGCGAGCGCGCCGCCGATCAGCGTCAGCGATGCCAGCGCCAGCACGTAGCCGTTGAGCACCCACTGCACCGAAGAAAGATCGGCGCCGAAAAATGCACGCAGTCGTGGCAGCGCCACGGTGAGCGCGGAGCCGTCGATGAAGGCCATCGCCGACGCCAACACACAGGCCGCCAACACGACGCGCTTGCGCGGCGCGGCGATCTCACGCTCAGGTTCGCGCGGGCACGGCTCGGCTTCAATGATGCCGCGACTGCACGGCTCGACAAACGGCTGCGCCATGACGTCCGCGCCTCATGCCGGTTGGCTCGACGAAAATACGCCGTCGAGCGTGCAGTTCCGCAGTTTGCGTAACATGCACCTATACAGCGCGGCAATGTGGGCCGCTTCCATTGGGAGGGTCGAGCGTTTAGGATGATCCTGATCGACGAACAGGGGCGACCTCGCCATGCCCGACGTGCTCGCTACCGTCATTCGCGTCGCGACGGCCCCGGTTCGCATGTTTGGGCGCTCGCGACGTTTTCGCTGGGGCGTCGGCGCCGTCATCGTGATCGCCGGTTCCTTTTACGCCGCCCTGTGGGTGCTCGACCGTGTCATGCCGGCCAGCACGCCGCCGGCGCTCGTCAATCTGCCGCCGCTGCCCGCGTTGCAACCGGTGACCCGCTCTTCCTTCGTGATCGCGCCGGTGGCGTTTTCGATCGCCGCCATCCGCGACAGCATGGACGCCGCGGCGCCGCGCCAGCTGCTCGGCAAGAATGACAATCCGGTTAGCGCCCTGCTCTCGGCGGCCGATATCGGCATCACCGTCGGGCGCGGGCCGCTCGCGGTTGCCGGCCAGCGCGACGACCTCGCCATCTCCACTGCGCTCAACGGCTCGCTGAAGGTTACCGGCCAGATCGCGACCCAGGCCGGCAATCTCGTCGGTTCGCTCGCCGGCCTGATCGACAGCGCCGTCGGCAGCGGCGGCAAGGGCGGCAACACGTCAACGAAGAACGACAATCCGATCACCGGCTTTCTTTCCGGCGTGCTCGGCAACAAGGACTCTTCCGCCGACAAGTCCGGCGGCGGCAATAACAGCGGCATCGGCAAGACCGTCGGCGACCTCACCACCAAGGTGCTCGACCAGCGCGTTGACGTTAAGGGGCAGGTAACCGTGCATTCGCGGCCCGCCATCACCGCCGACTGGCGGCTGCAGCCCAATCTCACGGCCAAGCTCCAGCTCGGCGACAGCGCGCTGCAGCTCGCCGGCCTCAACATCAATATGGCGCAAGAAGCGAAACCGATGATCGACGGCATGGTCAACGACCAGGTCGCCAGTTTGGAAAAGTGGCTGCGCAACTCCCCGATCATCGAGCAGGCCGCACGCGAGCAATGGGCTAAGATGTGCCGCGCCATCCCACTCGGCGGCGGCAATACCGGCCTGCCGCAGCTCTGGCTGGAACTGCGCCCGGTGCGTGCCGCCGCTGCGCAGCCGCGCATCGATCCGCAGAACGTCACGCTCACCGTCGGCGTGCTGGCGGAGACCCGCATCACGCCCGCCGAAACCAAGCCGAATTGCCCGTTCCCGTCCAAGCTCGAATTGACGGCGCCGATGGACGACGGTCGGCTCCAGGTTGGCTTGCCGATCGACGTGCCGTTCACCGAGCTCGACAAGCTCCTGGAAGCGCAACTCAAGGGCCATCGCTATCCGGAGGACAACAGCACGCCAGTCGATGTCGAGGTGCGCCACGTTAACATCGGCGCCTCCGGCGACCGGCTGCTGATCGCGCTCGACGTGAAGGTGCACGAGAAGAAGAGCTGGTTCGGCTTCGGCGCCAGCGCTACCGTGCAGATCTGGGGCAAGCCGGTGCTCGATGCGCAGAATCAAATTCTCCGCCTCACCAACCTGTCCGTGGACGTGGATTCGGCAGCTGCCTTCGGGCTGCTCAGCGCCGCCGCGAAGGCCGCCATCCCCTACGTGCAGCAGGCGCTTGCCGAGCACGCGGTGATCGACCTCAAGCCGTTCGCCGCCGACGCTCGCAAGAAGATCGGCATGGCGCTCGAGGACTTCCGCCGCAGCGGCGAAGGCGTCAAAGTCGACGCCGCCGTGCAGGACCTGCGGCTCACCGGCATCCAGTTCGATTCGCATACGTTGCGCGTAATCGCGGAAGCTGACGGCGCCGCCCGGGTGGCGGTGACGCAATTGCCGGCGATGTAGCGGCCCACGAAATTCTCGTACCTTCTCCCCGGGTCAGGCGGCCATCGTCTACAAGATATTAGAAGCGAAAATAAATAAATGCTGCCGTCCAATCGAAAAACAGCAAGCAAGTGACAAATGCTATGCTTGCAATCATGCCGCCTAAAACTTGATATGCGATTCTCTTGTTTAACATGCTGAGGATACGGTCGGTATCCGCCAAATAGCAGGCTATCGTCGCCACTAGGAGCGCCAACCAGGATTCGGGCGGGAGATTCTTTTGCGCTGACCAAATTGTGAGGCTTTGCAGCACTTGTCCGATCTGCTGCATATCAAACATGAAGGGAAGCCAAGCAAACGATACTAGGCTGAACGTGATGCCGCGCTGCAACAGGGCTGGCATACGATCCCATGACCGGGCAGAAAAATGATAACCGACGACCAGCAATGCATGCGTTAGACCCCAGGCGGCAAAATTCCAACCGGCGCCGTGCCAAATGCCGCATGCCACGAATACGATGAAGATGTTGCGGATATAGCGATTGTTCCCGCCGAGCGGAAAATACAGATAATCGCGCAACCAGTACGACAAAGAGATATGCCAGCGTCGCCAAAATTCCCGAGGGTTAAGCGACTCGTAAGGCAGCCGGAAATTGTCGGGCAGCCTAATACCAAGCAGGCGCCCAAGTCCGATCGCGATCAGAGTGTAGCCGAAAAAATCGAAATAGATTTGAAAGCTAAAGCCAAAAACCAAGAATAGTGCGCCTGGAGCGGACAAATCACCGAGATGGCTTTTCATAAGTGCGACATATACCGAGAGCCAGTCAGCAAGCAGGATTTTCAGCACATAGCCGAGGCAGATCTGGATCAGCGCTTCCTGCGTTTCATTGAGTGTCAGCCGGAATGAAGGGAGTGCGAAAAACTGTCCGGCGACATTGCGATAGCGCAGAATAGGGCCGGCAACTAAATGGGGAAAGAATGTGACGAACAGCGCGAAATTGACCAGCGGTGCCGGCGTTTCAATCTCGCCGCGGTACCGATCAATCGCATAAGAAATCAGTTCGAAGGTAAAGAATGAAATTCCAATCGGAAGGACGATCCTGGCAAAAGTGGTATCCTGCAAGCTTGTCATGGGGATGCCGATCACGGCGACCAAGATAAAGGTGAGGTACTTGAAATAGATCAGCGCCAAGAGAGGAAAGCCGATCGCGAGTGCCAAGCGCCAACTGCTTTGGGGGTATAAATCGCTTTGTGTGATCACGAACACCCATGCAATGTCCGCAATCAGCAAAAGCAGATAAATCGTGCCTGACAGCGCGTAAAAAACAAGGCTAGCCGCCAGAAGAAAGTGTCTGCGCCAGGTGCGCGGCACAACGAAAAAATACCCGGCAAACGTGGCGGGAAGGAACACCCACACGAATGATAGATTGTTGAAGAACACGGGCTAGCGTCTCCGCTCGATCTGCGGACGCAGCCATGCCGCAAGCAGTGCGGCCGGCGCATGATCGCGGTCGAACCATGCCTCGCCGGTAAGCAAAGGCGGTCCATAGCACTCAAGCCGGAATTTCACGCAAGCTTCATGAAAGCGCCGTCGCACGGCGCGTGCATTGGCCGAGAGTCTGCCATCATCGAGACTCATGAGCCGCGGAGCCACCGGGCTTTCATAAATAATGACTCTCGTACCGGCGTCGCGGATAGCGGCGAGCCTCGCAAAGTCATATTCGAGCTGCACGTAGGTATCCGCGCGCTGCGGCAGGGGGCTAATCGAAACATCACCTGCCGAGTGCGTCTCTTTTAGGCTGCCGTCAGCCCGGAAAGAAGTCGCTGGTCCCGCCACGCCGGCCAATGCGCTCAATTTAGCGAGCACATAAAAATGATTGAATGTAATTGCCATCTGCTGTTCTTCGGCAGATCCGGCATTGATGATTTGGATGATCGCACTGCGCGGTCCTTCATGTTTCCAAGCGATCCATATGTCGATAGCTTCCTGCAGCCAACGTCGCGGCGGGCCGGGAAAAACACCCAGCCCACCCGGCAATCCAAGTTCGGCGTAATCCATGCTGATGATGGCAATAGCCGGCGCCTTGCCCCGCATACGCAATCCGTCAAGAAGCCGGATGCTTTGTCGAACCGATTGGCCGCCGATCGCGAAGTTGAAAAAACGCCGGCCCCGAAGGCCAAGTTCATCTTTACCCACCATGAAAACTCGGCTGTTTCCGAACAACCCCACATCATAAGCAGGCTTTCGTTCTGCATGTTGAAGTTTGAGCGTAGCGATCTCGTCGCTCGGCAGCAGCGCCATGACCCAACGCCGCTCCGGATCGTCCAGCACGACCATCGGCAAAGCAATCATTCGCAGTAACAGCAACATTGCGAGAGCCACGACCAACCCACAGAAAAACGACCAGACAAAATAGCGCGGGTGTGGCCGCAAACGGTCTAGCGATTTTTCGATTTCCGACATGGTCTTGATTATCGACACAACGCTTCGAACTTCGCTTTACGGCAAGACCAAACCGCAATATTTGCGATCGGATTTTGTAATGTCACTCGAGAATTCGATACTACTTACATGCACCATGGTTCCGCTATACTAATTTCCTGCGGAAGCGCGCTTTGCCGGAGGTTACAGAGTCGAGGCAGATCACATCCAATTTCAAGACAATCGGTTTGGGTTGCAACCGGCTGGCACTCCGCCTCAAGAATGGGTCAGACCTGTTTTGGAAGCTATCACGCTACCCCCACTCCCCTAGGAGGAGAGGGTCAAGACTGAATATCGGCACGCTCTCTTTATATCTGCCCGCATTGACACCGCCCATCCGCGGCATAGATTAGCGGCGTTCCGAGGGGAGC
>CAYLMY010000134.1:0-9135 GCA_964384635.1 uncultured Undibacter sp.
GCATTCAACCGCTCTGCCACCTCTCCGGAGCCCGATAAGGGCCTGAAAAAGCCCCAATTGGACGGTGGCTATCTAACCAAGGCCGCAGGGACAGACAAGGGCGCGCGTTAGTATTATATTGCGCCGCCCCAAAAGGAGCCCGGCCGCGAACCGGCACGACGATGCCCAACGCCCTGCGCTTCGACCGCATCCGCAAGGAATTGCGCGGCATTTTCCTGACGCTCTGCCTGGTCGGCTTGGCGACCGCGCTGATCGAGTTGATCGTCCAGCAACTCGGGCTCACGCGCGGAACCGTGATCTACCTGATCCCGGTGGTGATCGCGGCGACCCGCTGGGGACTTGTGTCGGCGCTTGTGGCCGCCGTCTGCGGCGTCATGGCGGCCGCCTTTTTCTTCTTCCCGCCGTACTACAACTTTCACATCCGCGACCCGCAGGAAGTCATCAACCTCATCCTGTTCGTCTTCGTCGCGTTCGTGGTCAGTCAGCTCGCCACCCGGCTCAAGCGGCAACTTGAGTTGTCGCGCCAACGCGAGATCGACATGCGCGATCTCTACGCCTTCTCGCGCCGGCTGGCGGTCGCCTTCGACGTCTCGGACATTCATGCCGCGATCGAGGATCATCTCGCCAGTGTCATGCAGCGCAAGGTCGTTCTGTTCGCCGGCGTGCGCGAGGCGTCCGCCAGCAGCGGGCGGCGCGCGGGTATCACAGTTCCCGAGCCGGTCCTCGCTGAGGTGGCCGAAGCGGCGTCGGGCCACCGCGACAGCACGACCGGCGTCACCGTGATCGCCGACAACGGCGACGTGTGGCTGGTTCGCGCCGTGTCGCCCCGCAACCTCGAATTCGGCGTGATCGCGATTAATTTCGGGCGTGAGTCGCCGGAGCGCACCGAGGAGCTGCGCCTGCGCGTCCAAGCCGTGCTGGCGGACGCCACCGCCACGCTGGAGCGGCTTGGCGTTGCCCACGCCATCAGCGAGGCGCGCATGCGCTCGCAGACCGACGAATTGCGCGAGGCGCTGATCGGCTCGGTCAGCCACGAGCTGCGCACGCCGCTCGCCTCGATCCTCGGCGCCGCCACGGTGTTGAGTGCCGCGCCGGCGCTCAAAAACGAAAAAAAGCTCAAAGCGCTGGCGAATGACGTGCGCGATGAAGCCGAGCGGCTCAACAACGACATCCAGAATCTGCTCGACGCCAGCCGCATCAGCAGCGGTGGCATCAAGCCGCGCACCGAATGGGCGGAGCCGGCCGACATCATCGATTCGGCGATCGAGCGTTGCCGCCGCCGGTTGTCCGACCGCCGCCTCGTTCTCGAGGTGGCGGCCGATCTTCCCCTGGTTCACGGCGATCCGGTCCTGATGCAGCAGGCGCTGGTGCAGGTCTTGGACAACGCGGTGAAATATTCTGCACCCGGCACCCAGATCACGGTCACGGCGCGCGCTCCGGAAGGGCGGTTGATCGTCAGCGTCAGCGACCAAGGCAGCGGACTAACCCAGGCCGAACGGGGGCAGATTTGGGAACGTTTCGCCCGCGGCGCGCGCCACGCCGCGACCACCAGCGGTTCCGGTCTCGGCCTGTGGATTGCCAACGCCTTCATTGCCGCCAACGGCGGCACGATAAACGCCGTCAGCGCCGGCCCCGACCTGGGCAGCACGGTGACGATCGAACTCCCGGTGACGCAACCCGCGGTCCCGCAGATGGAAAGCGATACAGATGAGTGACTCTTCCCCCGTCGTGCTTATCGTCGACGACGAAATTCAAATCCGGCGCTTCCTGCGCGCGGGTTTCGAGCTCAATAATTTCATTGTGCACGAGGCCGGCACCGGCACGGAAGCGATCCGCGCCGCGACGCTGCGTCCTGTCGATCTCATCATCATCGATCTCGGTCTGCCCGACATGGACGGCGCGGACGTGGTCGAGCGCATCCGCTCCTGGTCGAGCGTGCCGATCATCGTGCTGTCGGTGCGCGCGGCCGAAGCGGAAAAAGTGCGTCTGCTCGAGCTCGGCGCCGACGACTACGTGGTCAAGCCGTTCGGCATGGCGGAACTGATGGCGCGGGTGCGCGTAGCGCTAAGACGTCAAATGCGCGCGGCGAGCGGCGAGCCGACGGTCAAGATCGGCCCGCTGACCATCGACCTTAGCGCCCGCGCCGTGACGCTCAACGGCGCCCGTCTTGCCTTGACGCCGAAGGAATACCGGCTGCTGCAGGTGCTGGCGCAGCACGCCGGCAACGTAGTCACGCACCAGCAATTGCTCAAGGAAGTCTGGGGCACGACCCACGTGCGGGACACCCACTACCTGCGCATCTTCGTGCGCAAGCTGCGGCAGAAGATCGAGCCGCACCCGGATAGCCCACGCATCCTGGTGACCGAGCTCGGTATCGGCTACCGGCTGGCGCAGCCGGGCGCCGATCACGAGGCCGGCATCAACGGCGCAGCGGCGGCCGCGGGGCAGCCGCAGTGACGGTAAGGCGCTAGAGCCCGAACAGCTTCTCTGCGTTTTTCCCGGCGACGCGCCTGGCCGTATCGGGCTTAAGGGCGTTGACCCTCGCGAGGCAGCCGGCCATGTCGCCGATATTGTGCGGGTAATCCGAGCCGTAGAGCACGCGCTCGTCCGAACCCGCCACCGATATGCACAGGTCGAGCGCACGCTGGTCGTAGACCACGGTGTCGTACCAGATGCGTTGCAGATAGCGGCTCGGTTTCTCCGTGATCACCTCCGCACAGGCCGGGATCATTTCATGGCAACGGTCGAGGCGCCCGGCGAGATAGGGCAGCGTGGCGCCGCCATGGGCGGCGATCAGCTTCACGTTCGGATACCTGTCGATGAAGCCCGCATAGATCATGCGGGCGAAGGCGAGCGTCGTATCGAACATGAAGCCAACCGGCGGCACCAAGCCGAACTCGTCCATGTGCTGCGCGCGCACGCCCTGCGGTGCCGTGGGATGCACGAGCACCGGCAGGCCGAGCTTGTCGATTTCGGCCCAGATCGGCGCGAAGCAAGGATCGGTCAGATCGCGCCCATCGATGTTGGCCAACACCATGACGCCGACCGCGCCCTTGGCCACGCAGCGCGCCAGCTCCGCCCTGGCATCGCCTGCGAACTGCCATGGCAGCGAGCAGAGCCAGCGGATGCGCTCGGGCCGCGCGGCCTGTTGCTCGGCCATCGAATCGTTGACCAGCTGCGCCGCTTTCAGACTGGTGGCGCGATCGCCCCAATAGACGTTGGGCGAGGTGAGCGACACGATCGCAACATCAACGCGGGCTGCGTTCATCGCCTCGATGCGTTCCTCATAGTCCCACATGCCGGAGAACAGCGTCATGAACGGTGCGCCGTCATGGTAAATCGTGTCCTGTCCGGCCTTGGTCTTCTTGATCTCGTATTTGCCGCCGCTTCGCTCGCGCATGAGATCGAGAAACTCGAGCGTGAGCATGTGCGTGTGCACGTCGATGACGGTCATGGTTGTCCTTCAGGCGCGCGGTCCGCCCAGCTTTGCGGCTGCGGTCGCCCGCAAGCGGCTAACCGCCATGTATTCGTACACCATGACCGCGATGCCCGCGCCGACGCCGGCGATATCGAGCAGCGTGCCGCCGGCGAATGCGCCGGCCGGGACCAGTGCGGCGAGCCCGGCGGCCGCGAACAACAGCCGCCCGGGCGGCGTGATTGCGCGCATGAAATAGCCGACGCTCGCGCAGGAGACCAGCCACACGCCGAACACGGCGGTGCAGACCGTGACGGTGATTTCCGCCGGTTCGCCGATCAGCAGCAGGCTCGGCGAATAGACGAACAAGACCGGGACGATGAACGCGGTCCAGCCGAAGCGCGTGGCCGCAAAGCCGGTGCGCATGGCATCGGCTTGCGCAACCGAGGCGGCAGCAAAGGCGGCGATCGCGATCGGCGGCGTGATCATTGACATCATGCCAAAATACATGACGTAGAGATGTGCGGCGATCGGCTTGACGCCGACCTCGACAAGCGAGGGTGCAACCAGCGTGGCCAACAGCACATAAACGCCGACGGTCGGAAGCCCCATGCCGAGGATGATGCAGACGATGGCCGACAGCAGCAGCAAGACGAACAGATGGCCGTGGCCAAGCTGAACCAGGCCCAGCGTCAGTTGATAGCCCAGCCCCGAGATCGCCAGCACGCCGATGACAATGCCGGCGGCGCCGGTAATCAAAATGAGGTCGAGCGCCCCATGGCCGGTCTCGCGCAAGGCCGCGACCACCTGGCCGGGTCCCAAACGCTTGCCCTGGAATCCGAAGATCACCGCCGGGACGATCAGGCCGAGGATCGCCCACAGGACGGCTTTCTCGGGCTGGTAATTCAGGACGAACAGCCCGAACAGCAGAACGGCGAAGGATATCGGAAAATACCAACCGGCACGCCAGACCGGTGCGGCTTTCGGAATCACCTTCGGATCGACCGGCGGGATGCCCTCCTTGGCCGCTTCGAGGTCGGCCTGGATGAACAGCGCAATGTAGTAGAGCAGCCCGGGCACGATCGCGGCCAGTACGACCGTGGCGTAGGACGTCTCCAGGAATTCGGCGATGAGGAAGGCGGCCGCGCCCATCACCGGCGGCATCAATTGACCGCCGGTCGAGGCCACCGCTTCGATGGCGGCCGCCTTATGCGCGGGAACGCCGGCGCGCTTCATCAGTGGGATGGTGACGATGCCGGTCGCCACCACGTTGGCCACCGCGCTGCCGGAGATCGAGCCGAACAGGCAGGAGCCGAGCACCGCAATCTTGGCGGCGCCGCCGCGAAACCTGCCCATCAGGGACATCGAAATGTCGGTGAAAAACTGCATGCCGCCGGTGTGTTGCAGCACCGCGCCGAACAGCACGAAGGCGATGACGATCGTTGTCGCCACCTTGATCGGCAGGCCGAGGATGCCGGTGTAGTTGGCGGCGAGCGCGAGCGACAGCATGCGCCAGTCGGTCTGGAGTCCCGAGCCGGGCAGGAAGCTGGCGAACAGCGCATACAGGATGAAGACAGTCACGAGGATGCTCAGCACGGGGCCGGTAGCGCGGCGCAATGCCTCGATCAGCAGGACGATGAGAACGACGCTGACAACGACGCTGTCGGTCTGCCGTTGGTAAACGAGATCGACGATGCGCGGATAGAACACCGCGAGATAGCCGGTGGCCGCGAAGCCGACGACCGCCGCGGCGGCGTCGTACCAGGGCAGTACCTCCTTTTCACCGCCCGCGAATGGAAATTTCAGAAACGCCATCGTCAACGCGATCGCCAACATGCCGGCGAGATATTGCTGGTCGTAGAGCGCGATCCCAACGCGGTTATAGGCGTCGAGCGCCCAGCCGATGCCGCCAAGCGTGAGCAGGATCGCGAGCGCGTCGATCAGACGCTTCGGATATGGCAGGGCTGCCCTCCGCAGGGAGGACAGCCCTTGTCCGTTTCTTGCAGGGCCTTCGCTCATGCGAGCACCAAACCCTCAGTCCCGGTGCACGCGCCTCATTGCTGCTTTGGCGGCCACTGGCCGATTTCCTTGTAGTACTTGATGGCGCCCGGATGGTAATCGACGCCCGCGATCACCTGCGCCATGGCGTCGGCCTTGAACAGCCGCAGCGGCGGGAACACCTTGCCGAACTCGGCGGCGTGTTCGTGCATTGCCTTCACCAGCTTGTAGACGACATCGTCCGGAGTATGGGTGCTGGCGAACAAATTAACGCCGTAGGACACGATGTAACCCGGCTCCAGCAAGCCGGTCGTACCCTTGCCCGGCTTAACGTGGAGCAGATAGGCGACCGGGACATGCTTCCTCACGGCGGCGGTAATCTCAGGCGTGACCTTGTCGACCGTCAGCGCGCGCACGCCGCCGACCACGGCGTCGGCCTCCTTGATCGGTCCGGCGCCGAGCGCGAACACGAAGAAGTCGGTGCGGCCTTCCTTGAACGCGTTGACGTTGGTGATGATGTTGGACACCTGCACGCCCTTCATGTCATCCAGCGAGATGCCCCCCGGCGCCAGCGCGGCGTTGGTCACGGCGGTGAGAACCTTCTGGTTGGTGAAGCCGACCGGCCCGCGCGCACCCTTCAGGTCGGCGAGCTTTTTGTACTTGCTATCCTTCTTGACGAAAATGGTGTTGCGCAGCGGGTAAAGGATGGCGACCGAGCGGACGTCCTTGGTCGGCCGGCCCTTGAAATATTCCTCGCCGGTGACGCCGAGACTGGTCTCATAGACGTTGGCGATGCCGAACGGCACTTCGCCGGCATTGATGATCGGCAGGTACTGGCTGGAGCCGCCGCGCGCCTGCACCGTCAGTTTCATCCCGGCCTTTTCCGTCAGCACCTTGCCGATGGCGGCGGCGGTCGAATTGTAGATGGAGCCCGCCGGCGGCGTGGCGATCGCGATGGGCTGCTGTGCCGATGCGCCGGAAACCTGTCCCAGCACCGCGATTGCGGCCAGCGCCGCAAGCATCTTTCCATAAAACATTGCGTCCTCCCTCTTCCCGATTTTGCCGCTCAATGCGGTCTGGAAATTCGGCCGTTACCTGAGGTCTCTCTTGGACCCCTTGGGCACGACCGGCGATAGCTTGGATACTACGCCGGTTCGAGGTCAAGTTGACCACGCCGCTGGAAAGTTTGGCGCCCAACGGCCCACATCCTATCGAAAATATCGACCGGCCGCCCACCACCGGCGAACCCGGCGTTTTCTTGACAGTTTGGCCCTGCATCGCCATAAGCATGGCCAGCGCGGGCCGGTGGGTCCGCGCGCTTTTTCGAGGGCGCCTTAAGCCCTTAAAAACACACAACAAACCGACTGAAAGAAGCCGGTCCGGAATAATCCGAGCACCGGGGCCGAACACGAGGGAAGAACGATGTTCGCAGTCATCAAGGCCGGCGGCAAACAGTATCGGGTTGCCCCGGAGGACGTGATCCGCATCGACCGGGTCAAGGGTGAGCCGGGCGAGGTCATCGAATTCGGCGAGGTGCTGCTGCTCGGCGGCGACATGCCGCAGCTCGGCGCCCCGACGGTCACCGGCGCGACGGTCGCCGGCGAGGTGCTCCAGCACGCGCGTGGCGACAAGGTGATCGCCTTCAAGAAGCGCCGGCGCAAGAATTCGCGCCGCAAGCGCGGCTACCGCCACGAGTTCTCGCTGATCCGCATCACCGAGATCCTGACCGAGGGGGCGAAACCATCGAAGACGCCGCCGGCGCGGCCCAAGCGCGAGGCCAAGAAGCCGGAACCGGCGCCCGAAGGCGAAGCAGCCGCAGGCAAGGCAAAACCGGCCAAGAAGGCCAGCAGGGCCAAGAAACCAGCCGCAAAAAAGCCGGCCAAAGCGGCCACAAAGGCCAAAGCGACAAAAGGTAAGAAGAAGTGAGATGATTCCGTCACGGAATCGGTGTATTCAGTAGAGCAGAATTCGAGAGACCAATATGGCGCATAAGAAAGCAGGCGGATCATCGCGAAACGGCCGCGACTCGGCGGGCCGGCGGCTCGGGCTGAAGAGCGCGGGCGGCGAGAGCGTGCTGGCCGGCAATATTCTCGCGCGCCAGCGCGGCACCAAATGGCACGCCGGCCGCAATGTCGGTCTCGGCAAGGATCACACCCTGTTCGCACTCGTCGATGGAAAGGTTCAGTTCGCTACCAAAACCAAAGGCCGCAAATACATGTCGGTAGTTCCGATGACGGAGGCCGCGGCCGAGTAAGACGGTGGACATAAAATCGAGGTCCGCCGGCATTTCAGTCAAACCGGCGGGGCTCAATGGGCTCTGAGAGGGGGAGACGGGATGCCGGCTCCCCCTCTTCGCTTTTTTAACCTGGAGCCCGTGCCATGACACTCTGCGAAGCGATACCAAGAGAGCCTCACCGCGAGGGCAGTACCCCCGTCCTCGAGACCAAGCGGCTTGCCTTGCGCATGCCGCGCCTCGAGGACGCTAAAGCGCTTGCGGCGCTCGCCAACGACCGCCGCATTGCCGAGAACACGGCGCGCATTCCGCATCCTTACAAGGTCGCGGACGCCGAAACCTTCATCAGCGGGGCCGACAAGGGCGCCGCCGACGCGGTATTCCTGATCACGCTGCGCGGCAAAACCGTCATCGGCGCCTGCGGCGTGACCACGCTCGATGACCAGGCCGAGCTCGGCTACTGGCTGGGCGTGCCCTATTGGGGCCAAGGCTACGCCACCGAGGCGCTGCACGCGGTGATCGACTACGCCTTCACCGATCTGGCGCACGAGGCGCTCAACGCCGGCGCCCGCGTCACCAACCCGGCCTCGCGCCGCGTGCTGGAGAAGTGCGGCTTCCAGTGGACCGGCGTCGGCCTCTACCGCATCCGCGCCATCAACTCGTCGGCGCCGATCGACCGCTTCCGGCTGGAGCGCGGCATCTGGTCGGCGCTCAAGGGCTGGGGCCGGATGAAACGGGTGTCGTGATGATCACAACACGCCGCAAACAAGGCTTTCGTGCCCCGCGCAAGCGGGGCATCCAGTAACCACGGTGTTTACTGGGTCGTCCGCTTTCGCGGACGATGACAGTTGGAGTTTGCTGCCGCAGCCGACACGCCGAGTGAAACCCCACTGGCGCCGGCCCGGGACTTGGGCAAAAATCCTCCCAACAAAGCTTTCGGGAGAACGCCTATGGCCTATGATCTCAATCAGTTCATCGCCGACTGCCGCACGACGCTGGCGCGCGATCCCAGCCCGTCCGGACGCGAGCAGGTGCGCGTCGATCTCGAGCGCCTGCTCGGCAATCCGGAGTTCATCCGTGACTATTGCGGCGACGATCAGCCGCGCGGGCTGAAGGTGTTGTACGAGGATCCCAAGCTCGGCTTCCAGGTGCTCGCCCATATCAACGACAAGGCGCGGGTCTCGCCGCCGCACGATCACGGCGAATCCTGGGCGATCTACGGCCAGGCCGCCAAATACACCGACATGTCCGAGTGGGAGCGCGCGGACGACGGAAGCGATCCCAAGCATGCCAAGCTCAAGTTGAAGAAGAAGTACCGGCTCACCCCCGGCCAGGCTGGCGTTTATCAGGACGGCGCCATCCATTCGATCGATTATCCCGAACAGGCGCGCTTCGTGCGGGTGACCGGCACCAACCTGGACAAGATCAAACGCATCAAGATCGACCTGAAGAGCGGCGCGGTCGAGCCGATGACGACGCAGCAGGTGAC
>CAYLMY010000135.1:0-9066 GCA_964384635.1 uncultured Undibacter sp.
GGGCTATTCGACGGATCTCAGGAAATATTGGTTCGCATGGGACTGCGTGGTGGCGTACGCAGTCGTAGTCGAACCCGTCTCCACTCCCAAATTCCCTGCTAACAGGGAAAAGAACAGGGAATTTTGTCGAATCTACCCGCTTCGTCCGATTTTGAGCGCTCACACGCCAGCAAAATCAAAGGCTTCCAGCGAAATTCCCTACACAACAAAACAGGGAATTATTTCGCACGAACAGGGAATTCTGGTTCAGGAACAGGGAATTTTCCCTGCGAAAACCAAAATCGACGCCGGATAAGGTTTTCGGTACACACAGCGGTCATTGTCGCGCACCAGATACGCTGGTGCCGATGACCAAGGAAATGCCTCAGTGATCTGTCGAGCCAGCCACTCGGCCGTCGGATGCCTTGTGACCTCGATCCACAGCAGCTGCCTCCGGCCATGGCCCACAACGAGGAACGCGAACAAGAGATCAAAGGTCAGCGTCGGTACAACGCACATATCGATAGCCGCAATCGCCTCAGCGTGACTTTGCAGAAACGTCTTCCAGGTTTGCGATGGTGGCCTGGGACGCCGTTCTATGTATTTCGAGACCGTCGACTGGGCGACTTCGAACCCTAGCATCAGGAGTTCGCCATGGATCCGGGACGCACCCCACAGCGGGTTCTCCCTGCTCATACGCTGGATCAGATCACGCAGGCCGCGATCGATCCTCGGCCGCCCTGCCCTGTTTCGTGAATTCCAGCGCCAAAACGCCTTGAAGCCAGCGCGATGCCACCGCAGGATCGTCTCGGGCGTCACCACCTGGGCCAGATTGAGCAATTCGGGGCAAATCCGCGTCATCCATACCAACAACGCCCGGTCACTATCGCGCAGCCGCAGACGGGGCGGCGCGCGCCTCAAGGCGATGTTGAGCTGATGACGGAGAAACAGGTTCTCGGCTTCGAGCCGACGTCGCGACTTGAACACGTCGGCAACGAACAGGCCAAGCGCGTACAGAATTGCAAACATCGCATCTCAATGATGCGATGATTCTACCTTATGATGCGCATCCGGGCTGGATAGAATTTTCGGAAAGGACAGGGCGCGGTTCACGAGAGCCCAGTGCCGCAAGGCGGTACGCGCAATGGCGCGGCGGACGCGCCATATCTCAATTTACAGGGTAATCCATACCAAGATAGTGCGATCCATACCGCCCAGTCGGAGCCGAGGTGGCGCTCGCCGCAGTGCGATGTTTAGCTGATGGCGAAGCAACATATTCTCGGCTTCAAGCCACCTGGAAACTTGAACAGGTTGGCGATCAGGATTGCCGCAGCGTGCGTAACCGCAAACATCAACCATCAAAATATGACGATTCTAATTTGCCACGCGAATCCAGCCCCGGATGGGATTTTCGGAAGAGACAGGTGCGCTAGTGGCGCCGTGATCAAATCGGGATTTAGGCCCCGCTGATCAGTTTGGCGGATTGAACCTGCAATTGCAGACGAACGAGATATTCGAGCAAGGTCTTGCGCTCGCTCACGGAAAAGCCCTCCAGCAATTTCTGTTCGCGCGCGATGGCAAGTTTTACGACGCGGTCGTGCAGCGACAGGCCCTTGCGCGTCAGGGCGATGATCTGTCGCCGTTTGTCGAATTTATCGGGCCGCACCTCGACAATGCCTGAATTTTCCAGCTCGCCGACGCTTCGGCTGACAGCGGCCTTATCAAGCCCAGTAGATTCGCAGATGCGTCCGGCACTGATCCAGGGCTCGGCCGCAAGCATCGCCATGATGCGCCAGTCGGTGATGCCGACACCGAATCGTGGGCGATAGATCGCCGAAGCACCGCTTGAAATCTTGCCGGCGAGATAGGTCAGATAAGCCGGGATGTAGCGGTCGAGGTCGAGCGCATGCGCGGACACGCGCGAATTTTCCGTCATGTCCTGTCGGTATTGTTGCGGCAACGGTCGTGTGCTCATCAGAGCCTGCAATGTCTTGGCGGGCGGCTATCGTGGGCAGCATTCCACAGACGCCGGTTCCCACTTGGCAAGTCCCATCGCGCGAGGCATGCGTCGGCCGAATAATTGCTATATGCAACATAATCGTTGACATGTCAACTAATTTCGATATGATGATGATGTAGCAATGCTTGCGCGATCGGCCAGCGGCTCAAGTCGCGGAATTGGCGGCGGTCGCTGCCCGGTCGGGAAAGACCGGTGAGCGCAGCATGGAAGCGTTGCGGCATTGGAGCGTACGGCACGCCTCCGGGCTAAAGCGCGCCTATGACGCGTGCGCCAGCTACGCACCCTATCTCCGCACCCCTTTGCGCTTGATCGGTGCGGCCGGCGCCGAGCGTCTGGTTGCTTTCTTCGAAAGCACCGCCAAGGCGGTGCTCTTCGACTGCAGAATGTGCGGTCAGTGCGTACTGTCCTCGACCGGCATGGCATGCCCGACCAATTGTGCAAAGGAAATGCGCAATGGTCCCTGCGGTGGTGTGCGTGCCGACGGCACTTGCGAAGTGATTCCCACGATGCGCTGCGTATGGGTGGAGGCGACGGAAGGACGCAAGCGGATTGGGCGCACGCAACGACCCTCCGTTCCCTCGCTTGCACCGATCGATCACAGCCTACGCGATCACTCCAGTTGGCTGCGGGTCATCAACGACGACATGCCGGTGATTGTCGTTCCCAGAACGGCCGCTGCAGCGCCCGAACGTGAGGTGCATAGCTTCGAACTGGCCTGCAGATCGGGCCGATTCGTCGTCACCGTCGAAGTGACGCCGCCCGATTCCGCCGATCCCAACGTCCTGATCGAGCGGGCCTCGCATTTCAGAGGGCTGGTCGATGCCATCAATATCACCGACGGTGCTGGTGCCAATTGCCACATGTCGAGCGCCGCCGCCGCGGCCATGCTGGTCGCAACCGGATTGACGCCGGTTTGTCAAATCTCCTGTCGCGATCGAAACCGCATTGCCGTGCAGGGTGACCTCTTGGGGGCATCGGCGCTGGGCGTGCGCAACGTGCTTTGCCTCACGGGCGATGACGTCAGCCAGGGCGACCACCCCCAGGCGAAGCCAGTCTTCGACCTCGACGCCGTCTCGCTGCTGCGCATTGCGCGCGACATGCGCGACCGCGGCGCCTTCGCCTCGGGCCGCAATCTCGACGTTCCCCCGAACCTTTTTCTCGGCGCCACAGCCAATCCATTTGTCCCGCCGTACAATGATCGCGTCGCCAATCTCGAATTGAAGATCGATGCCGGCGCTCGCTTCATCCAGACCCAGTTCTGCTTCGATCCCGACCTGCTCAAGCAATTCATGCGTGAAGTGCGGATGCGCGAATTGCACAAGCGCGCTACCATTATCGTCGGTGTCGGCACGCTCAGCAGCGCCAAGGCGCTGCGCTGGATGGCCGAGCATGTGCCGGGGATACGCATTCCGGAGCGCGTGATCGCGCGCATCGCCGGCGCCGCCGATCAGCGCGCCGAGGCGAAAAGCATCCTGATCGAGACCATCCATGCCGTGGCCGAAATCGAAGGCGTCGGCGGGGTGCATCTGATGAGCCACAAGCACGAGCGCCTTCTGGCGGAGACGATCGTCGAAGCCGGTCTGCGGCAACCGAATGGGGCCGCGCCGGTCACAGCCTGACAACAAAGATCAAGCGGGAGGAAATGGCAGATGAGCGACTTGGAGAAACAGGAACAGAATCTGGTCGAATGGCTGGCCGACATGCGGGAGGACGAGGCCTTCGCGTTGGCCAAGAAGATGTTGCTGGAAGACGGCGCCGATCCCTTGCGCGTGCTGGAGCTGTGCCGCAACGCCATGGACATCGTCGGCAAGCGCTTCGAGCAGGGCGAATACTTCCTGCCCGAATTGGTGCTGGCCGGCGAGATGCTGGAGAACATCGGCGCCATCGCCAAGCCGCTGATCAAGCAGAAGCCCGGTGAGGAGCCGAAGAAGCTCGCCAAGGTGCTGATCGGCACGGTGCACGGCGATCTGCACGACATCGGCAAGAACATCGTCACCTTCATGCTCGACATCAACGGCTTCGAGGTCAAGGACATCGGCGTCGACGTGCCGGTCGACACCTTCCTCGACGAGATCAAGGCCTATGGGCCTGATATCGTCGGCCTGTCCGGCTTTTTGACGCTCGCCTTCGACTCCATGAAGGAGACCATCGAGGCGATGCAGAACGCCGGCCTGCGCGAGCGCATGAAGATCATGATCGGCGGCGGCCAGGTCGACGCGGCGGTATGCAACTACACCGGCGCCGACGCCTTCGGCACCAATGCGGTCGACGCGGTCTCGCTGTGCAAGGGCTGGATGGGGGTGGCGGCATGAACGCACCCGTGCAAACACCCGAAGCCAAGGCCGCCTATGACGCGCGCTGGCAACGCGTCATGGACTGCGTCAATCTCAAGACGCCCGACCGCATGCCGACCGCGATGTTCTGCACCTTCTGGCTGGCCAAGCTCGGCGGCATCAGCCATCGCGAGCTGATGTACAATTACGACAAGGCGAAAGAACTGGGCGAGCAGGCGCTGCGCGAGCTCGAGCCCGACGTGCACAACCCGCTGCTGCTCAACGTGGCCGCCGGGCCGGTGCTCGACGCCGTCGACTACAAGCAGTTGATCTGGCCGGGCCACGGCTTGCGCGACGACCAGCCCTATCAGTATCTCGACCGCGAATACATGAAGGCGGACGAGTACGACGAATTCATCGAGGATCCTACCGGCTTCTACCTGCGCAAATATCTGCCGCGGGTGTGTGGCGCCTTCGAGGGCTTCGAGGAATTCCCCGATCTGCCCGGCCTGCATTATTTCCGCCTGGTCGGCGGCGTGCGCGGCTTCGGCCGGCCCAAGCTGCGCGCGGCCTTTGAGCGGATCTTGAAGGCGGCCGAGGAAGTGGACAAGTTCGCCGAGCAGCATGCCGCTTTCACCGAGCACATGTCCGCGCTCGGCTATCCCACCTCGCATATCAGCACCTCGGTCGCGCCTTACGATCTGGTGGCCGATTATTTCCGCGGCGCCACCGGCACCATGAAGGACCTCTACCGCAACAAGGACAAGCTGCTGAAACTTCTGAACAAGGCCTGCACCTTCCTGACCCGGCAGACCATCGCCTGGTCGAAAGCATCCCGGCACCCGATCGTGTTCTTCCCGATCCACTGGGGACCGGACAACTTCATGTCGCAGGAGCAGTTCAAGACCTTCTGGTGGCCCTCGTTCCGCCAGCTGATGCTCAACATCATCGAGGCGGGCATCATTCCGATGCCGCTGTGGGAAGCGGACTGCACCAAACGGCTGGAGGTGATCCGCGACATTCCGCCCGGCAAGTGCATCTATTGGTTCGAGCGCACCGACATGGTGCGCGCCTTCGAGGTGCTGGGCGACGTGACGGCGCTGCGCGGCAATATCTCGCCCTCGCTGCTCACCACCGGCAAGCCGGACGAGGTCGACGCCGCCGTGCGGCATCTGGCGGAAAACGTCTTCCACAAGGGCGGTAAGCTCATCCTCGACGCCGCCTTTGGCATTCCCGACGAAACGCCGGTCGAGAATGCGCGCGCCATGTACGCCGCGGCGCGCAAATACGGGAGCTGAGGGGACGCATATGCCGGAAATCCCAAGCGGCAAGCTGCTGCGCCAGGTGCGCATCGAGGAAGCCACGCACGGCGCCTTCGCCGCGCGCGAGCGCTTTCACCGCGAGGCGGAAGACTTGATCGCGCGCGAGAACCTGCTGGCGCCCGCCTTCAGCTTCCGCATCGCCGAGTTGGAGGCACCGGCGGCGGATGTGTTGCAAGTCGGCGGCGAGAGCCTGCATGCGCCGCGGATGCTGCCGGAAGCGGGCGAATTGACCGGGCTCGCCTGCGGCGTCGTCACCATCGGCCCCGGGCTGGAGCGGCGCGTGGCCGCTCTCTTCGCCGAGAAATGTTATTCGCTGGCGCTCGCGCTCGACGACATCGGCAACCAGTTGCTGTTCGCCGCCACCCGCCATGCGCAGGACCGCATGCTGGCGACGGTGCGCGGGCAGGGCCTCAGCATGGCGGGCGAGTTGCGGCCGGGCGATCCGGGCCTGGCCCTGCAGGCGCAAGGCCTGGTGCTGCGGCTCGCCGATGCCGCTTCGATCGGCGTCGCAGTGAACCGCGGCCACGCGCTCACGCCGCTCAAGTCGATTTCCATGGTGCTCGGCGTCGGCCTCGATCTGCCGCCGGCGCGCTGGTCGCGTTGCGACGATTGTCCGTCGCGCGAGAAATGCCGGGTGGCCAATTGCCCGGCGCAGCCGGCCGCCTGAGCGGGCCGGGGAAACAAGCGCGGGGACCGTGATGGCGGAAAGCTACGCGCTCAGTTTCCCGCAGCTCGAGCGCTGCATCACGACGCGGCCGGGCGAGAGCATCTTCCATTGCGCGCGCCGCAACGGCTTGCGCATCGTCGGCGCCTGCGGCGGCCGCGGCACTTGCGGCACCTGCTCGGTGCTGATGACCGAAGGGCAGGTTCGCCACAGCAACGGCCATCTTATCGCGGCACAGGAAGCCGAAGCGCGCGCGCGCCGGCCGCGCTGGCTGCGCGCCTGCCAACTCACGCCGCGCAGCGATTGCACCATCGAGGTGGCCGAACGCTCGCTGGCCCCGGTGGTGCGCGCGGATATCGAGACCGGCGATCATGTCGAAATACTACCGCTCGATCCGGCAGTGGTGAGTCATGACGTCACCGTTGCGGCGGCAACGCTCGCCGACATGCGCTCCGACGCCGACCGGGTGGCGAGCGCGTTGCCGCAGCCGTTCATCTCGATCGATCTCGCTGCAGCGCGCCAATTGCCGGCGATGTTACGCGACAACAAATGGTCGCTGCGGGTGCGCTTGCGCGAGGGCGAGGCGATCGATGTCGCGGCGCCCGCCAGCCGCACGCTCGGGCTGGCGGTCGATCTCGGCACCACCAATATCGCAGGTTTCCTTGTTGATCTCGCGAGCGGGCAGCGTCTGGCCAGCCTCGGCATCGAGAACCCGCAGGTGTCCTGGGGCGCCGATGTCATCAGCCGTATGAACTATGCTATCGGCGGGCCCGATCCCGCGCGCGAATTGCGCGAGGCCGCCGTCACCGCGCTCAATACGCTGGCGCACGACCTCTGCCGTGCCGTCGATGCGCCGACCGGCGCCATCGTCGACGTCGCCATCTGCGGCAACACGGCGATGCATCATCTGCTGCTCGGTCTGCCGGTGCGGCAATTGGGGCGGGCGCCGTTCGTCGCCACGCTGCGCGAGGCGCTCGACCTCAAGGCGCGTGACCTCGGCCTCAGCGTTGCGCCGGGCGCCTATGTGCATCTCGCCGCCAATATCGGCGGCTTCGTCGGCGGCGATCACGTCACCGCGCTCATCGCCACCGAGCCGTATTGGACCGCGTCCACCACCAGCCTGGTGATGGATATCGGCACCAACACCGAGATTTCGCTGATTCATCGCGGCGAGATCCTGACCGCCTCGTGTCCCTCCGGCCCGGCGCTGGAAGGCGGCCACATCTCCTGCGGCATGCGCGCGGCGGAAGGCGCCATCGAACGGGTCAGCTACGACGGCGATGCGCTCAAGATCGGCGTGATCGGCAAGCACCGGCCGGTGGGCCTGTGCGGCTCGGGCGTGCTCGACTGCATCGCGGCGCTGCGTGCCGGCAATCTGCTCGATGCGCGCGGACGACTGACCGGCCCGCATCCGGCCATCGTGGAAGACGAGGGCCTGCGCGCCGTTACGCTGGCGCCCAACGTGCACTTCACACAGCGCGACGTGCGCGCGGTGCAACTGGCCAAGTCGGCGATCCAGACCGGCATCGAACTGCTGCTTGGCGAGGCGCAACTCGCCGCGCGCGACATTGAGCGCGTCATCATCGCCGGCGCCTTCGGCGCCTATATCGACGTCGCCAGCGCCATCGCGGTCGGCCTGCTGCCGGCGCTGCCGCGCGATCGCTTCGAGCAGGTCGGCAACGCGGCCGGCGTCGGCGTGCGCCAGATTCTCACCTCGCGAAAGATGCGGACGCGGGCGCGCGAACTCGCGCAACATTGCCGCTATGTCGAGCTGAGCACGCGCAGCGGTTTCCAGAAGGCCTTCCTCGACAATATCGGTTTCAAGGAACCCCAGGGGCGGAGAGCATCGTGACAGACGCAAACGGTTTCAATCTCATCGTCATCGGCGACCGCATCAATCCGGGCTTCAAGCCCACCCGCGTGCTGGTCGACAACCACGACATCGCCGGAATTCAGGCGCTGGCGGTGCGCCAGGTCGAGAGCGGCGCCAGTTATCTCGACGTCACCATCGGTCCGCTCGGGGTGACCAACCACGATTATCTGGCCGAAACGGTGCGCGCCATCCAGCAAGCAGTGACGGTGCCGCTTTGTCTCGACTATCCCGATGCCAAGCTGCTGGAAGTGTGTCTGAAGGCCTACGACCGCGCCCGCGCCAATGGCGCGCCGCCCTTGATCAATTCCATCACTGAGCATCGCTGGGGGATCATGGATCTCTATAAGCCGCTCGGTCCGTTCAAGGTCATCGTCATGGCCTCCGAGCGGGTCGAGAACGGCGTCGCCAAGGCCAACAAGACGCCGGAGGAGTTCGCCAGCACGGCGCGCCGCGTCGCGCTGCGGCTGCAAAACGATTACGGCCTGGCGATGGACGACATCTTTCTCGACATTTCGGTGAGCGCGGTGGTGGCCGACACCAATGGCCTGCACCGCGCGACGCTCGCCGCCATCAAGGCGATCCGTGAGGACCGCGACCTCGCCGGCATCCACATCATGGGCGGGCTCACCAATATCGGCCAGCAATTGCCGGCAAAGGCGGCAGACGGCTCCGATCTCAAGCTCTCGCTCGAGTGTGCCTTCCTGACGCTGGCGGTGCCGCTTGGGTTCGACGCCGTCTTGTGCACGCCCTGGCGTGGGCTGAAGCCACTGCCGGACGACAACTTTGTGCTCAACGCTTACAAGAATTTTCTTGAACAATCCGGCAGCAACGCGCTGCGTGCTGTGCGCAAGTTCTACAAAGCGTGAGCGATTCCAGCACGTGTCCCTGTCGCAAATTCCAACCGGTTGGCGTGAGTGGCAGAATCGCACGATACT
>CAYLMY010000136.1:0-8946 GCA_964384635.1 uncultured Undibacter sp.
AATGCGTATCGTCGTCCACGGCCAACAGGCGTTCGGCAAGGCCGTGCTGGAAGCCCTGCTCAAGCGCGGCGATGAAGTGATCGCGGTCTATGTCGCGCCGGAGAAGCCGGGCGCCAAGGCCGACCCGCTGAAGGAAGCCGCGGTCGCCGCCAAGCTGCCGGTCTACCAGCCGTCGTCCTACAAAGACGCGAAGGTGCTGGAGGAGTTCAAGGCGCTCAAGCCTGATCTCCAGGTTATGGCATTCGTCACGCTGTTCGTGCCGGAAGAGTTTCTCAACGCGCCGACCCACGGCTCGATCCAGTATCATCCTTCGCTCTTGCCGGCCTATCGCGGCGCCTCCGCCATCAACTGGCCGATCATCCTGGGCGAAAAGGAAACCGGCCTGTCGATCTTCTGGCCCGACAACGGGCTCGATACCGGCGACGTGCTGCTGCAAAAGAAAACACCGATCAGCCCGACCGACACGCTCGGGACGGTCTATTTCGATCGCCTGTTCCCCATGGGCGTCGAGGCCATGCTCGAGTCGATCGACCTGGTAAAGGCCGGCAAGGCGCCGCGCATCAAGCAGGACGAATCCAAGGCCACCTACGAAGGTCGCTGCGGCCCGGGCAACGCCAAGATCGACTGGGGCAAGTCCTGGCGCCAGATCGACCCGCTGATCCGCGGCTGCAATCCGGCGCCCGGCGCCTGGTGCACGCTCGACGGCCAGACGCTTAAAATTTTCGACGCCAAGCCGCTGCCGGCCAAGAACCCCAAGGGCATCGCCGGCAAGCTGGGCGAGATCGTCGCGGTCGAGAGCGACGGTTTCACGGTCGTCTGCGCCGACGGCCGCTTCAAGATCACCCGCGTGCAGCCCGCCGACGGCAAGAAGATCGACGCCGGCGAATGGGCGGCAAGCGTCAAGCTCGCGACCGGGGCGAAGCTCACCTGATTTCCCGCAAAGTCAAAATCACAATCGCCGACTCATCACTCTTGCATTA
Organism: uncultured Undibacter sp.; assembly: GCA_964384635.1. Classification (GTDB taxonomy): domain Bacteria; phylum Pseudomonadota; class Alphaproteobacteria; order Rhizobiales; family Xanthobacteraceae; genus Pseudolabrys. The sequence continues at coordinate 981 of CAYLMY010000136.1, forward strand.
ATGGAAAACCCCTATGCCCGCCTCGCAGCATCAATCGCCGAAGTCCGATATCGACATTGCCCAGGCCGCCAAGCCGCGGCCGATCATGGAACTCGCCAAGGACAAGCTCGGCATCGCCCCGGAAAATCTCGAGCCTTACGGCCACTACAAGGCCAAGGTGTCGATGAACTACATCAAATCGCTGCAGAGCAAGCCGAACGGCAAGCTCGTTCTGGTCAGCGCGATCACGCCGACGCCGGCCGGCGAGGGCAAGACCACCACCACCGTGGGCCTGACCGACGCGCTCAACAAGATCGGCAAGAAAGCGATGCTGTGCCTGCGCGAGCCCTCGCTCGGGCCCTGCTTCGGCGTCAAGGGCGGCGCCGCCGGCGGCGGCTACGCCCAAGTGGTGCCGATGGAGGATATCAATCTCCATTTCACCGGCGACATCCACGCCATCGGCACCGCCAACAATCTGCTCGCGGCGCTGATCGACAATCACATCTATTGGGGAAACGCCCTCGGCCTCGATTCGCGCCGTATTGCCTGGCGGCGCGTCATCGACATGAACGAGCGCGCGCTACGCTCGATCGTCAATTCGCTCGGCGGCGTGGCCAACGGCTTCCCGCGCGAAGACGGCTTCGACATCACCGTCGCCTCCGAGGTGATGGCGATCTTCTGTCTCGCCAAGGACCTCGAAGATTTGAAGCAGCGGCTGTCAAAGATCGTCATCGGCTATACCCGCGACCGCAAGCCGGTGCGCGCTGGCGACGTCAAAGGTCACGGGCCGATGACGGCGCTGCTGAAGGATGCCTTGTCGCCCAATCTGGTGCAGACGCTGGAGGGCACGCCCGCCTTCATCCACGGCGGTCCCTTTGCCAACATCGCGCACGGCTGCAATTCGGTGCTTGCCACCACCACCGCGCTCAAGCTCTGCGACTATGTGGTGACGGAAGCTGGCTTCGGCGCCGATCTCGGCGCCGAGAAATTCCTCGACATCAAGTGCCGCAAGACCGGGCTGGCGCCCGACGCAGTGGTGCTGGTCGCCACCATCCGCGCACTCAAGATGCACGGCGGCGTCAAGAAGGACGATCTCAAGAAGGAAGACCTCAAGGCGCTCGCCGCCGGCATGGCCAATCTCCAGCGCCACGTCGAGAACATGCAGAATTTCGGCCTGGTGCCGGTGGTTTCGATCAACCGCTTCTCCGCCGATACCGAGGCCGAGATCGCGTTGGTCAAGGACGCCTGCAAGAAGCTCGGCGTCGAAGCCTTGATGGCAGATCATTGGGCCATGGGCGGGGAGGGCGCCGCCGACGTTGCCCGCGCCGTGGTCAAGGTGGTCGAGAGCGGCAAGAGCAAGCTCAAGCTGCTCTATCCCGATGACATGCCGCTCATCGAAAAGGTGCGCACCATCGCGCAAAAGATCTACCGCGCCAAGGACATCGACGCGCCCAAGCCGGTGCGCGACCAGCTCGCCAGTTTCGAGAGCATGGGCTACGGCAAGCTGCCGGTCTGCATCGCCAAGACGCAGTACAGCTTCACCACCAATGCCGACACCAAGGGCGCGCCCAACGATTTCACCATTCCGGTGCGCGAAGTGCGGCTCTCGGCCGGCGCCGAGTTCATCGTGGCGATCTGCGGTGAGATCATGACCATGCCCGGCCTGCCGCGCGTGCCGGCCGCCGACTCCATCGACGTCGGCCCAGATGGGCGCATTACCGGGCTGTTCTGATTAATTGCCGCCGAAGCGGCCATCAAACGAGGACGACCATGATCAAATTCTACTACAGCGGCGCGCCCAATCCGATGAAGGTCGCGCTCATGCTCGAAGAGACCGGGCTACCCTACGAGCCGATCCCGGTCGATACCCGTAAAGGCGAGCAGCACACGCCAGAATTTCTGGCGATCAATCCGAACGGCAAGGTGCCGGCAATCGTCGACGGCGACGCCACCGTGTTCGACTCGAACGCGATCCTGCTTTATCTAGCCGAGAAGACCGGAAAATTCCTCCCCGCCAACACGCCTAAAGCTCGCGGCGAGCTGCTGTCGTGGTTGATGTTCGTCGCTTCCGGCGTCGGCCCCTTCTCGGGCCAGTCGGTGCATTTCCGCCATTACGCGCCGGAAAAGATCCACTATGCCGTCAACCGCTACATGTATGAGGCGCAGCGCCACTACGCGATCGTCAACGAACGGCTAGGCAAGCACAAATTTATGGTCGCGGACAGCTACGGCATCGTCGATGTGGCGCTGTGGGGCTGGGCGCGGCTCATTCCGACCGCGCTCGGCGAGGAATACTGGGCCAAGTTCCCCAACGTGAAGCGGCTGGTCGACGAGATTTCGGCAAGGCCCGCGGCCAAGGCCGCCCTCGCGGTCAAGGACAAGCACCAGCACGCGTTCAAGGCCGAATTCGACGAGGAAGCGCGCAAGGCCATGTTCAAGCACCAGGATGTGAAGGTCGCCTGAGCGTGTGCGCGCGTTGCTGTGCTATTGGGGCCCGCTTGCCAAGGCGGGTCCTGGCTTTTTTGGCCGCGGTGCCCGCAGGGATAACGCGGTCTTGGCCACTTCCATAAGATTTTAGCTTCTTTATGGGGGGCCGGAACAACGGGTTTTTTGGAAGTATCTGGTTATGGTGCGCGCGCATTCTAATTCCGGCTTGAAAAATTGCAGGTCCCATGCCCAAAGCCGCTCAATCCAGTCCTTGCAATGCAGGCGCCGAAAGCCTGGCGGTCATCGATGAACTGATTGGCGCGGTCGCCAACGGCACTGTGAAAGAGCGCCTTCGCGTTCTGCAACGCGTCACCGACCTGTTCGTGGCCGGCTCACGCGGCTATTCGCGCGAGCAGATCGCGCTGTTCGACGACGTGCTGCAGCGGCTGACGATCGAAATCGAGGTCAAGGCCCGCGCCCGACTGGCGCACAGGCTGGCGACAGTGAAAAACGCGCCGCCCAAGATCGTGCGCAAGCTCGCCTTCGACGACGAAATCGTGGTGGCTAGCCCGGTGCTGGTCCATTCCGAGCGGTTGAGCGACGCCGATCTGGTGGAAAACGCCAGCACCAAGAGTCAGGATCATCTGCTTGCTATCGCCCAGCGCCTGAAGTTAAGCAAATCCGTCACCGACGTGCTGGTCCAGCGTGGCAATGAACACGTCGTGCGCAAGGTGGCGAATAACAGGGGCGCTTGCTTCTCGCTGGCGGGCTACGAAATACTGACGGTCCGCGCGCGTTCCGACGCCCGCTTGACCCTGATCCTCGGCCAGCGCAACGACCTGCCGCGGCAATATTTCATCAGGCTCTTGGAATCCGCCTCGGCGTCCGTGCGCGCCAAGTTGGAGGCGGCCAATCCGGAAGCTGCTGCCGCCATCCGCGAAACCATCGACGACGTCGCCACCGCCATGCAGCGGGAGGCGCGCGAGGCCTCGCAGGGATATTCCTCCGCCATGCGCAACGCCAAGCGCCGCTTCCGCCGCATCGCGGTGACCGAAGCCAATGTCCATGCGCCCGCCCATGCCCAGGAGTTCGACCGCACGGCGGTGGCGCTTGCCAAACTCGGCTGCTTCCCGATCGACCTGGTCGAGCGCGCGCTGCTCGACGAGGGGGAGGGCATGATCCTCATCTTGGCCAAGGCCGCCGGTTGCTCGTGGAGCACGGTCAGGGAATTGCTGCTGATGTATGCCGCCAAGCGCCGGCTGACGCCGGACGACCTCACTCAGGCGTGCGAGCGCTACGGGAAACTGAGCCGGGAAACGGCGCACAACATCGTCAAGTTCCATACCCGGCACGTGAAGTTGCGGGAGAACAAGAACGCGCAAGCCGCCAAGGCCGATGCACTCAAGGCGGCCACGGCGAAGAATGCAACGTCTGCGCCCGCTGCCGAACGGGCCGCGCGCAGCGTGGCCACCGCCTAGCGGGCGGCGGCGCCGTCCGCCCAGCGTCAATCGAACGCGAAATCCCGCCAGCGCAGCGCCGCGTTGAACATGGCGGTGCGCACGCGCGTCACCGCATAGGCCTCGCCCAGCAGCCGCAGGGTTTCTTTCGTGTCTCCTTGGACCACGACGACGGCGGCGTCCGGTTCGCCGTGCTTGGTCAAGGCACGCTCGCGCACGTGATCGGCAATTTCGTTCAGTTCATGATCGTCGAGCAGCTCGTCCAGCACACGCACGACATGGATGACCTTGCGAGGATGCTCGCGCACGGTGCCATAGACGAGCCGGTAGCTCATGGCCGTTGTCCCGATCGATGCTCGATGCGTTACGCACAATGCAGTCGCATGCGGGGCAAATCAATCTTTGTCTGGCGACGATGCGGCCGAAATCGCGCTATAGCGTGCGGCTATATTTTTTTGCGCGCGATTTTTAGCCCGATAGCTGCGGCGCCATCCGGCGCGCTTCCGCCACCAGCGCGGCGGCGATCGGCGTCATCGGTTCGCGCGCCGGCACCACCAGGCCGATGGTCTGCACCGCCTCCGGCTCGGTGATCGGAATGGCGCGGATGGTCTCGGTCAGGCCCAGCGTCTCGGCGATCTTGGCCGGCATCACGCTCGCCCAGCGGCCGGTGCGCACGTGGCTGAACAGCAGGATCATCGAATCCGATTCCAGCGTCGGGCGCGATTCCCCGCCCGCGCTCTTGAGCAGCCGGTCGATGATGCGGCGGTTCTGCATGTCGGGCGTCAGCAGGCAGAGCGGTACCTGCGCCACTTCCGCCCAGGTCACGGTGTCGCGGTTGCCGAGCGGCGCTTCCGCCGAGGTCAGTAGCCGGTAGTGCTCGGCGTAGAGCGGCACGGTGTTGACGCGGCCGACCGGCTCGTTCTCGACATAGGTAATGCCGGCGTCGATCTCGAGGTTTTCCAGCAGCTCGAGGATCTCGATCGAATTGCGCGAGTAGATGGTGAACTGCACATTGGGGTGCTTTTCGCGGTAAGGCGTGGTCAGCGCCGCCACCATCGCCAGCGTGGTCGGAATGGCGGCGATGCGCAGGCGCCCGGTGAGGCCGTGGCGCAGCGAGTTGATCTCGTCGCGCATGTTGCGGGTGTCGCCGACGATGCGACGCGCCCATTCCAGCACGCGCTGGCCTTCGGGCGTGAAGCCCTGGAAACGCGAGCCGCGGTTGACCAGCAGCACGCCCATCTGCTCCTCGAGCTGTTTCACTCCGGCCGACAAAGTCGGCTGCGTCACGCCGCAGGCCTCCGCGGCGTGGCCGAAGTGTTTTTCGCGCGCCAGCGCGATGATGAATTCCAGCTTGTCGATCAAGAAATATTACCCTTCGATTTCAATGTCTTAGCCGGAGCCTGCGGCCGCATCGCGCAAAAAATAAGCAGTAACGACCATATCATTGATAGAAAATACCTATCAACCCATTCCAAGCACGGGGTTGTTCGACGCTTAGAACGCCTTCAAATCTGGGTCGGGAGACAGCAATGAATATGCGAACTCCGCCCCGGCTGGGCGGCGAAGGCACCGGCCGCCGCCGGCCGCCGCGCACGCCCAAAGGCCGCCAGGTCGACCCGCAAGCGCTCGACGAAGTGCGTGCGCTGCTCACCGACCGCCCGCGCCGGCGCGACCTGCTGATCGAGCATCTGCACCTGATCCAGGACCACTACGGCCATCTGTCTGCCGCGCATCTCGCCGCGCTCGCCGCCGAGATGAAGCTGGCGCAAACGGAAGTCTACGAGGTCGCCACCTTCTATTCGCATTTCGACGTGGTGAAGGACGGACCCGCGCCGCCGGCGGTGACCGTGCGCGTGTGCGATTCCTTGTCCTGCGCCATGGCCGGCGCCGAGACATTGCTGGCCAAGCTTCCGAAAATTTTGGGCAAGGACGTGCGTGTCGTGCGCGCACCCTGCATGGGCGCCTGCGACCGTGCGCCAGTCGCCGCGGTCGGTCACGTGCAGACGTTCAACGCGACGCCCGACAAAATCGCGGCGGCGGTGAAGGCCAAGCCGCATGCGCATGCTTACAAGCCCGGCGCCGATTTCGCCGCCTACCGGAAGCAAGGCGGCTATGCGCTGCTGAAGGACGTGCTCGCGGGAAAACGCACGCGCGATGAGCTCATAAAAATCGTCAGCGACGGCGGCTTGCGCGGCCTCGGCGGCGCCGGCTTCCCCACCGGGCGCAAATGGCAATTGGTGCGCGCCGAAGCTGCGCCCCGCCTGTTTGCGGTCAATGCCGACGAGGGCGAGCCCGGCACCTTCAAGGACCGCTACTATCTCGAGCGCGACCCGCACCGCTTCATCGAAGGCATGCTGATCGCGGCCTATGTGGTGGAGGCGGTCGAAACCTATCTCTATGTGCGCGACGAATATCCTGAACTGCGGCTGATGCTGGCGGAAGAACTCGCCAAGGTCGAGAAGGCCGGACTTGCTGATTATACCAAGCTGCATCTGCGGCGCGGCGCCGGCGCCTATATCTGCGGCGAAGAGTCGGCGATGATCGAATCGATCGAGGGCAAACGCGGCCTGCCGCGCCACCGCCCGCCTTATGTCGCCCAGGTCGGCCTGTTCGGGCGCCCGACCCTGGAGCAGAACGTCGAGACGCTCTATTGGATCCGCGACATCGTCGAGAAGGGCGTCGACTGGGCGACGTCGCAGGGCCGCCACGAGCGCAAAGGTTTCCGCAGCTTCTCGGTGTCGGGGCGGGTGAAAAAGCCGGGCGTGGTGTTGGCGCCGGCCGGCGTCACCGCGCGCGAGCTGATCGATGAGTTCTGCGGCGGCATGGCCGACGGCCACACGTTCAAGGGCTATCTGCCGGGCGGCGCTTCCGGCGGCATATTGCCCGCTAAAATGGCCGACATTCCGCTCGATTTCGGCACCCTGGAACCGCACGGCTGTTTCGTGGGTTCCCACGCCGTTGTCATATTGTCCGACCGGGACGATATGAAAGCAGTGGCGCTCAACCTGATGAAATTTTTCGAGGACGAAAGTTGCGGCCAATGCACGCCCTGCCGCGCCGGCACCGAGAAGGCGGTCAAGCTGATGGCGCAAGGGCCGTGGGATCCCGCGTTGCTGACCGAACTGTCGAACGCCATGCGCGACGCCTCGATCTGCGGGCTCGGCCAGGCCGCGCCCAATCCGCTCTTGTGCGTGCTGAATTATTTCCCTGAGGAACTGAAGAAACCATTGGGACATTGGTCATGACGGACGGTGCAGCATACCTAAGCGTCGTCCCCGCGAAGGCGGGGACCCATACGCCGCAGTCTATCGATGGGCTGCGGAGTATGGGTCCCGGCCCTCGCGCTTTGCGCTCGGCCGGGACGACAGACGAGGGATTGATGCCATGAGCAAAGGCAATGGCGCAGCGAAGAAGGTGAAATTCACCCTCGACGGCCGCGAAGTCGAGGCCCGCGAGGGCGAGACCATCTGGCAGGTCGCCAAGCGCGAGGGCGTCGAAATCCCGCATCTGTGCTATTCGCCCGAGCCCGGCTACCGCGCCGACGGCAATTGCCGCGCCTGCATGGTGGAGATCGAGGGCGAGCGCGTGCTGGCGGCAAGCTGCATCCGCACGCCCGCGCCCGGCATGAAGGTCAAATCCGATTCCGAGCGCGCCAAGACCGCGCGCAAGATGATCTTCGATCTGCTGGCGTCCGACCAGCCCGCGCGCAAGACCTCGCACGACCCGCAATCGAAATTCTGGGCCTGGGCCGACAAGATGGGCGTCGCCACCGGCCGCTTCCCCGAACGCGAGACGATGCCGCAGGCCGACCGCAGCCATCCGGCCATGGCGGTCAATCTCGACGCCTGCATCCAGTGCAATCTCTGCGTGCGCGCCTGCCGCGAAGTGCAGGTCAACGACGTGATCGGCATGGCCGGCCGCGGCAATTCCGAAAAGATCGTGTTCGACTTCGACGACCCGATGGGCGCGTCAACCTGCGTTGCCTGCGGCGAATGCGTGCAGGCCTGTCCGACCGGCGCGCTGATGCCCGCGCCCCTCCTCAATGACAACAATGTGCGCACCGAATTCGCCGACCGCACCGTCGACTCGGTCTGCCCCTATTG
>CAYLMY010000137.1:0-8899 GCA_964384635.1 uncultured Undibacter sp.
GCCAGTCGGGAGCCACATGATCGCGCTCCGGCGCACGATCTATGCCGCCGCGGCGTTCCTGATCGTCAGCGCGGCCGCTGCGGCCATGTCGCCATCGCGGCTCGACGGCTTCAACATCATCGCGACGGTGGGCCATCCTTTCGGCAGCCCAGACGCCGGCCGCGCCGTCGCGCAGGCCAAGCGCCTGGGCGCCGGCGCGCTCGCCATCGTTCCGTTTCTCTGGCAGGCGACGCCGTCGAGTGCCACCATCAAACGCGGCAGCGACATGCCGGATGAGGAACTGCGCGCGGCCATCCGCCAAGTCCGCGCGCAAGGGCTGCTGGCCGTGGTCAAGCCGCATGTCTGGGTGCCGGAGAGCTGGGCTGGCGCAGTGGCGCCCGCTAGCGAAAGCGCCTGGCACGCGTGGTTTACCGGCTATGAACGCGCGATCGTGCATCTGGCGCGCGTTTCGGCCGAAGAGAAAGCCGATGCTTTCGTGGTCGGCACCGAACTACGTCACACCGTGCAACGGCCGGAATGGCGGACAATAATCGGCAAGGTGCACAGCGTTTTTCCCGGGCTCGTGTTCTATGTCGCGCACAATATCGAGGGCGCCGAACAGGTGCCGTTCTGGCCCGCGCTCGATGCCATCGGCGTTTCACTTTATCCCCCGCTGGGCGCGGATGACGATAGCGCCGGCCGGAAGTCGGTGATGGAGGCAGTAACCGATCGCATCGACGCGTTGGCGCAGCGGTTCGGCAAGCCGGTGATCGTCGGCGAAGTGGGATTGCGCTCTGCCAAAGATGCCGCCGCCAAGCCGTGGCAAAGCGCCGAGGAACGCGCCGCCGCGCCCGATCCGTTGTTGCAGGCTGACGTACTCGCCGACTGGCTGCATGCGCTCGATCGCCCGTCGGTGCGCGGTGTCATGGTCTGGCGCTGGCTGAGCGACCCCGCTGCCGGGGGGCTCAACGATACCGATTTTACCGTGCAGGGAAAGCCGGCAGAAGAGGTTCTGCAATGCGCCTGGACGGGCGAATGCGCGAAAGCGATGGCGCTGCCCGATCAGAAGCGGTAACCAACTCCGGCGACCAGTCCGTTTTCCTGTAGCGCGTTGTGGCCGAGCACGGTCGCGAAACTGCCGAGTTGCATTGTCCAGTTTCCGGTGAGTGCATAAATCGCGCTCAGTTGCAGCTTCGAATAGTTGTAGGTCGGGAACAGCGTGCTGCCGCTCTCGGCAATCACGGTGAAAGATTGCGCGACCAATGTCCAGCGCGGCGCGACGTTGATGCCAAGCGTTGCGTCGGCGCGGAACTCGTTCGGCGCGCCATTGCGAAATCGTTGCGCCAACTCCATGTTGGCGAACGCGGGTAGCCCGGCAACGTTCAGGTTGGCGCCAAACAAGACGCGGGCGTCGAATTCATTGCCGGTGTAACCGATGGCTGCGGGATTGCTGGTGTCGGTCGTTCCAGGCACGCGCATCAGACCTTGCGCTGAAAACACCCAGTCCTTGCCTTCCATAAGGCGGAAGCGACCGCCGAACTCGGTGTAACCGGCGCCAGTTCGCGAGGCGTCGATCGGCGACGCGATATCGATATGCTGGAAGCCCGGCCCAAGAATAAGCGTCAGACGGTCGGTGAGGCCGTATTCGATCAACGGTTCCGATTCAACCTTTTGGTAACGCGGGCTGGAATGGGCGCGACCATGATCGTCGAAAGTTTCATCCGCCCGGCTTGCCGTCGTGGTCGCGATGACCTGGCCGTGGCCTTTGGGCATGGTCCAAGCACCGCCAAAGGCAGGCCCCGCAATGGCGAACAGAACCAAGGTTACCCCAGCGCGGGGGTACCGATGAAGTCCCCGATCCCGCAACAACAGTGACGACGGGCGGCGCACCGCCGTTTTGGGATTGGACATCACGCATTACCCCCATGCTTACGCTGTACGCTACAAACTACCCGCGGCTTCGCCGCGACGTGCCCTATGCGATCGACGCCATTAACCGGTCGCCGCCGTCCGCGGCGGTACGCTGAACATTGGCAATCGCCTGCATGAGCAGCTTGGCGCGCTCGGGACCGCTTTTGACGCGGCCGGTCACGACGCCGGCGCTCGCGGTAACGTGGTCGGCTGCCATGAATTCGCGATTGCCGATGCCGAGCCCGGCAATCGCGCCGCGCAGTGTATGCGCCAATTTCTCGGCGCTGGCGGCGCCGAACTCCGGTGCGACGATCACGATAAGCCCGTTGCGATAGGCGGCCGCTAACGCGCCGATGGTCGCCGTCGTGGCACGCACGGCCTGGGCAACCACGGCCTGGATCGCATGCGCCGCCTCATCACCTTGCGATGATTTCACCGCGTCAAGGCGGTCTATGACAAGCGCAATAACCGAAACCAATTCACCACTAGCAAACTTGCTCTCTGTGGCGAGGTAGGCTTCCGCCACTTCGCCGACGAACAACCCAGTTGGTTCATCGATCCATTGGGTGGCGCGGCGGTCGCCCCAGCTCGACAGAAAATTCAAGAGCTCGCGTTCGCGCTCACGACGCTGCTCGAGCTCGCTCTTGAGCTTGAGAGCAGCGCGCACACGGGCGAGCAGTTCGATGCGGTTGACCGGCTTGGTGATGTAGTCGTTGGCACCCGCAATAAACGCGTTCGACAGGCTATCCATGTCGTCGAGCGACGTGACCATGACGATCGGAACGTCCTCGTAGCGCTGATCGTTGCGAATATAGGCGCAGGTTTCAATGCCGTCCATTTCCGGCATCACGATGTCGAGCAGGATGATGTCGATCGGAGCGGCATTGCCGTCATTGCGACCGATACCGAGAATCTTGAACGCTTCGCTTGCCGAGGCGGCGTTGCGCACCGTCTTGTAGCCGGCGCCGTGCAGGACCGCCTCGGTGAGCTCGCGATGATCTTCTGAATCATCGATGATCAGAATGTTCATGTCTTTTTTTGCATTCCTGTTGGTTAAGGCTGTTCGGTCGATTCGTTGAGGTGCGATCATGTCAGCCCCGTCCGTAAAATCGCCAAACAGCATTCTCGAAGATCAGTCGATATCCCGGCGCGCCGTGTCCGTAGAGTGTCGGGAAATTGCGGTCGATGCGATCGTTGGCGCCGGTCGCGCTTTGCGGATTGGGCACGGCAACAAACGCCGCATCGAGCCGGTCAAACATCAGTGACAACACGAAGTGCTCGTCGGTGGGCGGCAGCAGTCCCTGCGCATTGCCGCGGCCGACCACCACAGCCGGCGCGTTGTCAGTATCGACCAACACCCCGCTGCGGCCGATGGTGGCGCGTCCGAGATCCAATGCCGCAACCCGCTCGATGTCGGCCTGCCTCGCGGCGCCGCCGAATTGCGCGATAGCGCGCGGATCGACCAGGCCCAGCGCCAAGGCGCCGCCGAACCAACCGAGCGCGAGCAGGCCGAGCATGCGCCCTTGGTCTTCGCGGGCGGCCAGAATGCGGATGATGGCCACGGCACAGAGCACCGGCGCGATGACGGCCACCGCCGCCGGGTCGCCGAACCAGCCAGTGCCGACGCTCAAGGCGGCGGCGGAGATGCCGGTGGCGGCTAATACCAACATCGGCGAAGACAGTGGCGCGCGCCGGCGCACGTGGTAGAGCGCAAAGAGCCCGAGCGGCGCGCCTAGCGCCAGCGCAATCGCAAAGGCGAACGCAGCATCGAGCGCGTAAAATCCAGTCAACCCGCCGCCGAACAAGTCGGCAATCCCTGTGACCCAATCCGTGAGGCTTTGCGAAGGAGAGCTATAAAAACTCCACCCGCTGCCGGGAAACACCCAAGATATGTAGGTGAACGCGCCGACCGAGAACACGGCGGGAAACACCAGGGCCACCACCACATTGAGCGCCGAATTCGCCGCCAGCGCGGGACGGACGGAAAATACCAGATAGGGGACGGCGGCGCAGGCAATGGCCGCACCTATCGGATGGGAAAATGCCAGCCCGAGCAGCGACAGCGCTACCGTCATTACCTCAGGCGCTGCGCCGCGCGCACGCAATTCGAACAAGGCGTTGCCAAGTAGAAACAGGAACACGGCCACCAACATTTCCGACGGTCCGGCGATCGCCGCGCGCAACAACGCTGGGTGAAACGCCAACAGCACGGTCGCGGCTCCGGCGGCGAGCGTCGGGATGCCTTTACCGCGGAACGAGACAAACCACAGGCCGGCCAGCAGGCCGGCCAGGCTAGCGGCCAGCAGCGCCGGCGTCGGCGCACCCCCAGGCGTGATGGATCCCAAAGCCACCGTCGCCAGGAACGGAAGCGTCGGGTAAGCGGCGACGATGTTGCCGATCGAGAGTTTGCCGTCGTCAGCGATGATCGCGCCAGCCCACAGCGATATCGTATCGTTCGGAATAAGCCCGGCTTGCGTCATCAGGCTCGCCAGCATCAACATGGCAACGAAACTGAAGAGGCCAACCGGCACGGCGTCGAAGGCGTGGGTCATAGTTCCGCGCCCTTGAGCAGAGTAGAGACGTGGTCGGAAACGCCATGCTGGGTTTTCTCCCAGTAGAATGGGCTGTGGATGAGCTGCCAGAGCGCCTTGTAGGCGGCAACCGAGATCAGCAACCAGTAGGCGAAAGCGGTGAGGCTAAATGGGATGAGACTCAGCCATCCACGGCGCATTGGCGCGAGCATGTGGAGATAGATGAAAGTCCCATTGCCGATAAGCAGGTTGACCAGACTGATGAGCAGGAGAGATTGTGGGAAAACGGCGTCGAAGCCGCTGGTCTCCAGCACCAGCCAGATGAAATAGATCAGCCAGAACAACGGATTTAGCAGCGCCGACAGGACCGTTCCACCAATGAAGAATACGAAGCCGAAAAATCCCCGGACGCCGGTAAGCCGCATGAGCTGCAGGGGTTGGCGCGTGTGCACCAGCAGCGTCTGCATATAGCCCTTGAGCCAGCGCGAGCGCTGGCGGACCCAGTTGCGGACATGGCAACTCGCCTCCTCATAAGTGGTCGAGTCGACGATGGCGACGCGGTAGCCCTTTTCGTAGAGCCTGATGCCGAGATCTGCATCCTCGGTGACGTTGAACGGATCCCAGGCAAACAGCTCGCGTAGCACTTCAATCTTGAAGTGATTGGAAGTACCACCAAGCGGGATCGGGATGTTAAATCGCTCCAGCCCCGGCAGGATGAGATCGAACCAGAGCGAATAATCGAGCGTGAACATCCGAGACAGCCAATTCTCGTCGGCATTGTAGTAGTTCAGCCGGCACTGCAGGCAGGCCACCTCCGGCGGCAGCAGACGAAAGGTCGCCACCACCTTGCGCAGCTGATCTGGTTCCGGCTGGTCCTCGGCATCGTAGACGACGACGTATTTTCCGCGTGCAAACCGCAGCGCGAAATTGCAGGCTTTCGGCTTGGTCTGCGGCTGCGATGGCGGCACGCGGATCACCTCGAACACGCCTTCAAGGCCGAGCTTGCGCGCGGCCTCAATGGTGTCGATATCTTCTGCTTCCAGAACGATCTTGATATCGAGCTTGCCGAGCGGGTAGTCGAGCTCGCGCAGGGATTGCGCGAGCTTCGGCAACACAGCGCCCTCGCGGAACATCGGCACCAACACCGTGAAGACCGGCAGTTCGTCCTCGGTGAGCGCACGCGCGGCGATCTTGACCTCGAAATTCCAGTCGGTCGATCGCCCGCCGCCGGCCACGACCAGCACGCTGCGAAACAGAAAATTTCCGAGATAGAGCAGACTAAGGATGAAATTGAGCGCGATTAACGTCGCGATAGGCGCGAATGCAAGACCGCCGAGCAGCAGGCTCAGCAGCCCGTAAAAGATCACCGCCTGCGAAGGCATCATGACCGTGCGCGCCGACATTCGCGGGTCTTGTTCGGCGAGATCGAACACCGCGTGGCGCGACAGGGCGTCGGCAAAAGCCGTCTGGACCGACCAGATCACGTCGAATTTCGAGACCACGACGAATTCGATATTGTTGCCCCAGAGCCGGCGCGCGAATAGCACAGTCTCCGGGCCGGGCTCGGCGGTGGCGATGACGGTGCGGCCGTCGCGCTGACTCCAAGGTATGGTGAGCTGGCGTGCATAGGCGTCGGCGTCAGCCTCGCGCAGCAGGCTGCGGTCCGGTGGCTGCTGGATCAAATCGACGAATGGCAGGCCGAAGTGATGGGCGATGCCCTGGTAGTATTCAGCCGGATCGACCCAGTCGCGCGACAGGATCGCATCGCCGAGCCGCACGTTCCATCGCTCGGCCAGCGTTGTGGCCTCATCGCGTTGCGACAGCGTCAGAATCCGCCGCGCGACCAGCACCTCTCCCAGCGCACGATCCGAGGGCGAGAGCGGCATGGTTATTCATCCGTTGTGCGCGGCCGGCGGCGCAGCATACGCTGCAGTGCGAACAGGAAAGCGACGGTCGCCAGCAGCCATAAGCCGCCGATGATCCAGGCGCGGAAGCGTCCCGAAATCGTCGTCCATGAGGCTTGGTCCGGATAGGTGATCTGGACGAGTGTGTCGCGCACGGTCGACATCGCAAGCGCAACGCCGGTCTGATCGAGAAAGGCGACGTCGCCGCGATCGAGCTTGAGCGCCGCGGGCGAGGGTAATTTCCCATCGGATGCAAGCGCCTTGATCCAGATGCCGGGATGGCCGCTCGCCTCGATCAATTGCGCGACCGCGCCGCTGGTGAAGCCGGCGAGGTCGAGCAAAGTACGCCCGGAGCGGTCCTTGACCGCCACCTGCCCGCGATCGAAACGCACGCGTGGGGAGGCGCCTTGCGGCGGCACGGAGCCGACCGCGACGAAAGGCGCCGATGGCGACGAGCCTGGCTCGGCAAGGCGCACTGTTACCGGCGCGAATTGCGGCGACAGGGCGCTCAGCACGCCCGTAAGCAAAGCGAGATCGTGTCGTGGGTGCCGGGCTGCATCCGGCGGCACCAACACTTCGACGCCATCGGTCCAGCGGGTGGCGAGATCGGCGAAGTCGTATGGCGTCTCCGCCGGCGACAGGATGACCGCGCTGGAACTGAGAATTTGCGCCGGATAACCCTGCGGCTCGAAATGGCAATCGCCGGCGGCGCTCCGCCGCTGCACGACCACGGCGATGTTCGCGACGGTGCCGACCAATCCCTCCGGCAGCGGCTGCTCGAAACGCGTAGGGCCGTCGGTCACGGCAACGGTGCTGGCAAGAAAATACCCGTTGATGAACAGGCTGACCACGGCCTTTTCGCCGGCTCCGTCCGGCGCAACCAGAACGTCGAGTGCGAGCCGTGAGGGGTGCTTGTTGGCCGGCAGTTCGCGCAGGTCGATGGCGGCGGTCAATTTGGCACGGCCGTAGACGTCGACGGCCGGCGAGCGCAGACCGAGTTGATTGAACGTGATCAGATCAGTGGAAACCTGCGGTTTTGTCACATCGGCAACGGCAACGCTCGCCATGCCTCGCGCCGCCGACAGTAGCGGCGTCGCGAGCAGGCGCGCCGCGTGCAGCGACGTCGAGACATCGGAAAGCAGCAGCGCCGGCACGCCGCCGACACGAATGGCACTGAGCGTACCGGGAATTTCGTTGGCCGCATCGGCCGGAATGGCGCCGGTGTAAGGAGCGCCGATCACGATCGTGCCGCGCGTCCAATGCCGGCGGCCGTCCGCGTCGGACGTTGCGGCCGGTGGATTGACGCCGGTACTGAATTCCGAGTGGCGGCCGGTTGCCGTCAGCGCGCGCCCAACGGTGAGGGCGGCCGCAAGCTCGGAAGCCGACAAGGCCCGCTCAGGCAGCGCCACGGTCACGTTGTGCGGCATGAGCGCCGCAATGGTGGTGACGCCGTGTATGGCATCGGCGTTGAATTCGACGTTGATGGCAGTGCTGGGCCGGATCGTCAGGCTGTCGCCGACATAGCGCACGTCGATGCAGCGGTCTGGTGTGGCGGCGCCGGAATAGAGAAACGTGAGCTTGATGAATCCGTCGCGCACGCTGATTCCAGCGAGGGGCACGCTCAATGTGCGGTTAACGCCGCTGCCCTCGAGTGGGACCGCCGCGACGCTGAGGTCGTTGACCAGCACCTGGAGGTTGCGGCGCGCCTTAAAGGCGGTGAGATCGTCGTAGCTTAACGTCAATTCCGACACCTTGAGATCGGCGTCCTGCGGCAACGGCATGAAAATCTCGCGCCTTGCGCCGAGATTGGCCAGGCGGATGCCGTTCTTGAACCCAAGATCGGCGAGCGCGATGCTGGCGATGACGATCTTTGGCGCGCTTTGCGGTGCAGCGGCATGCGGCGCCAACGTTGGCGGCAAAAACATGTACATTGGCAACGGGCGCGCGCTATTCAGCTGTTTCGGTTTCGCATGGCTTTGTCCGCCAGAGGTGAGACCGATCAGAGCGGCCGCCACAAGCGCGGTCGCTGTACGCAATTCAAGACGCATCTGACATTCTCGCTGTTGAAAATTTCCGCAGGTCGGCAGCCGCCGCTTCGCGCAGGCGTTCAAGCCCGGATTTGAAAGCCGCGATTTCCGCCGCCGTGGGCGCGCGCTTGGCCTTGGCGCCTTCGCGGATCGTGGTCAGTGCCCCGCCCGCGGCCTTGCCGGTCTCGCCGAAGCCGAGCGTCGGCGCGACGCCGTACATCTCATGCAGAAGACGATGGGCTGCGATCACCGTCTCGATCGTGTCGTCGCCTCCGGCTGACATCTTTTCGAGCGCCGCGAAGCTGGCGGTGACCTTGTCGTTGAGTTTGGAGGCGAAACGTTCCCGTACGCGGGCGACGTGCTCGACAAAATCGTCCGCAGTCGTCATGTCCGGTGCTCTCCCCCTGGGATGCGGCTGGGCGAAACACTGGCACGGCGAAGTTAAAGCCCTTATGAACTCAACAGTATTCGTTCGTCGCATGGAGGTAAAATACGACGTGTTCTACGGTACGATGTTAGGTCTCATGCTAACAAAGCTAATAAAGGG
>CAYLMY010000138.1:0-5019 GCA_964384635.1 uncultured Undibacter sp.
AAGCCGGTGTGGCGATCGACGATGAAGCGCTCGACCACGGAATTGTCCTTGGTGATAATGACGGCCGTGATCGTGTCGGCGTCTTTCTCCTTCACCTCGCCGAGCTTGAGCCGCGGATTGGCACGCAAGGCGAGCCAACGTTCCATGCGGCTCTTCACGTCGTCGGTGGTGAGATTGAGCTTCTGATTGCCCTGGACGCCGGCCCCGGGGCCGTAACCGGGACCGTGTCCCTGCATCATGCCGGGGCCGTAACCGCCGCCCCAACCGCGCATGTGATAACCGGGGCCGTAGCCTTGTCCGGAAGGACCCGGTCCGGGCGCGTTACCTTGGGCGAAGGCCGGGCAGTTCCATTGTCCCGCGCCAGGTCCGCCGCCCCAGCCGCCCATGTGGCCATAGCCGGGGCCATTGCCGCTCATCATGCCCGGGCCGTAGCCGCCCATCATGCCCCAGCCGCCGGGGCCGTGCGCCGACACCGGCGAATTGTAAACAAACAACGCGCCGGCCAACGCCACCGCAAGTCCGGCACCGATCAGTGTTCTTGCACGCATCGCATTTCTCCTTTGTGTTGGAATTCGTTGGGGAGCCGCAGCGCTTGGCGCTACCAGCCCATCATTCCGTGGCCGTAGCCATAACTGTGCATGTAGCCGGGGCCGTAACCGCCGCCCCCACCGCGCATGTGGTAGCCCGGACCGTAACCTTGTCCTTGGCCGTTGCCGGGTCCGTAGCCGCGCATGTGCCCATAACCGGGGCCGTAGCCCTGCATCGGGCCATTGCCGGGCCCGTAGCCGTTGCCGCCGCCTTGGCTGTAGCCGGGTCCGTAACCGTTCATCATGCCCGGGCCATATCCGGGGCCATTTTGTGCGGACACGGTGACGCTGTAGGTCCCAACCCCGGCGGCGAGCGCGACCGCAATGCCGAGGCCGATCAAAGTATTTCGCGTTTTCATTGGACTGCTCCTTTTGCCTGCAACGACCTCTGCCATCGTTGAGCGGCATTAGGAGCCCGATCTGTCACTCAAGTTTGTCGGCCGGACGCGGATTTGTGACCAAATGTGTCAGGGCGGCGATCCGCCAGAAATCGTTACAAATTATTTTGCCCCAGACCGCCCGGTCCAAATTAGATTGGCCCCATGAACAGCGGCCCGCACATCCTGATCGTCGACGACCATCGCGAGATCCGCGACCTGGTGTCGCGCGCGCTCGGCAAGGAAGGTTTTCGCGTCAGCACCGCCGAAGACGGCAAAGCCATGCGCAAGGTACTGGCCGATGCGCATATCGACCTCATCGTGCTCGACTTGATGCTGCCGGGCGAGGACGGGCTGTCGCTGTGCCGTGCGCTACGCGCCGACAGCGATATTCCGATCATCATGTTGACCGCCAAGGGCGACGAGGTCGATCGCGTCATTGGGCTGGAAATGGGCGCCGACGATTATCTGCCCAAGCCGTTCGGCAGCCGCGAGCTGATCGCGCGCATCCGCGCCGTGCTGCGGCGTAACCGTGCTCACGAGCCCGCCGCCGCAAAGGACAAGGCCAAGCGCTACCGGTTCGAGCGCTGGGCCTTCGACGTCGACCGGCGCGAATTGCTTGGGCCGGACGGCGTCGCGGTGCCCCTGAGCACCGGCGAATTTGATCTGCTGCTGGCGCTGGTCGAGCATCCGCAGCGCACCTTGAGCCGCGACCAGTTGCTCGATCTGGCGCGCCACCGCGCGGCCAACGCCTTCGACCGCAGCGTGGACACGCAGGTGAGCCGGTTGCGCAAAAAAATCGAACGCGACCCGGCCGAGCCGACACTCATCAAGACGGTGTGGGGCGGCGGCTACATCTTCACCCCCGATGTGAGCCGCGAATGACCCGCTTCCTGCCCAAGAGCCTGTTCGGCCAAACGCTCCTGATCCTGCTGCTCGGGCTGGTGGTCTCGCATGCGATCGGCGCCTGGATCTATGCCGGCGCGCGCGAGCAGGCGGTGCGCGCGATCGGCGGCTTCGCGGCCGCGCAGCGCGTCGCCAACCTCTCGCGCCTGGTCGAGGACGCGCCCGCCGATTGGCGTCCGCGCATTGTGGCGGCGCTGAGCGATCCCACCTTCCGCGTCGCGCTCGCAACCCAGCCGCCGGCGCACTTGCCGGCCGACGCCGACGGCGCGGCAAAGGTGATCGAGGACTATGTGCGCCGGCAGCTTCCCGACCGGCCCGACCGCCAAGTGCGGGCCGCCGTACTGGAGCCGACGGGAGCGCCGGGCGGCGTGCCCTTCGGACCGCCGTTCGATCACCGGCCGCCACCGGGACCGATGGGTGGCATGGGAATGGGCGGCATGGGCGGGATGATGCACCAGATGATGGGGCCGGCCTTCGGCGTGTGGCGCGGCTTGCAGGTGGCGGTGAAGCTGAGCGACGGCCAATGGCTGTCATTCGCCACCTCGCTGCCGCAGGGGGCGCCGTCGGTGTCGTGGCAATTCATCATCTCCATGGCATTGATGGGCGTGATCGTCATCGCCGTCTCGGTGTGGGCGGTGCGGCGCGTCACCGCCCCGCTGGGCATGCTGTCGGCCGCGGCCGATCGGCTCGGCCGCGACGTTGGCGCGGAACCGCTCGCCGAAACCGGCACGCGCGAGATGCAAAGCGCTGCGCGCGCTTTCAACCGAATGCAGGAGCGGCTGCGCCGGCTGATCGAGAGCCGCACTCAGATGCTGGCGGCGCTGTCGCACGATCTGCGCACGCCGCTGACGTTGCTGCGCCTGCGCGCGGAGGAAGTCGACGACGCTGACGAGCGCGACAAGATGCTGGCCACGATCGCCGAGATGGACGAGATGATCGGGACGACGCTGGCGTTTGCCCGTGATGAGGTGCGCGCCGAGCCGCGCCGGCGTGTCGACGTCGCCGCGCTGCTGGCCAGCGTGGTCGACGACATGGCCGACGCCGGATTGCCGGTGACCATGGCGCCGGCCGCGCCGCTCACGCACGAATGCCAGCCGGGCGCGCTCAAGCGCGCGATTAGCAACCTGCTCGACAACGCGGTGAAATACGGCAAGCGCGCCCAGGCGGCGATCACGTCCACGGCGAAGACGATCGAGATCACCATCGACGACGACGGGCCGGGAATTCCCGAGGCGGAGTTGCCGCGGGTGTTTCAGCCGTTTTACCGGGTGGAGGAATCGCGCAACCGCGATACCGGCGGCACCGGACTGGGGCTAGCGATCGCGCAATCCATCGTGCAGGCCCATGGCGGCGAACTCACCCTCGCCAATCGGCCGGGCGGCGGCTTACGCGCCTCCATCACGCTGCCGGTTTAGGCAACGCTTGCGGCGATCGACGACGGTTGACGCCGATTGCAGCGAGGCCGGTTTTCACCGGATCGATCCACATTTCCCATAGCGGAATGAAGATCTGAACGGCCAGCGCCAGCCCCATGCCGGCGCCGCCGGTGAGCACGACATAAGCAAAGGTTGGATCAAGATATTTGGTCAGCCACCAGGAGCCGATATCCATGATGATGGTGAGATAGGGGATGACCACGAACGCCACGCGCAACCATATCGACGTCTCGCTCAACGCAAAAATCCCGCCGGTGAGCATGAAGATCAGGCTGATGCCGAACAGATGGATATGCGAGACGCGGGCGAGTGAAACGATATCTTCGCCGGTATCGGTCTTTACCAGTTTCTTGATCGCATCATAGCCGGCAAGCGGCGGGAGCGATCGGTTGATTTGCGGATTGTGGCAGCTCATACAGTTGTTTTTGAAAATCGGGGCAACGGCCGCGTAGCCCTTTTTGGTCGCGCCCGTATGAATCCAGTTGAAGATGCGTTTGCGCTCATCAGGCGACGCCATGATCGCCATCGGTCCCTTGAGCGCCATCTCCAGGCGCGTGTTGCTCGGCAGCCCGTGATATTGCTCGCTGATGTCTTCAACAACCGACTTTTTGGCGCCAAGATTTGGCTTGATGTCCACCAGGAACAGCAACGACAACGCGGTCAAGTATCCGATACCGACCACAATCAAAAAGCTGCTGAACAGGGCACGGAAGGGCAAAGGCAGTCTACGCAACGTCATCATCGTCAGCACCGCTTTGTTGGAAGCGAGGGGTGCTTGCCTCAATGCTGTCGGATGATGTCCAGGAGATCACAGGCAAACCGCTCGCAGAGGATCGTCTGTCAGACGCGATTGCCCCCGTTTCATAACACTCAACGTGCCATTCGGTTCCAAGTTTCACCTTTGACGGCGCCATCGGCTGGCGGTCCTCGAACGGCAACGGATAATCGGCGGGCAGTCCTGCTTAAAGCGACCGGTGTTCAGGCACGCAACGGCGCGGGGCGTATAGGATCAAACCCTGATCGGCGCCAGCCGCTCGATCGGCTTCTCGATGATCGGCAGGTTTATGATAGCCGAGACGACGCCGAGCGCCACCGACAGCCACCAGATCACGTTATAGGAACCGGTGGTGGTGAACAGCAGCCCGCCCAACCAGACGCCGAGAAAGCCGCCAACCTGATGGCTGAAGAAGGCGAACCCGAACAGCGTCGCCATCCAACGGGTGCCGAACATGATCGCCACCAGCGCCGAGGTTGGCGGCACGGTGGACAGCCACAGAACGCCCATCACCGCGCCGAAAATCAGTGCGGAGGCGGTTGTCACTGGCAAGCTGATGAAGGCGATCACCGCGAGCGAGCGCAGCGTGTAAATGACCGAGAGCAGGTAGCGCTTGGGCATGCGGTCGCCGAGCCAGCCGGAGCCGATCGAGCCTATGATATTGAACAGGCCGATGGTGCCGAGCGCCCAGGCGCCGGCATCCACGGACAGCCCGCGGTCGACCAGATAAGCCGGCAGATGCACGGTGATGAACAGGAGCTGAAAGCCGCAGGTGAAGAAGCCGAGTACCAGCAGCACATAGGAGCGATGCCCAAACGCTTCCACCAGCGCGTGGCGCAGCGACTGCTGGCTGGCCTCATGCTGGCTGCTCGAATCCATCGGTGGCGTGCGTACCGCCGCCGACAGCGGGATCACCAGCAACGTGACGAAACCGAAGG
>CAYLMY010000138.1:5119-8896 GCA_964384635.1 uncultured Undibacter sp.
GGCGTGCGTACCGCCGCCGACAGCGGGATCACCAGCAACGTGACGAAACCGAAGGCGACCAGCGCGTGCTGCCAGCCAAACCACTCGATGAAGCCCACCGCCAGTGGCGAGAACAGAAATTGCCCGAACGAGCCGGCGGCGGTGCCGGCGCCGAAAGCAAGCGAGCGCATGTGCGGCGGCATCAGCTTGCTGAAGGCGGCGATGACGATGGTGAAGGACGAGCCGGCAATGCCGAGACCGGCCAAGACGCCGGCCGACAGATCGAGCATGGCAGGCGTGCGCGAATAGGCCATCAGCGCGAGACCGAGGCAGTAGAGCACCGCGCCGGCCGAGAGCACGCGCATGGAGCCGAAGCGGTCGGCGATGGCGCCGACGAAAGGCTGCGCGGTACCCCAGACGATGACC
The DNA here is from genome assembly GCA_964384635.1 of uncultured Undibacter sp. GTDB lineage: Bacteria > Pseudomonadota > Alphaproteobacteria > Rhizobiales > Xanthobacteraceae > Pseudolabrys. The sequence continues at coordinate 5,525 of CAYLMY010000138.1, forward strand.
TGGATCGCCAGCGCCAGCGAGAATACCTCGCGGCTCCAGCCGTTGGCCGCCGACATCGGCGTCAGGAACAGGCCAAGCGCGGCGCGCGGGCCGAAACCGATGGCGCCGATCAGGCAGCCGCAAACGAGGATCACCATAGGCGTGCGCCAGGCGCCTGCCGCGGCCGCGCTACGCGGCGCCGATTGCACTGCCATGCTCTGGGTTCCCGGCTCGACTATCCTTTACGTCTCGCCCCCAATCGGCGTGACGGGTGCCTGGACCATATAGGCCGCGCCGTCCCCGCCAAAACGAATATTCGTGATCCAAGCCATTTGCGCCGCGCATAGCTCGGCGCCAAGCGCGCTAGTTCTGCGCGTTTTTGCGCGTCCAGGCGCGCCCGTCCGGCGAGCGCAGCCATTCCTTGCTATGGCTGACCGGCCATTCTTGTTCGAATAGAGCGGCTTCTTTTTTCGTCGCTGTTGCATCACCCCAGGTCGGCTCATCGGCACCGTCGCCCCAGGTGCGCGGGCGGTAGAAGGTGTGCACCCCGAGCGTGGAGATCTTCTGCATCTCATTGACCCAGTCCGGATGCACCCAATAGGCATGGTAATGAGTGGCCTTGGCCACTTCGGGCATCCACAGCTTGCCGACGAGCATATCGTGCGCGATGTGCTTGGCGCGCACCCAGGCGTCCGGCTCAGTGACGACATTAGGAGCGCCGTCGCAGTTATAGCTGAACTGGCAGCCGCGGCTGTTACGCTCGTGGACCACGCCGCAGACATTGTTCGGATAGAACGGCGAGAACACGCGGTTCATCACCACTTGAGCGACCGCGATCTGGCCGCGCACCGCCTCGCCGCGTGCTTCGAAATAGACGGCGCTGGTGAGACACTTCTCGGCCTTCTCGAACGCCGCGCCGGTGAGCGCCAGCCGCTCGGCCGGCGATTTCGGGCGCTGATCGACTCCGGTGACCTCGCCCTTGTTGGCGATGCTCTGGCCGCCTTTCTCGTCGAGTTTGCCGTGGGGCTCGAGCGCCGCCATCTTGATGTCGGGATCGCCGGACGGCGCTTTCACCACCGGCGCTTCGCCCGGAGCCCACGGCGTTATCGCCTCCGCCTCCTGTCCCGCGGCGATAGGGGCTGCGCCGAAATAGACTTGCGCGGCGTCCTTGGGCTTGTGCGGGCTTGGCGCGGCCTGCTTGTATGGAGCAAAATCGCCATGCGGCAGAGCGGCGTCCGGCGCCGCCGGCTGTTCGTCTGGCGCGGCAGCGAATTCATATTCCGTGTAAGGATCGAAGCGCCCTGCGGTTTCGTCGTTCTCGAGCGGCACCTCGGCTTGCGCGTTCGTAACCGGTTCGATCGGCAAAGCCGGCGGCAATGGCGGCATCGGCTGACGCGCGCGCGAGATCAGCGAGTCGCGCTTGTCCTTGCGATTGACGGTGGGAAATCGCAGCGGCGTGGTTGGATCGCCTAGCAGCTGCGCGCCGATCGACACCGCGATGTCGGATGGGTCGAAATTCGCCAGCGCGTAGACCGGTGGGTGCGGGATAGCGGTGCCGATCGGCCGCGGCATCGAGAAGGTGGCGGCATGAATGGTGCCGAAAGGCGAAGCTATGAGGTATTTTTGTGCGCGCGCGGTGACGCCGGGCTGGCGCACCAACAGCGCGCCGAGATCGCCAAAGCTGATCGTGCTCGGGATGAGCGCGAGCACCAGCGCGCCGAAACCGACCACCGCACGTTTCCGTCGCCGCCCATGCGAAACTGCAAAGGATACGCTCAACGCCACACCGCAAGGTCTTGCCGGCGCCTGCCGCCCGGTGGCGACAATGCGACAGGTTTTCTTATGAGCCGATTAACCTTGCGAAGGCGTTAACCGCGGCCGCGCCGGAAGGGCGCGCGGCGCGTGATCTCCAGGCGGGGACGGTGGATTGCGGCGGTGAGACGCCCCGGTTCCGCGGGCGGCATTCGGAAACAGATGTTAACCATATCGCAATCGCCGCCACCGATAGTGCCGCGATATCCACCTCCCGCGGTCGCCATGCCTTTATCCAGTCTCCCCCAACCATGACCGGCCAAGCGATGCTGATCGCAGGCTTGAGCGTCGCCGCGCTGCTCGTCGTTGCCGGCATTCTCTACCGGCGCGCCGGCGCGCAAAATCGCCAGCTCTCGACCGCGCTCGACAACATGTCGCAAGGCCTCGTCATGTTCGACGCGCAAAGCCGCATCGTCGTGTGCAACAGCCGCTATCTCGCAATGTACGGTCTGTCGCCGCGGATCGTGCGGCCCGGCTGCACGCTGCGGGAGTTGATCCAGCACCGCAAGGATACCGGGCTGTTCACCGGCGACATCGACGACTACTGCCGAAAAATCGTCGAGAGCGTACGCGCGGGCGACGATTACGCCATTTATGTAAAGGCGAGCGACGGCCGCATCGTGCTCGCCAAGAACGAGGCGCTGCCCGACGGCGGCTGGGTCTCGACCCACGAGGACGTCACCGAGCAGCGCCACGCCGAGGAAGAGCGCACGGCGATCCGTGAGCAGGAGCAGCGCCGCGCGGCCGTCGACGCCAGTATCGTGTCGTTCCGGCCGCAGGTGGAAACCTTGCTCGGAAGCGTGAGCGACAGCGCCGCCGCCATGCGCTCGACCGCCGGTGCGTTGCTAGGCTCTTCCGAGCAGACCACGCAGCGGGCGACCAGCGCGGTGGACGCGTTCAACGAGGCTTCCACCAATGTGGAGACCGCGGCTATCGCCGCCGAAGAATTGTCGCACTCGATCGCCGAGATTAGCCGCCAGCTCACCCATACCAGCGATATCGTCGGACTTGCGACTAACGAGGCGCGCTCAACCGACGGGGAGATCGCGGGGCTCGCCGATGGCGCCAAGAAAATCGACGACGTGGTCACGCTGATCCGCAATATTGCCGGACAGACCAATCTGTTGGCGCTCAACGCAACGATTGAGGCCGCACGCGCCGGCGAAGCCGGCAAGGGTTTCGCGGTGGTCGCCTCTGAGGTCAAGTCGCTGGCGGTGCAGACCGCCAAGGCAACCGAAGAGATCGCCAGCCACATCCTGGCGGTGCAGGATTCGACCTCCGGCGCGGTCGACGCCATCCGCCAGATCGCCGCGCGCATGCAGGAAATCAATCAATACACCGCGGCAGTGGCGGCCGCGGTCGAACAGCAGAATGCTGCGACTGGGGAGATTTCGCACAATGTCGCCAGCGCCGCCGACAGCACCGGCCATGTCGTGGCGGTGCTGAGCGAGGTGACAAACGCCGCCACCGAGACGCGTTCGTCGGCGGAGATCGTACGCGATGCCTCGCAAATCGTGGAGACCGCGGTCGCCGGTCTGCGGCTCGAGGTGGAAGATTTCCTCGCCAAGGTGGCGGGGTAGG
>CAYLMY010000139.1:0-8866 GCA_964384635.1 uncultured Undibacter sp.
GGAAAGGGGTCGCGCTTATAGCCCTCCACCAGCACCAGATCGACCGGCGACATCTTGGCGATAAGGTCGGGCAGGTCCCATTCCGCATCCTCGCGCAGCTCGTGCAGGATGGCCCAGCGCTTGGCGGACGAGATGATCACCTCGGTGGCGCCGGCTGCGCGGTGGAAGAAGCTGTCCTTGCCGGGCTGGTCGAGATCGAAGCCATGATGGGCGTGTTTGAGGGTGGACATGGTCACGCCGCGCGCGCGCAGGCACGGGATGACCTTGGTGATCAGCGTGGTTTTTCCCGATCCGCTCCAGCCGGCGAGACCGATGATGCGCATGGTCGTCATATAGGTCCGGGACCCTCGATAATGAACGGCGAGGTATACCACGGCGCAGGCGACCGAAAGCGCGGTCAATACGGGTGCAAAGTTGAAATTCGCGCGCATAGGCAGAGGCTATGGGGGCCGGTCTGTGGCAAATTACGCATTGCCGCCAACGCCCAATAGGGCAAAATTGTCCGGCCCGGCAGGAATCGAGCGGAGAGGTATATAGAATGTCCGGGGCTCCGGCATGGTCGCTACGCGAGGTATGGACACGCAAGCTGCTCTATCCAGGCCATACCCTGCCGACCGCAATCGCGCCGGTTTTGGTCGCCATCGGGCTTGCCCTGCATGACGGAGTGTTCGCCGCCCTGCCGGCGGCGCTGGCGTTCCTGGCCGGCTGGCTGATCCAGTTCGGCGGGCTGGTGACCGACAATTACGAGAACCTGCGGCGCGAGCCCGAGGACCGCGAGCACCCGGAACTGGTGCAGGCAGTCGCGAGCGGCCTGCTCTCGCTCGGCACCCTGCGCATGACCATCGCCGCGACCTACGGACTGGCTGTTCTCATCGGCTTCGCGCTGCTCGCCATGGCCGGCTGGCCGGTGATCATGATCGGGCTATTTAGCATCCTGGCGAGCTGGGCCTATTCCGCCGGACCCTGGCCGGTCGGCCGCCACGGCTTTGCCGATCCGCTGTTCTTTTTGTTCTTCGGCACGATGTCGGTGATCGGCACATACTACGTGCAGGCCGCAACGGTGCTGGGGCCCGAGCATTGGCGCCAGGCGCTGCCGCTCACCGCTGTGGTGGTCAGCTTGCCGGTCGGGGCGCTGATCACCAACATCCTGATCATCGACGATATTCGTGACTATGAATTCGACACGGTCAAAGGCAAGAACACCATCGCCGTGCGCTTCGGCAAAGGCTGGAGCCGCACTGAATTTCTCTGCTTGCTCGTTTTCGCTTATTTGATGCCGTTCTGGCTGTGGCTGGGCCTTGGCTTCAGCGCCTGGGTGCTGCTGCCGTTGATGACCGTTCCGATCGCGTATCTGGTCACGCGCGCGGTGTGGACGCGCGACCGCTACGACGAGCTGATGCCGATGACGCCGCGCATGGCCATGCTGACGGTGGCTTTTTCGGCCTGCCTGACGGCCGGGTTGGCGGTCACCGGCTGAGCGGTGTCGTTATCGAAGGCATGAGACAAAAACAAAACGCCCGGCGCTAAGGCCGGGCGTTTTCGCATTCGATCTTGCTATCGGCTATTCGGCGGGCTGGGTGCGGGCGCCCTTCGGCCCCATTTCCTCTTCAACCCAGAGCGGATGATGCTCCTTGGCCCAGTTGATGTCGACGGTGCCCTGGCTCATCGACTCGAAGGCGCCCTCCATGCCGAGCGTGCCGAGATAGATGTGGGCGAGGATGAGGGCAACGAACAACATGCCGACCACGCCGTGGAAGACTTCGGCCAGCTCCATGTCGCCGACGCCCATGCCGTAATAGAACGGGAACATCAGCATGTAGCCGGAAATGATCATCGCCGCGCCGCCGATTACGATGAACCAGTAGAGCAGCTTCTGGCCGGCGTTGAACTTGTACGCAGGCGCTTTGACGTGGCTCTTGCCCATGCCGCCGCCGGCCTTGAGCCATTCGATGTCGGCCGCGGTCGGGAAGTTCTGCCCGATCCAAATCAGGAATACCAGCACCACGCCGATGGTGAAGGCAAAGCTGAGATAATTATGCGAATACTTTGCCCATTCCGACCAGGTGCTGAAGGCCTCCGGGCCCATCCACGGCAGCACCAGCGCACGGCCGAAGCTGATGTTCAACCCGGTGATGCCGAGAACGACGAAGGTCGAGGCGGTGAGCCAGTGCACAAACCTCTCGAATGCATTGAAGCGCACGATGTTGCGGCCGGAGCGGCCGCCCTCGATCTTCATGGTGCCGCGCCACAGATAGAAGATGATGAGCAGCGCCAGCATGCCGAGGATGGCGATGCCGCCGACCCACTTCAGCGTGACGGTGTGAAAGGTCTGCCAGTTACGGCCGGCCGGATGGATTAGGTTGGCCGCCTTCTTGTCCGGAATGCTCACGTCACCGCGGATGACGCCGCCCTTGAGCTGCTGCATGAGCTGTTGCTCGCTGGTGGCTGCCGTCGGCCCGCCCTGCGCGGAAACCGGCGCAGGCGTAACCGTCGCGATTATGAATGCGAGCGCGAGAGCGCCGGCGATGAAGCGGATCGTAGCGAGAAGCTTCGCCATAGCATCCTCTCCCCTTGTAACCAGTGTTCTTGTTATCGAAACCGGCGGCGCGAGAGACACCCGCACCGCCGGCGTGAATTCAGCTCGCGATCGTCTCGTGGTAGGCGGTCTGCCAACCCCAGGCGCCCGACCCGTAGCCGCGGGTCTTGACGCGCTCCTTGTAGATCTGGGCGATGACTTCGCCGTCGCCGGCGAGCAGCGACTTGGTCGAGCACATCTCCGCGCACAGCGGCAGCTTGCCTTCGGCCAGGCGGTTGGCGCCGTACTTCTCGTACTCCGCCTTGCTGCCGTCGGCTTCCGGTCCGCCAGCGCAGTAGGTGCACTTATCCATCTTGCCGCGCGAACCGAAGTTGCCCACCTGCGGATATTGCGGGGCGCCGAACGGACAGGCGTAGAAGCAGTAGCCGCAGCCGATGCACAGGTCCTTGTTGTGCAGCACGACCGCGTCCGCCGTGGTGTAGAAGACGTTGGTCGGGCAGACCGCCGCGCAGGGTGCGTCGGTGCAGTGCATGCAGGCCATGGAGATCGAGCGCTCGCCCGGCTTGCCGTCGTTGAGCGTGACGACGCGCCGGCGGTTGATGCCCCACGGCACCTCGTTCTCGTTCTTACAGGCGGTGACGCAAGCGTTGCATTCGATGCAACGGTCGGCGTCGCAAAGGAATTTCATGCGTGCCATGTCAATTCTCCCTTACTGGCGCCGTTAGGCCGCCTCGATGCGGCACAGGGTGACTTTAGTTTCCTGCATCTGCGTGACCGAGTCGTAGCCGTAGGTCCCGGTCATGTTCGACGCTTCGCCGAGCACGTAGGGATCGTTACCCTTCGGATACTTGCCGCGCAGGTCCTTGCCCTGCCAGTAGCCACCGAAGTGGAACGGCATGAAGGCAACACCGGCGGCGACCCGCTCGGTGACCAACGCGGCCACCAGCACCTTGCCGCCTTCGGGTGAGTGCACCCAGAGCTTGCTGCCTTCCTTGATGCCAAGCTTGCCGGCATCGGCAGGATTGATCTCGCAGAACATCTCCTGCTGCAGCTCGGCGAGCCACTTGTTGGAGCGAGACTCGTCGCCGCCGCCCTCGTATTCGACCAGACGGCCGGAGGTGAGGATGGTCGGGAACTGCTTGGAGTGGTCGTTCTTCTGGATCGACGCGTACAAGGTCGGCAGCCGGTAGGCGTGGCGATCCTTGTAGGTGGCGTATTTCGGCAGCAGATCCCGCCGGTTCGTGTAGAGCGGCTCGCGGTGCACCGGGATTGGATCCGGGAAGGTCCACACCACGGTGCGGGCCTTGGCGTTGCCGAACGGCGCGCAGCCGTGCTTGATCGCAACCCGCTGGATGCCGCCCGACAGGTCGACCTTCCAATTCACCCCGCCGATCTTCTTCTCGTAGTCCGCCATGGCTTCGGCCGTGGCATCAGCGGCGGGTTTCTTCGCCCCCGCCACCTTCTCGATGGCCGCAAGCTCCTGAGGCGTGAGATCCTTGTCCCAGCCGAGCTTCTTGAGCATGGCTACCTTGAATTCCGGATAGCCATCCTTGATCTCGGAGCCGACCGAATAGGAGCCCTCGGCCAGCAGGTTTTGTCCGTTGTGCTGGACGCCGAAGCGGGCGCGGAACGTCAAACCGCCTTCCGCCACCGGCTTGGAGGGATCGTACAGGACCGGCGTGCCGGGATGCTTCATCTCCGCCGTTCCCCAGCACGGCCACGGCAGGCCGTAGTAGTCGCCGTCGACCGGACCGCCCTTGGCTTTCAAGGTGGTCGGGTCGAACTTGTCCTGGTGAGCCATGTGCGCCTTCAAGCGCTCCGGCGACTGGCCGGTATAGCCAATGGTCCACATGCCCTTGTTGTATTCGCGGGTGATGTCCTCGATCAGCGGCTCGTTGTTCTTCACTTCGATGTGCTTGAACAGCTCCTTGTCGAAGCCGAGCTTCTTGGCAAACAGGTACATGATCTCGTGGTCGACCTTGGCCTCGAACCACGGCTTGAACACCCGGTCGCGCCATTGCAGCGAGCGGTTCGACGCGGTGACCGAGCCGTAGGTCTCGAACTGCGTGGTGGCCGGCAGCACGTAGATGCCGTCTTTGCGGTCCGGAATGACCGCGGCGAAGGTCGGCACCGGATCGACCACGACCATGAGGTCGAGCTTCTCCATTGCCTTCTTCATCTCGGGCAAACGGGTCTGCGAATTGACCGCGTGGCCCCAGTAGACCATCGCCCGAATGTTGTTGGGCTGGTCGATGTTCTTCTTGTCTTCCAGCACGCCGTCGATCCAGCGCGAGACCGGGATGCCGGCCGACTGCATCAGCTTCTGGGTGGCGAAGCGGCCCTTGACCCATTCGTAGTCGAGGTCCCAAACGCGCGACCAGTGCTTCCATGAGCCGGCAGCCAGGCCGTAATAGCCCGGCAGGCTGTGCGACAAGATGCAGAAGTCGGTAGCGCCCTGCACGTTGTCGTGGCCGCGGAAGATATTGGCGCCGCCGCCTTGTTTGCCGATATTGCCGAGCGCCAGCTGCAGCACGCAGTAGGCGCGGGTGTTATTGTTGCCGATGTGATGCTGCGTGCCGCCCATGCACCAGACCAGGGTGCCGGGCTTGTTCTCATGCATCATCTTGGCAACGCGCTCGAGCTGCTTGCCGGGCACGCCGGTGACCTTCTCGGTCTCTTCCGGCGTCCACTTCATCACTTCCTTCTCGACCTGGTCGAGGCCCCAGACGCGCTGCTTGACGTATTCCTTATCGACCCAGCCGTTCTTCAAGACGTGGTAAAGGATGCCCCACACCAGCGCGACGTCGGTGCCCGGACGGAATCGCACGAACTCGTCGGCGTGCGCGGCCGTGCGGGTGAAGCGCGGATCGCAGACGATCAGCTTCGACTTGTTCTTTTCCTTGGCATGCAGGATGTGCTGCACGGCGACCGGATGCGCTTCGGCCGGGTTCGAGCCGAACAGGATCATCAGCTTCGAATTGTGCATGTCGTTGTAGGAATTGGTCATCGCGCCATAGCCCCACGTATTCGCGACGCCCGCGACCGTGGTGGAGTGGCAGATGCGTGCCTGGTGGTCGCCGTTATTGGAACCCCAGAGCGCATAGAACTTGCGGAACAGGTAGGACTGCTCGTTGTTGAACTTGGCGGAGCCCAGCCAATAGACCGAATCGGGACCCGATGCCTTGCGGATCTCCAGCATCTTGTCGCCGATCTCGTTGATCGCCTGCTCCCAGGAGACGCGCTTCCAATTGCCGCCTTCCAGCTTCATTGGATATTTCAGGCGGCGCTCGTTGTGCGCATGTTCGCGCACCGAGGCGCCCTTGGCGCAGTGCGAGCCCATGTTGAACGGGCTGTCCCAGCCCGGCTCCTGCCCGACCCAGATGCCGTTTTTCACTTCGGCAATGACGGTGCAGCCGACCGAGCAATGCGTGCAGACCGATTTCGCGCGGGTGGCGCCCGCCGTCAGCGGGCCTGCCATAGCCGCGTCGGCCTTTTGCACCGCGCCCGGCATCAGGCTGGCCATGGCCACGCCGCCGGTGAGCAAGCCGGACCGCGCCAGGAACGTGCGGCGGTCAACGGCGGCGCCGGCGACCGACGCCAGCCCCTGCATCAAACGGGTGGTCTTTGCGGTGCCGCTTGATTTTTTCCTCAGCATTTCTCCCTCCTGAAGTGGGGTCGTTCCGGTCGGCGCTAGGCGCGCGGGCGGTGAATTCGAGTAAGTGGTCAGAAGCGGGCGAGCTTGTAGTAGGTCTTAACGTCGTCGGTTTCGCGATAGCCGACGTATTGTGGCGTGCGGTCATCCTTGCTGGCGACTTTTCCGTTTTCGCAGGCGCTGGCCGCGGTGGTCACTGCGGCTGCGCCGACAGCGAGCCCCGCGCCTTTCAGCAAGCGACGGCGATCGAGTTGACCTGGCCGTTTCTTGTCTGTGTGCATGGTCAGTCCTCCAGTGATCCGGGCGCCCGGCCGACGACGGCCGCGCTCGCGAAGTGAATGACGTTACTGGCAAGGGAGAGCCCGGCGGCGGATGCCGTCGTGTTGATGCGCCCCTTTGTGACGGGCTTGACGAAAGCCATCTTTCTCTCCCCAGAAAGACAGAATGTCCAAACTAACGCCGGGCTCTCGTTTTTGGTTGCTTAGCGAGCCTGGAATTAGAACTTTTTGAAAGTATAGTGTTAGCCTATGGATGACAATGCACTTTATGCTTATTTACGCGGCATCCTGCAGTAGCAATCGCGTGATTGGGCACAACGCCCATGGTGCGCTGCAATAACGCGGCGCTGAGCTTAATTGCCCTTGTCTTCCGCTTGCCCACCGTCAACGTCGTCTGGTTCCGCTGCGCCCATCTGCCGCGGCGCGGCATCGGAATCATCCCCAGCTGCGTCACTATTACCTATCGTAGCGCCGCTCGCCTCGCCGTCCGGCGCACCGGAATCGGCCGGCGATTCGGCACGCGCGTCGTCTTCATCGGCATGCGACGGCTCGAGCTTGGCCATGGTTTCCTCGGCCTCGTCAATATGGCCCTTGCCGACCTGGTAGCTGGTCCGTACGGCGGAGACCACCGATTCGACGATGCTGTAGTCGTCGTCATAGTCGTTGAGGCGGTCGAGGTCGGCGAACACCGGATCGCTGAGCCAGAGTTTGCGCAGTGCGGCGTTCTTCAGCGCTTGCGGCACGTTCTTACCGAGAAAGACGGTGTAGTCGGACTCGGCCGTGAGCTCATCGATCGGCGGCAGCACCGGCGTTTCTTCATCGTCCGCCGGAACTGCCTCGACGGCCGCCGTCTGCCGGCGCGCTTCGGCCGCTTCCGGAGCGGACGGCTGGCGCTCATCGTCGCGGCGAATGTCAGCCGCCGTATCCTCGGGCGCAACGCCATGGCGGGCAGCGTGCTTGCGCTGCGACCAGCGGGTCAATTTTGCGCCGAGATCTTCGCTCACGACAGAACCCGTCCGGGATGCGGATGCCGGCCGCGCTCATCTTCTTCTTCTTTCTGACGTTTGTTTTTGCGCTTCACGAACGGCTTGTCGACGTGATGCAAGGTGACGAACTCGCGCAGCCATTCCATCACCTCGGGCGGCATCGGCACGCCCTCGACCACGTCGTCATTGCCCTCGCTGTAGCTCATCGCTTCGTAGGGGCAGGCCGTCACCATGAACGGCTCGAATTCCAGCACCTCGGCGTCCGCGCTGCGCCGCAGGACGACGTAGACCAGCGGTGGATCTTGCGACAGATTGGTGCGATACCCGTCGGTTTCGCCGCGATACAGCTCGATGTCGAGCACGCCGCCATAGTATTGCGCCCAACCCTCGCCCTCAGCCAGCATTTTTCCGGGTTCCAAATCGGCGCGCGGCAGCACGCCGATCGGCCGCCAAAGGTGGTCGTCCCATTGATTGTCGGTTTCGCGCCGTTCGATGACGACGCTGACCGGCATCACAGCGTCGGCCGACATGCTCGCTCGATCCTAAGCTCCGCTCAGGCCGCCTAGTAGCGGTTGACGCGGTAGAAGTTCTTCACGTCTTCGGAATTGGGGTTGTAGCGCTTCTTCTTGGCTTCCTGCATGGATTCGGCCGCCTGCGCCTCGGTCACGAGCGGAGCTGTTGCGGCCACGGCCAACCCGGCGCCGGCGCCAACACTGAGGCCCATGACGCGCAGGAATTCGCGACGCCCGATATTGCCTTGGTCTTTTGTCTTCATCGCCAGTCCTCCTTGGCTGAATGCCTTGCAGCGTTTCAGGTCGGCAGCGCGAAAGCCTCGGTTTCGATATCGATAAACACGCGGCCGAGCGCGCCGACGTGCCGGTAGAAATCCGCGCCCTCGGCATGTTCCATATCGGAAAAGCAGCGGCCGATCCAGGGCGCCAGATGCTTCTCGAAGATCTCCTGGTCGCTGCCCTTGGGCGCCGCAAAGGCGCCGCTGATGATACCGGACATGATCTCGAACAGAATGGCGGCGTGATCCTCCGGCTCCACCACGCCCTCGCTGCGAGCGATGCCGAGCCGGTTGAGGTCGTCGCGCAGCCGCGCCAGCGGGCGCTCTTGCAGGAAGCCTGAGAGGTAATAAGAGCCGTAGGGCAACAGCTCGCCGCGGCCGATGCCGATGAACAGGTTAAAGAATTCGTGCTCGATTTTCTCCGGGTCGGCGTTGCCGGCCGCGTCCGCCAGCGCCAGATGGGCAAGGCCAAGCGGGGTCGGATCGCCGCGCAGCTCGGACAGCCGCTTGAGCATGGCAGCGTCCGGCGCGCGCGCCAAAAGCACCGCCAGCAGCGCATATTCCTGGGCGCGGGCGAGATCGACCTCGTCGACGGCGCCGGTTTCGTTGGCTTCACCGTAAAGA
>CAYLMY010000140.1:0-8808 GCA_964384635.1 uncultured Undibacter sp.
GCGCGCAACATCGCATCGATCGGGATTTCCTCGGAAGGCTTGCGCACGGTGACGTCGTTGGCGCTGACCAGACCCGCAGCGATCGCGGCTTGCGCCTTGGCGCGGCTTTCGAACAGGCCCCGCTCCACCAGCAGTCGATCCGCGCGTTGGCGGGGAGGCATCGGTTGCAGGCTTTTACGCCAGCTTCACCGCCTCGGCCGCGGCGTCCTTACCGAGCGTCTCGAACGCCTTGGCGACAATGGCACGGGCGTCGAGGCCGGCGGTCGCATACATGGCGGCAGGCGAGTCCTGATCGACGAAGACATCCGGCAGCACCATGCTGCGCACCTTCAGACCGCGGTCGAGCAGGCCCTGTTCCGCGAGCGTTTGCAGCACGTGCGCGCCGAAGCCGCCGATCGCGCCTTCCTCGATGGTGATCAGCACCTCGTGCTCGCGTGCAAGCCGCAAAAGCAGATCGACGTCGAGCGGCTTGGCGAAACGCGCATCGGCGACCGTGGTGGACAGGCCCAGCGCGGCCAACTCGTCGGCGGCTTTCAGGCATTCGCCGAGCCGCGCGCCGTACGAAAGCAACGCCACCTTGTGGCCTTCGCGCAGAATGCGGCCCTTGCCGATCTCGAGCGGCTTGCCTTCATCCGGCATCGGCACGCCGAGGCCTTCGCCGCGCGGATAGCGTAGCGCGGACGGCCGGTCGTCGATGGCCACTTGCGTTGCCACCATGTGCACCAGCTCGGCTTCGTCGGCGGCTGCCATCAGCACGAAACCGGGCAGGCAGCCGAGATAGGCAACGTCGAATGCGCCGGCATGGGTCGGGCCGTCGGCGCCGACCAGGCCGGCGCGGTCAATGGCGAAGCGTACCGGTAGCCGCTGGATCGCGATGTCGTGTACCACCTGGTCATAGGCCCGCTGCAGGAAGGTCGAATAGATGGCCGCGAACGGCTTGAAGCCTTCCGTCGCCAGGCCGCCGGCGAAGGTCACGGCGTGCTGCTCGGCAATGCCGACGTCGAAAAAGCGCTTGGGAAATTCTTTTTCGAATAGATCGAGCCCGGTGCCGGAAGGCATGGCCGCGGTGATGGCGACGATTTTGTCGTCCTTGCGCGCCTCCTTGATCAGGCTCTGCGCAAACACCTTGGTATATTGCGGCGCCTTCGATTTCGATTTGGCCTGTGCGCCGGTGGCGACGTCGAATTTGACCACGCCGTGATATTTGTCGGCCGAAGTTTCCGCCGGCGCGTAGCCTTTGCCCTTCTGGGTTACCACATGCACCAGGATCGGTCCGATCTCGGCGTCGCGCACGTTGCGCAGCACCGGCAGCAGGTGGTCGAGATTGTGCCCGTCGATGGGGCCGACGTAATAGAAGCCGAGTTCCTCGAACAGCGTGCCGCCGGTGACATAGCCGCGCGCGTGTTCAATGGCGCGGGTGATGGCGCGATCCCAGCTCTTGGGCAGGTGATGGGTGAGCTGCTTGCCGACGTCGCGTAGCTTGAGATAGGCGTGGCCCGAGCCGAGCCGCGCCAGATAGGCCGACATGGCGCCGACCGGCGGCGCGATCGACATGTCGTTGTCGTTCAAGATGACGATCAGCCGCTCGTTGCGCGCGCCGGCATTGTTCATCGCCTCATAGGCCATGCCCGCCGACATGGCGCCGTCGCCGATGACGGCGATGACGTTGTTGGTCTTGCCGGCGAGGTCGCGGGCGACCGCCATGCCGAGAGCGGCCGAAATCGAGGTGGAGGAATGCGCGGCGCCGAACGGATCGTATTTGCTTTCGGTGCGCTTGGTGAAGCCCGACAGGCCGCCGCCCTGCCTGATGGTGCGGATGCGGTCGCGCCGGCCGGTGAGGATCTTGTGCGGATAGCTCTGGTGGCCGACGTCCCAGATCAGCTTGTCGGTGGGCGTATCGAACACGTAATGCAGCGCGACGGTGAGTTCGACGACGCCTAAGCCGGCGCCGAGGTGGCCGCCGGTCTTGGCCACCGCGTCGATGGTCTCCCAGCGCAGCTCGTCGGCGAGCTGCCTGAGCTGCTCGGGCGACAGGTTCTTCAGGTCGCTGGGGACGTGAACGCGGTCGAGCAGTGGCGTCTTGGAGGCTTCGGGCAAAACTCGCTCCACAGCAGGGCGGGGGGCGCCAACCGGCCGCCCCTGGAACACTCTGTTGTGAGGCTTACACTAGTTTCGCGCCTTCAGGCAATTCAGCCGGGGGCTTCGGCGGCTTCCCCGGCCGCGCCGGGCCCCGTTTTCGCCACCATGGCGGCAACCGCCTCGGCGGGCCTGGTGGCGCGGCTCATCAGGTCTAACGGCCCGCAGCAGATCAGATAGTAGTCATAGGCCGCCCCGGGCCGCTCATTGGCGTGGAGGAACTGGAAATGGGCCCGGAAAAAGCGCCAGCGCCGGCGGCCGAAATGGTCCGGTATCCACAGGTCGCGGAAGCTGACGGGGACCACCAGCGGGTTGCGCCGTTCTTGGCCCAGCGTGATGCCGTGGCCCGCAATGGGGTCGAACGGCCAAAAATTCATGACGTCGTGGCGTGACTGGTAATCGACCCAGTCGATGTCGGGCGCGACCGCAAGCTGCCGTAGCCGGTCTCGGAACCATTGCGCCGTCGGCTGGAAGCCGACAATCGGCAGATTGGCGCCGATGGTGAGCAGGCGCACGCGCGGCACGCGGTGGCCAAGGTCCGGATCGCGTTGCAGCGCACGGTCGAGCACGTCGATCGCCAGAAATGAACCGGAACTGTGCCCGACGATCACCACCTCGTCGGCATCGCTGGCGGCCACCGCCTCGACCACATAGCCGGCAAAGATCTCCATGCGTTCCTCCCAATCCGGCCGCTGGCGGTGAGCGAACTGGTAGGTCGAGATGCCGTCGTCGCACATGTAAAGCAGATAGGTTTGCGGCTCGGTGAGTTTGAGCACGCCGACGAACGCGGCGAGCCCGGCGCCGGCGCCGATGAGGCCGCCCACCAGCGCGGGCGCGCCGAGCGCGGCGGCGAGTTTCGCGACCAGCGCGCCGGCCATGATGCCGAGCAGCACAAAGGTTGTCATCAGCACGAACGGGTAGATCAGGAACAGGCCGAACCGCCAATGCGCCTTGAAGATGCGCCGCACCACGCCTTCGAACAAGGCCAGCGTGAAAGTGCGATACAGGTGCACGATCTTCCACCAAGTCGGGCGCGCGAAGTCCTTGCGGATAATGTCCTCCCAGCGCAGGAACATGTAGCGCGTCGCCACGCGCCAGCCGTCGCCGCTGGTGATCGCATCCCAGGTGGTGATGAAGCGTTCGCGATCGTTCTCAGGGCGGCCGATCGTGCCGTTCAGCCCATAAAGATCGCAAGTGCGGCGGTATTCGCGCCGGAACATCCGGTAATATTCGGCAAGCCCGCGCGGGTCGTAGCCCTGCACATAGATGACGAGCCTGCGCTTGACCTGCACGAAGCGCTCAATCCACGTCGAGCGGTTCGCTGCCGGTCGGCTTGCCGTTGGCGTCGAGCGTGATCTTTTCTACCCGCGCTTCGGCCTGGCGCAACAGCTCCTCGCAGCGTTTCTTGAGCGCCTCGCCGCGCTCGTAGATCGCCACCGACTCCTCGAGCGGCACCTTGCCTTCCTCGAGCCGCTTGACGATCGATTCCAGTTCCTCGATCGCCCGCTCGAAGGGCATTTTCTTCACGTCGGCGTTGCTTTCGGCCATGTCCCTGCGTCCCGGCGCAATCGTTGAAGCGGCATCCTATGCCGTCTCAGGTAAGCGAAGATAGCCGGGATTATCAGCCACGGCGACTGGCCCGGTTCCAACGCCGCTCGGTCAAGGCGAGCATGAGCGCGCGCGGCAGCAGCCGCGGCAGCAGGCTCATGATTCGGTTGGGCTTGCCCGGCACCACCACGCGGTGGCCCGCCATGAAGCCTTCATAGCCCTCGCGCGCCACCCGCTCCGCCGAGCGGGTCATATAGTCCGGGAAATAGTCCTGCGGCATTCCGGCGCGGCCAAAGAATTCGGTTTCCACCGGGCCAGGGCAGAGCGCGCAGACGCGCACGCCCTCGCTCTTAAGCTCCGCGTGCAGGGCCTCGGTGAACGAGATCACATAGGCCTTGGTGGCGTGATAGACCGCCATGCCGTGACCTGGCAGGAAGCCGGCAACGGAGGCGACATTGAGGATGCCGCCGCGGTGGCGCCTCTCGCTGTCGAGCCAGCGCAGCGTGAGATCGGTGAGCGCGCGCACGTTGAGATCGATCATGGCGAGCTGGCGCGCGCGGTCGAGCTCGGCCGCCTCGCCGAGCAGGCCGAAGCCGGCATTGTTGACCACGATAGCCGGCTCCAGTCTGCGCTCAGCCAGCGCCGCGGCGAGGCGCGCCGGGCCTTCGGGTGCGGCGAGGTCGGCGGCGATCACCAGCGGGCGGGCGTGGCCGGCGGCCGCGATCTCATCGGCGAGCGCGGCAAGCTGCGCCTCGCGCCGCGCTGTGAGCACCAGCGCATGGCCGGCTTTGGCGAATTGCCAAGCCAGTGCCGTGCCGATGCCGGCGGATGCACCGGTGATCAGGCAGACGGGCTGCATGGGTGACATTGGACGATGAATGCTCGACAATGCGAAAAAATGCAATTGCGGGGACGCGTTTGGCCGGCCTGAACAACAAGATCGTGCTGGTGAGCGGTGGTGCCGGCGCCATCGGCGCGGCCATTGCGGCGGCGGTCAAGCGCGCCGGTGGCACGGCGATTGCCAGCGACCTGGCCGGCCGCCCCGGCGTCGACATTAGCCTCGACGTCACCGTGGAAGCCGACTGGCAGCGCGCCATGGCCGAGATCCAGCAAAAGCATGGCCGGCTCGACGGCCTGGTCAACGCCGCCGGCATCGCCGCGGTCGGCAATATCGAGAAGACCGACTTCGCCACCTGGAAGCGCGTGCTTGGCGTCAACCTCGACGGCGCTTTTCTCGGCTGCAAATACGCTTTTCCGCTGCTCAGTAAGCAGGGCGGCGCGATCGTCAACCTGTCGTCGGTGTTGGGCCTGATCGGCGGCCCCAACCTCACCGCCTATAACGCCTCCAAGGGTGGCGTATCATTGCTCACAAAATCGGTGGCGCTGCACGGCGCCCGCTTGAAGCCGCCGGTGCGCTGCAATGCCGTCTGCCCGGCTTTCGTGGAAGGCCCGATGGTGGACGAGATCGCGCACGGCACGCGCAACCCGCAAGCCGTGCGGCAGAAGCTGGCGCTCGATATCCCGCTCGGCCGCCTCGGCCAGCCGGAGGAGGTTGCCGACCTTTGCGTTTATCTGCTGTCGGACGAGGCCGGCTTCATTACCGGCGCCGACGTGCCGATCGACGGCGGATTGACGGCGCGGTGAAGCCGCAAGGCGGCGCGTTATGTGCGCCAATCGAGAAAATACCTCTCGGCCCGGCCGATCAGCCAGGCGATCGCAAGCCCGATCACCGACAGCAGGGCGACGCCGGCGATCAGCTTGTCGATGGCGAACTCCGCCCCGGCTGTCAGAATATAGGCGCCGATGCCGTATTGCGCGCCGATCATCTCGGCCGCCACCAGGAGCACGATGGCGATCGCGGCGGAGATGCGGAAACCGGACAGGATCGCCGGCAGCGCACCGGGAATGATGATCTTGCGCACGATCGACAGCCAAGTGAGCTCGAAGGACTGGCCCATGCGGATCAGATTGCGATCGACGCTGTCGATACCGCTATAAGTCGCGATTACGGTCGGGAAAAACGTGCCGAACAGGATGGTCGCGACCTTCGATCCCTCGCCGATGCCAAACCAGACCACGAACAGGGGCAACAGCGCGATCTTCGGAATCGGAAACAGCGCCGACACCAAAGGCATAAGTCCGGCGCGCACCAGCGAGAACAGTCCGATCAGGATGCCGAACCCGATGCCAAGCAATGTGCCCAGTGTCCAGCCGGCGAGAAGTCGGTAGAGGCTGACGCTCAGATGCTTCCACAACATGCCGGTGTGGACGAGGTCCATGATGGCGCCGAAGGCCTGCGACGGCGGCGCCAGCGCGATGTTGCTGATGACGTCGTAGCGGCAGCCGATCTCCCAGAACACGAGGACCGCGATGAAAACCAAAAGCGACACGGGACCATGCGGCCGGTGGCGGAAACCGCCGCCGCGAAACGGCACCGGCCGGACGGCGGGTTTCTTCGCCGGGGCGGCGACGCCGGTTTCCTTGGCGATGACGTCATGCGACATGGGTGAGCTCCATGTCGGCCTGGCGCGCTTCCTCGCGCACAATCGACCAAACCTGACGCTGCAGGTTGTCGAGCTCGACGATTCGAGCGGGGCGCTCGTTCAGCGGGATATCGATTTCGACTACCTCGATGATCTTGCCCGGCCGCCGCGACAGTACGACGATCTTGTGTCCGAGCCGCACGGCCTCGGCAAGATTGTGAGTGACGTAGCAGGCGGAAAAGCGCTCGCGCATCCACAACTCGATCAGATCGTCCATCAGCAGTTCGCGGGTCTGGCTGTCGAGCGCGGAGAGCGGCTCGTCCATCAGCATGACCGCGGGCCGCACGCTCAAGGCGCGCGCGATGGCGACGCGTTGTTTCATCCCGCCGGACAGCTGGCGCGGCAGCGCCTTGCTGAAGTCGGCGAGCTTGGTGCGGGCCAAGACATCGTCGATGATCGCGCGCGCCTGGCGGCCCTTGATGCCATGGTCTTCCAGCACCAGGCTGACATTGCCCTCCACCGTGCGCCACGGCAGAAGTGCGAAGTCCTGGAAGATGTAGGTCAAGGGATTGAGCGATCCGGCGGGCGGCTCGCCTAAGGCCAGCACCCGGCCCGTGTCGGGCCGCTCGAGGCCGCCGATAAACCGCAGCAGCGTCGATTTTCCGCAACCCGACGGTCCGATGATGCAGACGATCTCGCCGCGCTTCACCGTGAAGGAGATGTCACGCAGCACCTCGGTCTCGGCGTAATCATGCCCGATATTCTCGAGGATCAGTTCCATCGTTCAGCCCGCCGTCGCCGACCTACAGCCCAAAAGCGCTGCATTGCGCCGCGCGACGGATAGTATCGCAATGCATTCACCGGGTCTTGACGAAACGCGTATCGACCAGCTTCTCCATCGTAATATTGGCCGGCACCATTTTTTCCGCCTTGAACCATTCGAGCTGGTCCTTGACGCTCGCGAGATTGAGCTCGGCATTCGGGCTGATGCGCATGGGCGCGGCGCGGATGCGGGGGGCGGCTTTTTCGAGCGGCATGCTAGCATAGACGTACTGATGGATCATCTTGACGATCGCATCGGTGTCGCTCTTGCTCATCGTCTTTTCGACCAGCGCCGCGTTATAGTCGGCGACGCCCATCGAATAAGCCGCCAGGAAGCGCTTAACGAGATCGGGTTTCTTCTCGATGTTGGCGGTCGACGTGAAAACCGTGGTCACCTGATAATTCGGGATGTAATCCGATATCTTGCCGATCTGCACCACGCTCGGGCCCTTGCTGAGCGCGTTGGCGATATTGGGGACGATCGACCAGGCGTCGATCTGTCCGCTTTTCAAGGCGGCGATCACGGTCGGCACCTTCTGCAGCGGCTTCAGATGAATGTCGGAATCGGGGAAGCCTTCCTTTCGCGCGATTTTGTGCGCCATGTAGTGGAAGGACGATCCCGCCGTCGTGATGCCGAAGGTGCGGCCCTTGAGCTTGGCCGGCGTGGTCACGCCCTCGTCATGGGCCTTCTTCGAGACGATGATTTTCTCGCCTTCGATGCCCGGCGCTTCTTCGAGCGCGCCGCCGATCACCTTGACGGCGCCCTTAGCCGCCAGACTGATGAGGCCTGCGGTGATGGCGGTGATGCCGAAATCGACGTCGCCTGAGGCGATCGCCACCGCCATCGGTTGCGCCGCCAGAAAAGTGACGAAGCTGGCGTCGATGCCTTCCTTGGCGAAATACCCCCGCCCGCCCGCGATGATGTCCGGGGAATGCGAGGTCAGCGGCAGGATGCCGACCTTGATCTTGTCGGCGGCGAGCGCTGACGTGAGCGAAGCCGCGCCGCTGCCGAGCGCAACGGAGCCAGCCAGCGCGTGCAGACCGAAGGCTCGTCTTGTCATCCTTGCCATGTCATCCTCCTATTCGTGACTTTGGTTGTTGGTCCTGCCGCGGCACTGCGTAGGACGAAGCAAAGAGCTCACCCGCGCATCAGCGCGGTGACATGCGCGGCGGCCGAGCGCGCCAAGCCCTGCAGGTCGTAGCCGCCTTCCAGCAGCGAGACGATACGGCCGTTTGCGGTCGCGTCGGCAACCTCCATCAGCTTCTGCGTCACCCATGTATAGTCCGCCTCCACCAAATTGAGATTGGCGAGCGGGTCGCGGGTGTGGGCGTCGAAGCCGGCCGAGATCACCAGCAGGTCGGGCTTGAACTCGCGCAGGCGCGGCAGGATCGCGGTCTCGAAGGCGAGGCGGAAAGCGTCGCCGCCGTCGCCTGCCCGCAGCGGCGCGTTGACGACGGTGTTGAACTCACCGCGCTCGGAAACCGCGCCGGTGCCGGGGAAAAGCGGCATCTCGTGGGTCGAGCAATACATCACGTTTTTGTCGGACCAGAAGATGTCCTGCGAGCCGTTGCCGTGATGCACGTCGAAATCGACGATGGCCACGCGCTCGGCGTCGTAGCGGTCCTGCGCGTAGCGCGCCGCGATCGCCGCGTTGTTGAACAGGCAGAAGCCCATCGGCCGCGCCACCTCGGTGTGGTGGCCGGGCGGGCGCACGGCGACGAAGGCGTTGGCGGCCTTGCCGGTCATCACCTCGTCGACGCCTCGCATGCCGCCGCCGACGGCGCGCAGCGCCGCCTCGTAGCTGCCGGGCGACATCGA
>CAYLMY010000141.1:0-2138 GCA_964384635.1 uncultured Undibacter sp.
GTGATCGACGGCTTCATGGCGCAGACCGGCTGCCCGCACGGCACCGGCACCGGCGGCTCCGGGCAGAAACTGAAGGCCGAGTTCAACAAGGAGCCGCACGTGCGCGGCACGGTGTCAATGGCGCGGGCGGCAAGCCCGGATTCCGGCGACAGCCAGTTCTTCATCTGCTTCGAAGAGGCGCCGTTTCTCAACAACCAGTACACGGTCTGGGGCAAGGTGATCGAAGGCATGGACAACGTCGACAAGATCAAGCGCGGCGAGCCGGTCAGCGACCCCGACAAGATCGTCAAGGCGACGATGGGGGCATAATCCCTCCCCTGAAAGGTGAGGGTCGACCGCCGAAGGCGGTCGGGGTGGGGTGACCTCACCGCGGGTTTCGACGCACCCCCACCCGGCGCTTCGCGCCGACCTCCCCCTTGCAGAGGGAGGTATAAGAAAGCCCATGCGCACCGACCAATTTAACTTCGATCTGCCGCCCGAGCGCATTGCGCTGCGGCCCGCGCATCCGCGCGATACGGCGCGAGTGCTGGTGGTGCGGCCGGGTGGGGCACCGGAACTCGAGGACCGCGGCATGCGCGATTTGCCGGACCTTCTGCAGCCGGGCGACGCGCTGGTAGTCAACGACAGCAAGGTAATCGCGGCCCGGCTCAAGGGCCGACGCGTCGGGCGGGGGGCTGAGGCCGCGATCGAGGCCACCCTGCACAAGCGACTCGACGGCTCACATTGGAAGGCTTTCATCCTCGGCGCCAAGAAGGTCCAGGTCGGGGATACCCTTCGATTTGGCGCCGAAGGGCGGGTGTGTTTCCTCGGCGAGCTCGATGCTCAAGTTTCACACAAAGATGAAGAAGGCGAAGTAACCCTTTCATTTTCCTTTCATGGCCCGGTGCTGGACCAGGCGATCGCCGAGCGGGGCGAGATGCCGCTGCCGCCCTATATCGCCTCACGCCGCGCTCCGGACGAGCAGGACAAGACTGACTACCAGACGCTGTTTGCCCACTATGAGGGCTCGGTGGCGGCCCCCACTGCCGGCCTGCATTTCACCGACGACCTGGTGGAGCGGCTGAAAGCGCGCGGCATCGCGCTCCATAAGGTCACGCTGCATGTGGGCGCCGGGACTTTCCTGCCGGTGAAGGTGGACGATGCCAGCGGCCACAAGATGCAAGCCGAATTCGGCATTGTGCCGGCGGAGGTGGCCGATGGTCTAAATGCCGCCCGGGCCAAAGGCGGACGCATCGTGGCGGTGGGCTCGACCGCCCTGCGGCTGTTGGAAAGCGCCACCGGCAAAGACGGCCGCCTGCGCGCTTTTTCCGGCGAGACCGCGCTCTTCATCACCCCGGGCTACAAGTTCCATGCGGTCGATCTGATGCTGACCAATTTCCACCTGCCGCGCTCAACCTTGTTCATGCTGGTGGCAGCCTTCAGCGGGCTGGACGTGATGAAACGCGCCTATACCCATGCCATTGCCGCCGGCTTTCGCTTCTATTCCTATGGCGATGCGTGTCTGCTTTATCCTGCCGGCAAATGAGCGCGCCCTTTTCCTTCCGCCTGATCGCCACCGACGGCGGCGCCCGCCGCGGCGAGATCGTCACGCCGCACGGCCGCGTGCAGACGCCGGCCTTCATGCCGGTCGGCACGCAAGCCACGGTGAAAGGCCTGACCCCCGAAACGTTGCGCTCAACCGGCGCCGAAATCGTGCTCGGCAACACCTACCACTTGATGCTGCGGCCCGGTGCCGAGCGCATCGCCGCGCTCGGCGGGCTGCATACGTTCATGAACTGGCCGCTGCCGATCCTCACCGACTCCGGCGGCTTCCAGGTGATGTCGCTGTCGGAGCTGCGCCAGCTCGACGAGCGCGGCGTCACCTTCCGCTCCCATCTCGACGGCGCCATGGTGGCGCTGTCGCCCGAGCGCGCCATCGAGATCCAATCGCTGCTCGGCGCCGATATCGCCATGCAGCTTGACGAATGCTTGAAGCTGCCGGCATCGGCCGAGGAGATCAAGCGCGCCATGGAGTTGTCGCTGCGCTGGGCCGAGCGCTGCAAGCGCGCTTTCGAGAGTCGCGCACGCGAAGGCTTTGCCCTTTTCGGCATCGTGCAGGGCGGCGATGACATGGCGTTACGCGAAGAGAGCGCGCGCGA
>CAYLMY010000141.1:2238-8702 GCA_964384635.1 uncultured Undibacter sp.
AGGCATGCGCTAAAAATCCGTCATGGCGCTGACACTGAAGGTCAACGGCAAGAGCAGGCAGGTCGCGGCCGCGCCCGACACGCCGCTGCTCTACGTGCTGCGCAACGATCTTGAACTGAACTCGCCCAAGTTCGGCTGCGGCTTGGCGCAATGCGGGGCCTGCACGGTGCTGATCGACGGCAAGGCGGTGAGGTCTTGTGTGACGTTGGCGGGTGGCGTGGCCAATGCGGAGATCGTCACGCTGGAAGGGCTGGGCACGCTTGAAAATCTGCACCCGCTGCAGCAGGCCTTCATCGCCGAGCAGGCCGCGCAATGCGGCTATTGCAGCGCCGGCATGATCATGAGCGCCAAGGCGCTGCTCGACCGTACGCCCCATCCGAGCGAGCAGGCGGTGCGCCAAGCGCTGGCCGGCAATCTCTGCCGCTGCGGGACGCACGCGCGCATCATCCGTGCCGTGCTGCGCGCCGCGCAAGCGATGACGAAGTCGACGGAGAAGGCGCAATGACGCTCACCCGCCGCCAGTTTACCGCCGCGGCCGGCGGCATCGTCATCGCTTTCAGCATGCGCGGGCCAGTGTCGGCGCAGCAGCGCGCGCGCCTTTCCGGCAGCTTGGCGCGCCACCGCCGGCTCGACGCCTGGCTGCGCATCAACCCGGACGGCACCGCGACCATTTTCACCGGCAAGGTCGAACTCGGCCAGGGCATCCTCACCGCGCTGGCGCAGATCGCTGCGGAAGAGTTGTATCTGCCGCCGACGCGCATCGAAATGATTTCCGGCGACACCGCGCGCACACCGGACGAAGGCTTCACCTCCGGCAGCCGCTCGATCGAGGACAGCGGTGCCGCCATCCGCGCTGCTTGCGCGGAGGCGGCGAGCCTGCTGGTCGAGCTCGCCGGCGAGCGGCTCGACTGGTCGTCGGACGAGCTGACCGTGCAGGACGGCGTCGTCTATGCGCCGGGCACGCGCAAGGTGAGCTATGGCGAGCTGGCGTCGCAAGCCGACCTGCGTCGCGCGGCGACCGGCAAGGTTCTGCCCAAGCCCTATGGTTCGCACAGAATCGTCGGCAAGCCGGTGCAGCGCCGCGACATTCCCGGCAAGGTTACCGGTGCGCCCGCCTTTGTGCAGGATCTGCGGCTGCCCGGCATGCTGCACGGACGCATCGTGCGGCCGCCGCGCTATCACGCCATTCTCGATCATGTCGACCTGCGTGGCGCAAAGAAATTGCCCGGTGTGGTCGCGGTGGTGCGCGACGGTTCGTTCCTCGGCGTGATCGCCAAGCGTGAGGAGCAGGCGGTACGCGCGCGCGAATTCCTCACGCGCACCAGCACGTGGATTGGCGGAGATGCGCTGCCCGATGAGCGCAAATTGCATGACCATCTTATCACCCAGAAAAGCGACGACCAGGTGGTGAGCGAGCAGAAGGCGCCGCCGCCTTCCGGCATCGCGCGGGTATTCGAGGCGACCTTCACCAAACCCTATATCGCGCATGCCGCGATCGTGCCGTCCTGCGCGCTGGCGCAGTTTACCGGAGGCAAGCTGACGGTGTGGTCGCATACCCAAGGGGTTTTTCCGCTGCGGCGCGATCTGGCCCGCGCGCTCAAGATGGACCAAGACGTGATCCGCTGCATCCATGCCGAGGGCGCCGGCTGCTACGGCCACAACGGCGCCGACGATGTCGCGCTCGATGCGGCGTTGCTGGCGCGCGCGGTCAAGGACAAGCCGGTGCGCGTGCAATGGATGCGCGACGACGAATTCGGCTGGGAGCCGTTCGGGCCCGCCATGGTGATGAAGGCGAAGGCCTCGCTTGCCGACGGCAGGATCGCCGACTGGAACTACGAGCTATGGAGCACGACCCACAGCACGCGGCCGGGCGCGGGCGGCGGCGTCAATCTGCTAGCGAGCTGGTATCTCGGCCAGCCGTTCGAGCCAGGGCAGGGCTGGAGCGGCGGTGGCACCCGCAACGCGGTGCCGCATTACGCGTTTCCCGCTCACCGCATCACCAATCATTTCCTGCGCGAGAGCCCGCTGCGGGTGTCGTCGCTGCGCGGGCTCGGTGCCTATGCCAACGTGTTCGCGATCGAATCCTTCATTGACGAATTAGCGGCAGCGGCCACGGCCGACCCGATCGCCTTCCGGCTGGCGCATCTGAAGGACAAGCGCGCGCAGGCGGTGATCGAAGCCGCAGCCAAGGCCGCGGGCTGGAAAGCCGGCGCCGAGGGCGACGGCGTGCATGGCCGCGGCTTCGGCTTCGCGCAATACAAGAACGCGGCATGCTACGTGGCGGTGGTTGTGGACCTGGAGGTCGATCGTGCGACCGGCGCTTTGCGTGTTACGCGTGCTTTCGCCGTAGCGGACGCGGGTCAGGTGATCAACCCGGACGGGCTGAAGAACCAGATCGAAGGCGGCATCATTCAGTCCGCGAGTTGGACCCTGCACGAGGAAGTAAGATTTTCGCCCGAAGGCATTGTGTCGCGCGACTGGCGCGGCTATCCGATCCTCACCATGCCGGAAGCCCCCCATATCGCGACCGTGTTGATCGACCGGCCGGACCAGCCGTCACTCGGCGCCGGCGAGGCGTCAGTCGGGCCGGCGGCCGCCGCCATTGCAAATGCCTTCGCGCATGCGACCGGGAAACGCTTGCGCGACCTGCCGTTCAATGCCGCCCGCGTGAAGGCGGCGCTGGCATGAACGTGCAAGGGGAATTCCTCAAGCGCCGCCGCAAGCCGCGCTTCAAATTACCGCCGGGGAGTTGCGACGCCCATTGCCACGTGTTCGGGCCGGGCGACAAGTTCCCCTATGCGCCCGGCCGCCGCTATACGCCGGCAGACGCGCCGAAGGAAATGCTGCGCGCGCTACACGACCATCTCGGCGTGGAGCGCGCGGTGATCGTGCAGGCAAGCTGCCACGGCAGCGACAATGCTGCCATGCTCGACTGCATCGCCTCGGATCCGAAACGCTATCGTGGCGTCGCCATCGTCAACGATACGTTCAGCGACGCCGATTTCGATGCGCTCGATGCCGGCGGCGTGCGCGGGGTGCGTTTCAATTTCGTCAAACATCTCGGCGGCGCGCCCGACATGGCTGTGTTCAACCGCGTCATCGACCGCGTCAAAGGGCGCGGCTGGCACGTGGTGCTGCATCTCGACGCGCCCGACATCGCGCCGCTGTCGGAGATGATCCGCAAACTGCCGCTGCCTTTCGTGATCGACCACATGGGCCGGGTGCCGGGCAAGCATGGCGTCGATCAGCCGCCGCTCAAGGCGCTGCTCGAACTAGCCAAGCTGGAGAATTGCTGGATCAAGGTCTGCGGCGCCGAACGCATCTCCATGCCGCCTTACGCAGAGGCGGTGCCGATCGCCCATGCGATCGTGTCGGCCATCCCTGACCGCGTGCTATGGGGCACGGATTTCCCGCATCCGAATCCCACCCACGAGGCGGACGAGGCCGATCTGGTCGACCTGGTGCCGCAATACGCAACCGACGCGACGGCGCAACAGCGGCTGCTGGTCGACAACCCGGCGCGGCTTTACGGTTTCGATTGACGATTACGGCCCGTCGTAGAGCCAGGCGATACCCTCGTAGGATTGCTCCGGCGTGCGGCCGCCGAGCGCGAGATCGCGCAATTCGGCGGTGACGCCGCGCGCGTGATAGAAGTCGCCATAGACGCGCGCCATGATCTGCACGCGGCCGGTGCGCAAGTAACGGTCTTGCTGGTAGGCGGTGAACGCGCCCGGCAAATCCTCGGGCGAGGCCGCCACTTTATCCGCCAGCACCGCGGCGTCCTCGGTCGCCATGCAGGCGCCTTGCGCGAGATATTGCAACATGGGATGCGCGGCGTCGCCAAGCAGCGTCACGCGGCCGCTCGACCAGTTCTTCACCGGCTCGCGGTCGCACAATACCCACATGCGCCAAGTCTCGATGCGCTCGAGCATGCGTAAGACTTCCGGGCGCTGGCCCTTGAAGTGCTCCCACAGCAGCTCGGCGCTGCCTTCCGTATTCCAGCCTTCCTCGTAATGATCGGAGTGGAACACGGCGACCAGATTGTAGAGCTCGCCGCGACGCAAGGGATAATGCACGAAATGGGTGCGCGGGCCGGCCCACAGGATGACGTCGGGCCGCCACAGGTCCTCGGGCACGTCTTCGCGCTTGAGCACGGCGCGATAGGCGATATGGCCGGACACACGTGGCTTGCCGTCGCCGACGATGCGGTCGCGAATCTTCGACCACATGCCGTCGCAACCGATCAGCGCGCGGCCTTTCGCGCGCTCGCCATCATCAAGGACGACGGTGATGCCGTCGCCATGGTCCTCATAAGAGTCGACGCGGCGGCTGTTCTCCAGCGTGATCAGGTCTGAATCCTGGCAGGCTGTGAGAAAGCTGCCGTGGATGTCGGCGCGATGGGTGACCGCGTAGGGCTGGCCGAAACGCTCGAAGAAGGCCTCGCCCAGCGGGATGCGGGTGATCAGCTTGCCGGTGAGCGCGTCGCGCATTTCCTGCGCCGGCGGGCGGTGGGCGTCGGCCAGGATGGCGTCCTTGAGGCCGATCTTTTCCAGAGCGCGGAAGATGTTGGGCCCGAGCTGGATGCCGGCGCCGACCTCGCGGAACTCCGCGCTCTGCTCGAACACGCGCACGGGCAAGCCCTGGCGCGCCAGTGCATAGGCCACCGCCAGCCCGCCGATGCCGCCGCCCGACACCAGAATGGGCGCCGCGCCGTTTGTCTGAGCCATGGGCGTTCCTCGCTGCCGCAAACCTTATTGGTCCCGGCGGCCACGATAAATCGCCGCGGCGGTGGACGCAAAGCTCAGCGAAACCTGTGGGGAGCGGCCAGCCAAGAAAAAGCCCGCCGGCGCGCCGGCGGGCAATGTCGCGTGGGAAACGAAGGCTTGAGCCGGTTACTTCGCCACCTGGCCGCGGATTTCGCCGGCCTTGTGCGCCGCGGTGTGGATATTGACGTACATGTTGCCGCCCATCAGGGCATTGGCCTGGGCATCGTTGAGGGTCGCCGAGCCTTCGAATGAGGGGCCGTGCGGGTTGATTGGAATCATCACGCCGGCGTTCTTGCCGGCAGGGGCCGGCCCATGGAAGTGGGCGGCGGTGGCCGGACCGCTGAGGCCGGAATAGCTGCCTTTCCAGGAAAGTTTCTTGGAAGCGGAGTCATAGGTCAGGGTGACCGAGCCGCTGGCCTTGCTGTTGCCCGGCGGCACCTCGTTGGAAGCCTTCAGATCGGCCTTCATATTCATCATCGCCGCCATGGACGGCGAGGCAAAAACGAGCGCGCCGGCGCAGGCGAGAACGGCCAGGGTCGGGCGCAGAAACGTCCTTGTCATGTTTGCTCCTCCTTGGATCAGGCTGTGCACAGCCATTTGGCAAACACCGGACCCTAGCAGCTATTCCGCCGCCGTGGGGGCCCGAAGCTGGTCGAGCGGGATCATGGTGGTGGAGATTTCGCCGC
Organism: uncultured Undibacter sp.; assembly: GCA_964384635.1. Lineage (GTDB taxonomy): Bacteria > Pseudomonadota > Alphaproteobacteria > Rhizobiales > Xanthobacteraceae > Pseudolabrys. The sequence goes on from CAYLMY010000141.1 coordinate 7,691, forward strand.
AGCCGTCGCATTCCCAGTGGTGGCGGATCTCGCCACCGATCACGAATTCGGATACCAGCGGCGCCACCATCCAGTCGCCGCAATGGGGACAACGCGCGGGCATGGCAAAGGTTCGGCTGGCGGGAAGCTTTGCCGCATTGCAATGAAGCATGGTCAGCCTCCGTTGAGTCGTCGTCCTTACCCGGGGCGATGCTTAGAAGCCGATCATGGCGACGCCGAGACCGGGGGGTGAAACTGTCGTGACCTTTACGCTAAGAATTTGCGACAGCAGCGCGGCCTTGCTGCGTGCAGCGGCGCCCCGCGCTGGCAACCTCATTTTGGACAATTAGCCAAGGGGCTGCCGCGATAATGGTGAGCGCGCTGGGAATGCGCGGCTGAAGATCCCGGGTGTAGCCGAAGGACCTTGCGGCGCTTCGCCGCCGCAATGGCAGCGGTCGTTTAACGGCGAAAAATAAATAAGCACACCGCCTAATATTTAATCAGTTTTCTCGACTTTGAGATTGACGCGTCGCCACGAGATGAAAAAAGCCCCACGCGTCAAGCGTTTAGAGGCTGCGCGGGACGTGGCACAAGGCTTGCGAAACCGTTGCTGCGCCGACGTCGCCGGGACGGAGAGCGCGTCAAACGCAGGGGTTTTTGCACATGATCAAATCAATGCAGGCGGTCGCCAAGCGACCGAATGCCCGTTGGTGGCTTTCGGCTGCTGCGGGCTTGGCGTTTGCGGCTACCGGGGCGGTCCACGCCGCCAAAGCCGCCGACACCATCAAGATCGGTATTCTCCATTCGCTCTCCGGCACCATGGCCATCAGCGAGACCACGCTGAAGGACGTGATGCTCATGCTCATCGACGAGCAGAACAAGAAGGGCGGCTTGCTCGGCAAGAAGCTGGAAGCCGTCGTCGTCGATCCGGCCTCGAACTGGCCGCTGTTTGCCGAAAAGGCGCGTGAGCTGATCTCCAAAGACAAGGTCGCCGTCGTATTCGGCTGCTGGACCTCGGTGTCGCGCAAGTCCG
>CAYLMY010000142.1:0-3569 GCA_964384635.1 uncultured Undibacter sp.
TTCGACTATCCCCTGCTGCGGCTGATCGCGCTGATCACGGGCTAGGCGCGCCTCGCCCATGGCAACAAAACCGAAAATCGCGGTCCTGGGCGCCGGCATGGGCGGGCTGGCCATGGCTGCCCTGCTGCATCGCGCCGGCGTCGCCGTGACGGTGTACGAGCAGGCCAAGGCCTTCGCGCGCGTCGGCGCCGGCATCCAGATGAGCCCGAACGCACTGCGCGTGCTGCGCGCGCTCGATCTCGAAGAGCACATCCGAAGCGTTGCGTTGCAGCCGCGTTACTGGCGCAACCGGACATGGGACACGGGCGAGATGCAGTTCGAGTTGCCGCTCGGCGCCGAGGCCGAAGCGCGCTACGGCGCGCCCTATCTGCTCGGCCATCGCGCCGACCTGCACGCGGCGCTTCTGTCGCGCGTTCCGACCGCGGCGATCGTGCTGGACAAGCGGCTGACCGATCTCAGTCAGAGCGAAACCGGCGTGACGATGACGTTCGCCGACGGCACATCCGCCGCCGCCGATATCCTGATTGCCACCGATGGCCTGCATTCGCGCGTGCGCGAAATCCTGTTCGGCCCGGAACAGCCGCGCTTCACCGGCAATGTCGCCTACCGCGCGGTGTTTCCAGCGGCGCGGCTCGGCGGCCTCGCGCTCGACGACAATTGCAAATGGTGGGGGCCGGACCGCCACATCGTGATCTATTACGTCAACCCGCAAAAGGACGAGCTCTATTTTGTCACCAGTGTGCCGGACCAGGAATGGAAGCTCGACTCGTGGTCGGCGATGGGTGACTTACGCGATTTGCGCGCGGCATTCGAGGGCTTTCACCCGGACGTGATCCGCGTGCTCGAGGCTTGTCCGGCCGTGCACAAATGGGCGCTCGCCGACCGCGATCCGATGCCGCGCTGGAGCGCGGGACGCATCATGCTGATGGGCGACGCCGCGCATCCGATGACGCCGACCATGGCGCAGGGCGCGGCGCAGTCGCTGGAGGACGCCATGATCATGGCGCGCTGCCTTGAACGCTTCGGCTACGAGGACGTGGGCAGCGCCTTCCGCACCTTCGAGGCGCACCGGCAGGCGCGCGCGGCGCAGATCCAGGTCACGTCGCACCGCAACGTGTGGATGCGCGGGCGCACCGACGGCGGCTGGCTGTACGACTACGACGCCTGCACCGCGCCGCTCGATGCGGCGGCGCCGGACGCGGCGGAGTAGCTAGCGAGCCGCGGGGACGAACCGGCGCCACAGCACGAGCGCAATGGCCGCCGTCACGATGCCGACCGCCAGCAGGCCGATGTGTCCGGCTTGCGGCACGAATTGCCGGTAGATGAATCCCGCCGCCAGCGCGCCGGCGGTCGCGGCGCTCACGTCGCCGAGCACGCCGAGACGGCCGCCCTCCATATAGATGCCGACGAGCCAGCCAACGGTGTTGCCGACGCACAGCATGAGCACGATGCTGAAGAGGTCCATGCCTTGGCAGCCGGCCGTTCCGGCGCGCGTTATCGCGCACCGATCAGGCTAGCAGTCCCATCGCCCTTTCGAAATCGCGACGCACCTCGGCCGGCTGGCCGTAGTGGTGACGGAAGCCGGCGAGGCGCTCTTTCAACAGCGGGTGCTTGTCGTAGTCGGCGAGCGGCACACCCTCGACATTGTATTTACGCATGACGTCGGGCAGCGCCACGCAGGCGGCCTTGGCCGGATCGCGGACGATGCCGGAGGGGTCCTCGCCCTTGGCGACCTTGTCGAGGTCGGCGAAGAAGCGCTTGCGCATCTCCATGATGCCGATGTCGCTCGAGCGCAAATTCTCCTTGGTGCGGTCGGCGATGCGGCCCTGCCCGACCCAGCCGATGATGTCCTGGTTGACGACGTGGCTGTCGATGAAGCGACCGGCTTCGTCGCGCACCGGGCTGACCCAGGTCGGGATTTCGTCCTGCACGTAAGGCTCGCGCCCCTTGGGCACGCGCATGAAGAACCAAGAGATGCTGAGCGTGTTCTCGTCGTCAACCGGCACGCGCCATTCGAAATGCATGCCGAGATAGAAGCCGTTCGGCCACAGCGCCACGCGGCCGACCGACCAGTTGGGATCGGCCTCGCTGCCGCCCTCGCGGATGCGGCGGTAGATGAAGCCGTGCTCGAATTCGTCATAGGCGATCTTCAAGTGACGTGCGGCTTTATTGTCCTGGCCGCGCAATTGCGCGCTCCAGTTCTCGTGCATCCATTCAAAATGGACGGGATCAATGGAGTTCTCCTGGCACTGGAACCAGTTGCAGGGAACGTCGGCCTTAACGATCTCGCGGAAGCCATTCTTGAACGTAAACGGCTCCCATACCGGCAATTCGGGCGCCGGCTGCGGGCCCATATAAGCCCACAACAGGCCGGCGAGCTCGCGTACCGGATAGGCGGCGATGGCGCAGCCGTCGCGCGATTTCGGATTGGGATTGGCGACGTCCTCGTAGGGCTGCTCGATGCAAGCACCGCGCTCGTCGAATTTCCAGCCATGATAGAAGCAGCGCAGGCCGTTCTCTTCCACGGTGCCGCAACTAAGATCGGCGCCGCGGTGTGCGCAGTGCCGCGCGATGAGGCCAAAGCGGCCGCTCAGGTCCTTGTAGAGCGTCAAGTCTTCACCCAAGAGACGCACCGGCTTGATCGGCTTATCGGCGCTGAACTCGCTGGCGCCGGCAATGGGCATCCAATAGCGCCGCAGCAGATCGCCCATGGGCGTGCCGGGCCCGACGCGGGTGAGCTTGTCGTTCCTGGCGGCGGTGAGCACGGTGAACGCCTACGCGCTCATTTTGCCGGAAACGCGCTTACGCACTTTTCGCCTGCTTCTCTTTCAGGTGCGGGAATTTCTCGCTCAGCAGCGAGCCGAAATAATAGGTCGGCTTGAAGGCCGGCTGGGCGCGGATATTGTCGAACCAGGTCACCACGCGCGGCAAGTCGGCCCAGTCGGCCAGCCCGAGATCATCCATGCGCACCAGCGCCGGCATCACCGCCACGTCGGCGAGCGTGATGTCCTTGCCGAGCAGCCAGGGGCCGCCGCTGGCCTCGATCTCGGCGTCCATGCGCTCCCAGGCGCGGCGCAAGCGGGCGAGCGCCGCGTCCATCTCGGCCTTGGGAAAGCCGGTCTGGCCCATGGTCAGCATGAACTCGCGGCGCAGCGGCTTCGACTCCGCCATCGCCACGAAATCCTCGCGGCTCATCTTCTGGAAGCCCGGCAGGAAGGCGAGGTTGAAGGTGGGGAAGCGCACCGAGGCGGCCGGCATCTCGTCGATGTAGTGCATGAGCGCGCGCATGTGGGCGCGCTTGACCGGATCCTTCGGCGTGAAGCTTTTCTCCGGCGCGACCTCGTCGAGATATTCGGTGATGACGGTGGAATCGATGACGATCTGGCCGTCGTGGTCGAGGGTGGGCACCACGCCGTTGGGATTGAGCTTGAGGTAGTCGGGCTTGAGCTGGTCACCGGCCGACAGGTTGAGCTCGACCAGATCGAACGGCAGCTGCTTGGAATTGAGCACGAAGCGCACGCGCTGACTGCAGGTCGACTGCGGCGCGCTATAGAGCTTGAAGGCCATGG
>CAYLMY010000142.1:3669-8625 GCA_964384635.1 uncultured Undibacter sp.
CTCTCCAGCCCGGTCGGGACGTTCTTGTTTTCCGGCTCGAGCTTCATGCCGGCGGCGAGCGCCATGGTTTCGGCCAGCGCGGCGAAGTCCTTCTGGATGTATTCTTGCGGGTTCTTCTGCAGCATGGCATGGCCGAAATGGCCTTGTAGCACCTCGCGCGTGGCCGCCGTCACCGGCATCGGCACGTCCATCTCGCGGCCGAGCTCGAGACCAAGGTCGAGGTCCTTGCGCAGCAGCTCCGGCGTGAAGGTCGTGGTCCAGTCGAGATTCACCAGCGCCGGTGACTTGTAGGCCGTGAACATCGAGCCCATCACCGAATTGTTGAGGAAGGCGAGGAACTGGTGACGGGGCACGCCCATCTTGTTGGTCAGCAGCATGATCTCGATCAGGTTCTCGATCACCACGCCGAGCATGACGTTGTGCGCGATCTTGCACACGCGCGCCAGCTCGCCCTCGCCGGCCAGCGCCACGCCGCGCGGCGCGATCGCCTCCATCAACGGCATCACGGTTTTACAGGCGGCTTCCGGGCCGGAGAGGATGGCGGACAATTTGCCGGCCTTGATCACCTTGGCGTTTCCGGACACCGGCGCCGCGACGTAGTCGGCGCCGCGCTCCTTCAGCTGCTTGCGGATTGCGGCGGATTCCTCGACCGAGATGGTCGAGCAATCGACGAACACCTTCGGCAGCTTGCCGGCGGCGGCAACGCCGTCCTTGCCGAAAATTACCTGCTCTAGATCCTTGCCCGTCGAGACGATGGAGAACACCACGTCGCAAGAGGCGAGGTCGGAGAGCTTGTCGACGAGTGTGGCGCCCTTGGCGGCCAGCGGCTCGGCCTTGGCGCGGGTTCGATTCCAGACCGACACGCCGTGGCCGGCCTTGAGCAGGCGCTCAGCCATGGGCGTGCCCATGCGGCCGGCGCCGATCCAGCCAATCTTCAGGGTATTCTTCGACATCACGAAACTCTCCCGTTGCACTATTGGCCGCGGCTTTAGCCGGTCCGCGCACAATCTGCCAGCGCCAAAAGCCGGTGCCGCGGCCAGCATCTTGCGGGCGGCCAAGCAACACCGCCCTCGCTTGAGGTAGGCTCTGCCGGGGCATTATCCTGTCCGCCGGGCAGGAACAAGGCGGGTGTCGGTGTAATGAATGCAGAACGCGCGAGCGGCCCGGTTCTCTGGCGGGTGGACGAGCGCGGCGTCGCGCGCGTCACGCTCAATCGCCCGGAGGTCTACAACGCCTATAACGGCGAGATGATCGAGGCGCTGCTTTCGGCCTATGACGATCTCGCCGGGCGCGCTTTACGCGCCGTGGTGATCACCGGCGAGGGGCGCAATTTCCAGGCCGGCGCCGACATCAACTGGCTCGACGCGGTGCGTCGCTCCTCGCCGCAGGAGAATTTGCGCGCCTCGCGCATGACCGCGGCTGCAGTGCAGCGGCTGAACCTCCTGCCCGTGCCGACGGTGGCGCTGGTGCAGGGCGCCTGCTTCGGCGGCGGCACCGGCATCGTCTCGGCCTGCGACATCGTGATCGCCGCCGACAATGCCAGCTTCTCGATCGCGGAGGTGCGCGTGGGGGTCGCCGGCACCATCATCGTGCCGCAGCTCAACGACGCCATCGGCCTGCGCCAGGTCCGGCGCTACGCGCTGACCGGCGAGCGCTTCGACGCCGGCGAGGCGCGCCGCATCGGCCTGGTGCACGAGGTGGTGCCGCTGGCCGAGCTGGCGGCGGCAGGCGAGCGCATCGTCGGGCATCTGCTGGCGAGCGGGCCGGAGGCGGTGGCTGCGACCAAGATGGCCGCGCTGCGCTTTGCCTGGAGCGATCTCGACGACAAGACATTCAGCGGGTTGATCGAAAGCCATTCCGCCAGGCGTCAGAGCGACGAAGCTGCCGAGGGCTTAAGCGCCTTCCGCGAGAAGCGGCCGCCGCGCTGGGCGCCGCGCAAGAGCAAGGCTTGAGCGGCGCCCCGGAGAGCGGTAAGCCATCGCCCGGCGCGGTCCCGCGCCGGCCTTCTTTTTGAAATCAATCGGAGACGCAAATGTCCGCCGCCAACACACCGCTCGGCAAGGGCGGGGAGCCCGTGAGCTGGAATTTCAAGCTGCTCGCGCAGAACGACCTCGGTGGCTTCGGCGGCATGGGCGAAGGCATGTCGGTGCAACTCGCCAAGGACGGGCGCCGCATCATCTGGCTGGCGCACGAGAGCGCGCCGAAGAATTTCACCGGCGTCGACGTCACCGATCCGCGCAACCCCAAGGTCGTGGTACAGACCGAGCTGCCGCAGGCCTTCATGCGCTCGAACTCGCTGGAACTGTCCGGCGACATCATGGCGGTGGCCTATCAGACGCAGAAGCCGGGCCAGCAGCCGGCCGGGCTCGAGCTGTTCGACGTATCGGTGCCGGAGAAGCCGCGCTCGATCTCGTTCTTCGACTGCTCGGGCGCCACCTCGCGCGGCGTGCATCAGCTGTGGTTCTGCGACGGCGAATACGTGCACATGGCGGCGGGCGGCGCCGATTTTAAGCCCAGCCATCCGCTCGACGACCAGTTCTATCGCTGCATCGACGTGCGCAACCCGTCGAAACCGGTGGAGGCCGGGCGCTGGTGGATGCCGGGCACGCGCCAGGGCGACAGCGCGCCGCCGCCGCCACGCCATAAGCTCGACAAGGGCTATCGCGCGCACAACACCAATGTCTACAGGCAGCGGCCCGACCGGCTCTACCTGGCATATATCGACGGCGGCATGTTCGTCATGGACATCGCCGACAAGGTGCACCCGAAGCCGATCTCGCACTGGACCAATTCGCCGCCCTATACCGGCTTCATGCATACGGTGATGCCGCTGTTCGCGCGCAACCTGCTGATCGTCACCGATGAGTCGACCGAGAACAGCGCCAAGGACTGGCCCAAGCTGGTGTGGATTTTGGACGCGCGCGACGAGACCCACTTGGTCTCGATCGCCACCTGCCCGCTGCCGCCGGTCGACGCCTATAAGGACCGCGGCGGCCGCTTCGGCGCGCATAACCTGCATGAGAACCCGCCGGTGCCGACGGCGTGGAATTCGGACCAGATCGTGCTTGGCACTTTCTTCAACGGGGGCCTGCGCGCCTACGACATTTCCAATCCGTACCAGCCCAAGGAAGTCGCCGCCTTCGTGCCGCCGCCGCCCAAGGGCACGCCGGTCGGCGCGATCCAGCTCAACGACGTGTTCGTCGACGAGCGCGGCATCGTCTACACCATGGATCGCTTCAGCGGTGGGCTGTACGTGCTGGAGATGGATATTTAATTCGAAGCGCGCGCAGACGCATATTCCGTTCATTCCCGCGTAAGCGGGAATCCAGTGCTACAGAACTGGGTCCCCGCTTTCGCGGGGACGAGCGGAGGATAGCTAAACGCTTGGCCATATCGATACCGCGGTGTTTACTGGATCACCCGCCTTCGCGGGCGATGACGGCATGAGCATGAACGAGCTGTTCCCCTCCTCGGCCGCGGGCCAATTCGGGCGCAAGCTCAAGCGCGCGCGGGGGGCGCGGATTCCCGTCACCGTGGTGACTGGCTTCCTGGGCGCCGGCAAGACCACACTGCTGCGCTGTTTTCTGGCAACGCCGGAAGGGAAAAGCACCGCAGTGGTGGTGAACGAATTCGGCGCCGCGGCAATCGACGACGCGCTGGTACGGGAAAGCGCCGACGAGACCGTGCTGCTCGGCAATGGCTGCCTGTGCTGCATCACCCGCAGCGATCTGCAACTGGCGCTGCGCCGCCTGGTGATCGAGCGCGAGCGCGGCGAAATCCCCGACTTCAATCGTATCGTGATCGAGACCTCAGGGCTCGCAGACCCTTCTCCGATCCTGCAAACCTTCACCACCGACCGCGCGCTGGGCGAGGTGTTCGCCATCGAGGCGGTGGTGACGGTGGTGGACGCCGAGACCGGCGCCGATACGTTTTCCTGGTCGGCGGAGGCGCGCAAGCAGGTGATCCTGGCCGACCGGCTGGTCGTCACCAAGACCGACATCGCCGGCGAAGGGGCGGCCGAGCGGCTCGCCGCGCAATTGCGCGCGCTCAATCCCGGCGCGGAGATCTTGCAGGCCGTCAACGGCGCGCTCGATCCGACGCGGCTCACCGAGCCGGCCGCTGACCAGCGCAACGCCTACGTCGCGGAAGCAACCCACAGCGACGGCATCGTGAGTTTCGTTATCAGCGAGGATAAGCCAATGCCGTGGCAAGTCTTCGCGCGCGCCATGGACACGCTGATGGCGATGCGTGGGCCCGACCTGCTGCGGGTGAAGGGCTTCCTCAACGTGGAAGGCTGCCCGGGGCCGGTGGTGGTGCAATTCGTACAGCATCTGGCGCACCCGCCAGTCGAGCTGACCGAATGGCCGGATGAGAATCGCGCCAGCCGCGTGGTTTTCATCACGCGCAATATTTCGGAAACGCAAGTACGCGATCTATTGGGCGCGGTGCGCGCGCTGCAAATTTAATAGCCGTCGTCTCTGCTAAAGCAGCTACCCAGTAATCAGCAACGCTTCGCGGCTCATGCTCCAGCATAGACTGCTGGACCACTTTATAGTCCGAGCCCTAAATACGATTCACAATGGAACCTTTTGTCATCAAAGAGCGCGGCTGAAGGCGAGTGCTTACTTTGCCTTCCGACGCGAACGCCTAATGATGAAATAGGCCCCTCCCGCTACAATCAAGACCGAGAGCCCAGCGCCAGCAATAGGGCCTGGTGCGCCGCGAAATTCTCGTGGCGTACTTCGAAATTCCCGCAGATCATGCGGGATGCGGCCCATAGCTGATACCGAATTAATAAAAATACCGAGAAATACCGCAACCATCATTGATATGATCGCTGTCAACGCACGCATTTAATCTTGCTCCGCTTTTCACTATCAATAGTTGGCCACAAAAAAATGCTAGATTAGCTTTTCGCGCCGATCAAGGGGGATCAGGGGCGTCTGAAAGCAAATA
>CAYLMY010000143.1:0-8566 GCA_964384635.1 uncultured Undibacter sp.
CGCCGAACGGGCGCGTGATCATGTTCTTCCGCGATCCCGGCGCCGGCCCGAACCTCTATACGATCGACATCACCGGCCGCAATGAATTGAAGGAGCCGACGCCCAGCTATGCCTCGGATCCGGCCTGGTCGCCGCTGTTGTCGTGATAACGCCTTATTTTCACTAGCTCTTAACCATCAACGGAAGTTTGCAGGGTTGCCGCGCTTTTAACGGGCTTGCGCAAGGTTCCATCAAGGTTGATGGAACGTTCAATTAACTCACGCCCTGCTAGACAAAAACTGCCAAGGTCCGGTCTGTGCGTGACGAATGGAGGCACCGGAATGATCGATATGAGGCAAATCGCGCGCGGGGTCCGCTTCGCGGCGGTGCTCGCTGCGGCGCTCACGATTTCGGCTTGCGCCAACCAGCAGAACGCAACGCGCGAGGGGGCCGCGGCGACGCCCGGCAGCCAGCAGGATTTCGTGGTCAATGTCGGCGACCGCGTGTTCTTCCAAACCGACTCGACCGAGCTCACGCCGCAGTCGCGCACCACCCTCGACAAGCAGGCGCAGTGGCTCAATACCTACAGTCAGTACGGCCAGTTCACCATCGAAGGTCACGCCGATGAACGCGGCACGCGCGAATACAATCTGGCGCTTGGCGCGCGGCGCGCGCAGGTGGTGCGCGATTATCTGATCTCGCGCGGGGTCGCCGCCAGCCGCATGCACACCATCTCCTACGGCAAGGAGCGGCCGGTTGCGCTGTGCGACGACATTTCCTGCTGGTCGCAGAACCGCCGCGCGGTGACGGTGCTCAACGCCAGCTCGTAAGCCGGCGCCATCGCCGCCCATGAACCGGTCGGGCGGCGCCGTGGCGCCGCCGCCCATCCATTGTCAACCCTTTGTGGCTTGCAAATCCGCCCAATTCGCGGAACCCTTGGTCTATCCGGGCGTGGCGAGGGGCGTATCCCCGTGCATGACCCGGCGACCATCGGTTGCGGGGGGCATTGACCGTGCGCGGATCGCCAGCCAGCGGGCACAATGGGTGGAAATTTTTCAGCGCCTTTCTGGCGCTCGTGTCGCTCGCAGCCTGCGGCGAGCAGAACACTTACGTGGCGCCGCCGCCGCCCAAGGTGACGGTGGCGCAGCCGGTCAAGCGCACGGTCACCCATTACCTGGAGGCCACCGGCAATACCGCCGCGGTCAACACCGCCGATCTGGTGGCGCGCGTCGCCGGCTTCGTCCAAGCCATCAAGTATGACGATGGCGCCTTCGTGAAGAAGGGCACGGTGCTTTTCGTCATCGAGCAGCAGCCCTACGAGCTCAAGCTGCAGGCCGCCAAGGCGTCGCAAGACAACGCCAAGGCGACGCTGGTCAGTGCCGAAGCCGACTACAAGCGCCAGGCCGCGCTGGTGCCGAGCGGCTCGGCTTCGAAAGCCGCACTCGACAACGCGCTAGGCACGCGCGACAGCGCCAAGGCCAGCCTCAATCAGGCGATCGCGAACACCAAGCAGGCCGAGCTCGACTACGGCTACACCAGCGTCGCCGCGCCGTTCGACGGCATCGCCACCGCGCGCAAGGTCTCGGTCGGCGCCTATGTCGGCAGCGGCTCCGCGCCGACCGTGCTGGCGACCATCGTGCAGGCCGATCCGATCTACGTGAATTTCGACGTCAGCGAGCAGGACGTGCTGCGCATCCGCGCCGAAATCCGCAAGCGCGGGTTGACGCCCGAAGATCTCAAGAAAGTGCCGGTGGAGATCGGGCTGCAGATCGAGCAGGGCTATCCGCACGTCGGCCATCTCGACTATGCCTCGCCGACGGTCGATGCCTCGACCGGCACGCTCGCCGCCCGCGCCGAGCTCGACAATCCCAACCGCGTGATGCTGCCCGGTATGTTCGTGCACGTGCGCGTGCCGACGAGCAAGGAGGACAACGCGCTGCTGGTGCCCGACTCCGCGCTCGGCGCCGACCAGAGCGGGCGCTATCTGCTGGTCGTCGGCAAGGACAATGTGGTCGAGCAGCGCAACGTCGAGATCGGCGTGCGCGAAGGCGCGCTGCGGGTGATCGAGAAGGGCATCGAGCCGGAGGACCGCGTCATCGTCTCCGGGCTCTTGCGCGCGGTGCCCGGCCAGAAGGTGGCGCCGCAAAACGCAAGTTCGACGCCTGGCGCGAAGTAAAGGGCGCCGCCATGTTCTCGAAATTCTTCATCGAGCGGCCCGTCCTCGCCAACGTGATCGCCATCCTGATCGTAGTGATCGGCGTGGTCGCGCTGTTGAAATTGCCGGTAGCGCAATATCCCGAAGTGGTGCCGCCGACGGTGCAGGTGACCACGCGCTATCCCGGCGCCAGCGCCCGCACCGTGATCGACACCGTGGCGCTGCCGATCGAGCAGCAGGTCAACGGCGTGGAAGGCATGATCTACATGCAGTCCTACGCCGCCGACGACGGCTCCTATTCGCTGACGGTGACGTTCAAGATCGGCACCGATTTGGATTTCGCCCAGGTGCTGGTGCAGAACCGGGTGTCGTCGGCGTTGTCCGGATTGCCCGACGCGGTGCAGTCGCAGGGCGTGACGGTGCAGAAGAAATCGACGTCGATCCTGCAGATCGTCGCTCTGACCTCGCCGAATGGCCGCTACGACAGCCTTTATATGTCGAACTACGCGACCATCAGCCTCAAGGATGAAATCGCGCGGCTGCCCGGCGTCGGCAATGTCAACGTGTTCGGCGCCGGCCAATACGCCATGCGCGTCTGGCTCGATCCGGCCAAGATGAAGGCGCGCGGCCTGGTGGTGCAGGACGTGATCAACGCCGTGCAACAACAAAATGCGCAAGTCACCGCCGGCCAGATCGGCACGCCGCCGGGGCCGGATACCGTCGACTTTCAATATACCTTGAATGTCGCCGGCCGCCTCGACGATCCCGCCCAGTTCGCCAATATCGTGGTCAAGACCGGCCCGACCGGCGAGCTCACGCGCGTGCGCGACATCGGCCGGGTAGAGCTCGGCGCGCAGACCTACGGACAGATCTTCCAGCTCGACAACAAGCCGGCGGCCGGTCTCGCCGTGTTCTTGGCGCCCGGCGCCAACGCGCTCGAGGTGGCGACCGAGGTCAACGCCCGCATGAAGCAGCTCGCGGGCAGTTTCCCGCAGGGCCTGAGCTATTCCATTCCCTTCGACACCACGGTGTTCGTGAAGGCCTCGATCGACGAGGTCTACAAGACGCTGTTTGAAGCGTCGATCCTGGTGCTGATCGTCATCCTGGTGTTTCTGCAGGACTGGCGCGCCATGCTGGTGCCCGCCACCACCGTGCCCGTCACCATCATCGGCGCCTTCGCCGCCATGGCCGCGCTCGGCTTCACCGTCAACTTCGCCACCCTGTTCGCCATCGTGCTGGCGATCGGCATCGTGGTCGACGACGCCATCATCGTGGTGGAGGGCGCCGCCCACAATATCGACAAGGGCATGACCGGCCCGCAGGCGGCGATCGCCGCCATGCAGATCCTGTTCGGCCCCATCGTCGGCATCACACTGGTGCTGCTGGCGGTGTTTCTGCCGGCGGCGTTCCTGCCCGGCCTCACCGGGCAGATGTACGCCCAATTCGCGCTGGTGATCGCCGCCACCGCGTTGATCAGCGCGATCAACGCGGTCACGCTGAAGCCGACGCAATGCGCGCTTTGGCTGCGTCCGACGGTGCCGGTGGAAAAACGCAATGTCGCCTACCGCGCCTTCGACGCCGCCTATCTCAAGGTGGAGACCGGCTACGCCAGCCTGATGCGGCGGATGGTGGGCCATGCCGGTATCATGGCCGTGCTGGCAATCGTCATCATCGGCGTGACGTTCTACGGCTTCTCGCGCGTACCAACCGGCTTCATTCCCTACGAGGACCAGGGCTACATGGTGGCGACTGTGCAGCTGCCCGACGGCGCCTCGCTGGTGCGCACGCAGCGCGCGCTCGATCATGTCAGCACAGTGGCGCGCAAGGTATCCGGCGTCGAGCAAGTCGTCACCATCGCCGGCGTGTCGGCGCTCGACAACAATGCTTCGCTCGCTTCGGCCGGCATCGCCTACATCATCCTCAAGGACTGGTCAGTGCGCGGCAAGAAAGACGGCCTGCTGCCGATGGTGGAAAACCTCAACAAGGCGATGGGCGAGATCGAGGAGGCGAAAGTGCGCGTGCTGCCGCCGCCGCCGATCCAGGGCATTGGTTTCTCCGCCGGCTTCACCATGCAGGTCAATCTGCAGGACGCCAGCGCTGACTACGTCAAGCTGGCGCGGGTGGTGGAAACCACCGTCGAGAACACCGCATCGCAGTCGAGCATCCGCCTGGCGCTGAGCTCGTTCCGCGCCGAAACCCCGCAATATTCCATCGAACTCGACCGCGTGAAGGCGCAGTCGCTGCAGGTGAACGTCAACCAGGTGTTCCAGGCGCTAGCCGGCTATCTCGGCTCGAGCTACGTCAATCAGTTCACCAAGTTCGGGCGCACCTTCCAGGTGTTTGTGCAGGCGGGCTCCGATTTCCGCCAGCGCATCGACGACATCAACCACCTGACGGTGCGCAACAATGCCGGCGCCATGATTCCGCTCGGCACCATGGTCACGATCAAGCCGGCGGTGGGGCCGTCGCTGATCAGCCTCTACAATCTTTACCCGTCGGCGACCATCATCGGCCTGCCGGCACAAGGCTATTCCAGCGGGCAGACCATTGCGCTGATGGACCAGATCGCGGCCAAGACCTTCCCGCCGCACGTCACCTCTCTCTGGTCGGCGATGTCGTACCAGGAAAACCTGGTCGGCAATCAGATGTATTTCGTCTTCGCCATGGCGCTGCTGCTCGTCTATCTGGTGCTGGCCGGACAATATGAGAGTTGGCTGCGGCCGCTGGCGGTGATCCTGGCGGTGCCGATCTCGCTGGTCGGTCCGGTGGCGGCGCTTCGCGCGCTGCACATCGACAACAATCTCTACACCCAGATCGGCATCGTGCTGCTGATCGCATTGTCAGCCAAAAACGCGATCCTGATCGTCGAGTTCGCGCGCGAGCTGCACGAGGACGGCAAGAGCATTGTCGAGGCGGCGGTCGAGGCCGCGCGCGCCCGCTTCCGGCCGATCGTGATGACGTCGTTCGCCTTCATCCTCGGCGTGACGCCGCTGGTGTTTGCGACCGGCGCCGGCGCCAATGCCCGCGCCTCGATCGGTCTGACGGTGTTCACCGGCATGCTGGCGTCCACCTGCCTGGCGGTGCTGTTCGTGCCGTCGTTCTACGTGGTGTTGCAGCGGTTCGAGGAATGGTTGACCAACCGCCGCAGTCGGCCTGCGACCGGCGCCGCCGCGAAGTGAGCGACGCGGCCTGGCGCCTTTTCCAGGGCGGTGCGGCCATATTCTGGTCGTACTCGAAAGGCTATGCTAGGAACCGCTGAAATCACCATTATCCATACTGATTTGCCACCGAATTCGCCGATGACACGTCCCCATCGCCGCGCGCGTATCGCTCGCACGCTTCCGGCCGCGGTCCTCGCCGCGGCGCTGCTGTGGGCGCCCGGCACGGCGCTCGCGCAGGACCGTTCATCCGGCGGCTTCCTTGACAACCTATTCAACCCCAACCGGCAGCAACAGCAGCAACAACCCGAGGCACAACAGTCTCCGGCGCCGCCGCCGCAAGTGGCGCAAGCCGACGGCGGCGATCTCAGCGGCCGCGTCAGTCGAATCGAGAACGCGCTGCGCCAGCTCACCGGCACCATCGAGCAATTGCAGCACCAGAATCAAATGCTGCAAATGCAGCTCAAGCGCATGCAGGACGATACCGAATACCGCTTGCAGCAGCTGGGCGCGAAAGGTGGCGCGGCGGTGGCTCCCGCCGCGGCGCCGCTTGGCAACGGTGCGCCTGCCGCCGCGCCGGGGCAACGCTCCGACGTGTTCGATCCTTCGCGGCATCCCAACGCGCCGGGCGTTCCGCACACGCTCGGCAATGCGACGGCGGCGGTTTCGCCGCAGACCATGACCAACGAAGCTCCGGTCGGAGCGCCGGGCGGGCGCGCCGCCGGCGCGCCGCTCGACCTGTCCACGCTCGCCGGCAATGCGCCGGCCGCGGAGCCACCCGCGCCGGCGCCCGAGGGCGCGCCGATGGCGCCGCCGCCTGTACAGCCGCCGGCTTCGCAGTTGCCGCCGCCGCGCAATACCAGCGCGACCGGCACGCAAATCGCGACTTTGCCGCCATCGGCCTCGCCCAAGGATGAATATCAGCTGGCCTACGGCTATGTGCTGCACAAGGACTATGCGCTGGCCGAGCAGGCGTTCCACGACTTCGTGCGCAAATATCCGAAAGAGCGCCTGTTGCCGGAAGCGCAATATTGGCTGGGCGAAAGCCAGTTCCAGCAGCAACGCTACCGCGATGCCGCGGAGTCGTTTCTGGCGGTCTCCACCAAATACGCGCACGCCGGCAAGGCGCCGGAGTCGCTGTTGCGTCTCGGCCAGTCGCTCGCAGCATTGCATCAGAAGGAAGCGGCTTGCGCGACCTTTGCCGAGGTCGCGCGCAAATATCCGCGCGCCTCGTCGGCCGTGAAGCGCGGCGTGGCGCGGGAACAGAAGCGCACGCACTGCTAGGCTGCTAGGGCCCGTTCGCGAAAAGTGCTATCGGGCGGATCATGCCCACGCCCAGCGCCAAGCCGGTCACGCTCGCGGAAGCCAAATCGCTTTTCTCCGGTCTCGAACATTTTCCGGCCTTGCTGCTCGCCGTTTCCGGCGGGCCGGATTCGATCGCGCTGATGGTGCTGGCGGCGCGCTGGCGGCAGTCGCTTAAAGCGCCGCCAAAGCTGATTGCGGCCACCGTCGATCACGGCCTGCGCAAGGAGTCCAAGCGCGAAGCCGCGAGCGTGGCGCGGCTGGCGCGCAAGCTTGGGCTCGCGCACCGCACGCTTGCCTGGCGCGGCGTCAAGCCCGCGACCGGATTGCAGCAGGCGGCGCGGGCAGCGCGCTATCGGTTGCTCGGCGGCGCCGCGCGGGCGGCCGGCGCCGCCCACGTGCTCACCGCGCACACGCTCGACGATCAGGCCGAGACCGTGCTGATCCGCATGAGCCGCGGCAGCGGCATCACGGGACTGGCGGCAATGAGCCGGTTCGCGATCCTGCCCGGCGACGGGCGGCTCAGGCTGGTGCGCCCGCTGCTCGACATCCCCAAGGCACGGCTGGTCGCCACCTTGCGCGCCGCTAAAATCCCGTTTGCCGAGGACCCGAGCAACCGCGATCCGCGCTTTGCCCGTGTGCGGCTGCGCGGCTTGATGCCGGCGCTCGCCCAGGAGGGACTCGATGCCCGCCGCTTGGCGTTGTTGGCGCGGCGGCTCAAGCGGGCCGACCTGGCGATCGAAGCAGCCGTCGACCGCGCCGAGGAGAACCTGGCGGTACGGCCTTCCGGCCCGGGCGCGAGCGGATTCGAGGCGAGCGGCTTTGCACAACTGGCGGCCGAGATTGCATTGCGCCTGCTTGGGCGGGCGGTGGCCAAAGCGGGCGATGAAGGCCCCGTGGAGCTTGCCAAGCTTGAATCGCTGAAAACGGCACTCGACGACGCCCAAAATGCCGGCAATGCCCGCTTTCGGCGCAGCCTGGCCGGCGCGCTGGTGACGCTCGCCGGGGGCCGAATTGTCGTGGAAAGGGCGCCGCCGCGGCGTCGTAGAACCTTAACCACGGCCGGACGTAACAAAGCCAAAACGCCGAAAACGCGCTAGAATATAAAGATTCGAGGTCTTTCCCTTGACGCCGGCACTGCCTACATTGGCAAGGGGACAGGTGGACGTGAAGTCGCCACGAATCCTGAGCATAGAAAACAATAGCCGCGGCGCCGGGCGCGCGGTGGTCAAAGGCTGCGCATGAACGCGAATTTACGCAATTTCGCCCTCTGGGTGATCATCGTCCTCCTGCTGCTGGCGCTGTTCACGCTGTTCCAGAACCCGGGCCAGCACACCAATTCGCAGGAAGTCTCGTTCTCGCAATTGCTCAGCGAGGTCGACCAGGGCCGCGTGCGCGACGTGGTGATCCAGGGTCCGCAAATCCACGGCACCTTCTCGAACGGCACCAACTTCCAGACCTATGCGCCGAGCGATCCCGGTCTGGTGCAGAAGCTCTATTCCAAGGGCGTCTCCATCACCGCGCGGCCGCCGTCGGACAATGTGCCGTGGTTCGTCTCGCTGCTGGTGTCGTGGCTGCCGTTCATCGCGCTGATCGGCGTGTGGATCTTCCTGTCGCGCCAGATGCAAGGCGCCGGCGGCAAGGCGCTCGGCTTCGGCAAGTCGCGCGCAAAATTGCTGGCCGAAGCGCATGGCCGCGTCACCTTCGAGGATGTCGCGGGCGTCGACGAAGCCAAGCAGGATTTGCAGGAGATCGTCGAGTTCCTGCGCGATCCCGGAAAATTCCAACGGCTGGGCGGACGCATTCCGCGCGGCGTGCTGCTGGTCGGCCCGCCGGGCACCGGCAAGACGTTGATTGCGCGCGCCGTCGCCGGCGAAGCCAATGTGCCGTTCTTCACCATTTCCGGCTCCGACTTCGTCGAAATGTTCGTCGGCGTCGGCGCCTCGCGCGTGCGCGACATGTTCGAGCAGGC
>CAYLMY010000144.1:0-2674 GCA_964384635.1 uncultured Undibacter sp.
AATTTAAGTGCAAAAAGGCCCGCCATTTTCGGCGGGCCTTTCGTTTGGCTCAGAATCCGAAGCCAAAATAGAACCCCGGCCGGCGATAGTAATAATAGCGGTACGGGTAATAGTGCCGATACCGGTAATAGCGCGGCACATAATAATAGCGGTAGGCATAGTAGTAGGGTTGGCCATAGTAATAGCGATGGCGATAGCGCGGCCGGTAATAGCGGTATACGTGCCGTCGATGATAGCGCCGGGCGCTGAGGTCGATCTGAACCGCCTGGCCGGCCGTCAAACCTTGCGCCTTGCGGCTTGCCGCATCTGCCGGAGCCGATACGGCAACCAGAATCAGGGCCGCGGCCGCCGCACACAAGATCAAGAATTTTCTCATATCAGCCTCCTCGTGGGCTTCGTCAAGAAAACGTCGAACACCAAATTTTGGTTCGCCGCCTGCGCTCCCGCTCCGACCAGCATTGCATGCGCGATCGCCGGGCCGCTGACGCGCCTCGATTGAAAACGCGATAGCATCAAACTGTGTGGTTATTTTGACCGGGATCAGAAACGGCCCGGGTCGCTATCTCAGCGTTTACTGCCACCAGCATTGCATGCGCGGCACGATCACCGTCCCGCTGACGCGGTATTCCTTGGCCAGCCAGGAGCGGCAGTAGCGCTTGGCATTGGGGCCCGGATAGCTCAGCCGCGGATGCACGATGATCCGTGCTTGCGTTTCGGCGTACCGCGACGCCTTGGATTTTGCGGCTGACGCCGGCACCACGGCGCCGAGGCTGAGCGCCAAAATCCCCGCCAAGAGGACAAAGCCGGCCGCAATGAAACGCATCCGGGGCTCCCTGCCGCGCGCCGCAATAATAAACGGTCGCCCATCCGGCCGACTCCGTCAATGGCTTGGCGGGCGCACCGCGCTGCCCTACATGACTGGTATGACAGGCCAATTCGACGACCGTCGCGCCCGGCAGGGGGCCATGCCCTCGCTCGTCGATATCGAGGCGCTGGCGGCGAAGGCCTATGCGCGGCTGCCGGCGCATTTCCGCGCCCTGTGCGAGGACCTGGTCATCCGGGTGGAGGACTTCCCCACTCCCGAGGTGGTCGATGCCATGGGCTTGCGCAGCCGCTACGACCTGCTCGGTCTGTTCCAGGGGATCGGCCTGCCGTTCCGCTCGGACCCGGTGTCCGGCCAGATGCCCAACATGATCTGGCTCTATCGGCGGCCGATCCTGGCCTATTGGGATGACCGCGCGGACAGTCTGCCGGCGATCGTTACACATGTGCTGGTGCACGAAATCGGCCACCACTTCGGCTTCTCGGACGCCGACATGGAGGCGATCGAGGCGAGCGCGGAATGACGGCGCGATCACCGCGTCAAATAATTGCGATTGAAAACCTGCATTTGACGGTCCGCAGGATTCAGTTGATATTTGCATCAACTCCTAAAAGGAAAAGGGGACCGCGTGATCGTCACCGTATTCCGTTCCCGACTGGTGCCGGGTGTGCGCGAGGATTATGTCGCGCTGGTCGATCGCATGGTCGAACTCGCCGCCTCAATGCCGGGCTATATCTCGCACAAAGGCTTTTTCGCCGAAGACGGCGAGCGCTGCACAATCGTCGAGTTCGAGTCGGAAGCGGCACAGCGCGCTTGGCGCATGCATCCGGAACATCGCGTTGCGCAGCGCAAGGGGCGCGATATCTATTACGCCTCGTACAGCCTGCAGATTTGCGAGCTGAAGCGCGAGTCGAAGTTCGACCGCCGCGCGGGCGAGATAGCAGCGGAGTAACGCTGCCGATATGCGTATGGCTGGGGCGAAGCCCCGGCTATTGACCGGACCAGCGAAGACCCTATGACAATGGGCCGTCCGAGCGGCCGGGAGTATCAGGAACCATGCAGAAATTCACCACCCTCGAAGGCGTCGCGGCGCCGCTGAAGATGATCAATGTCGACACCGACATGATCATCCCCAAGCAATATCTGAAGACCATCAAGCGCACCGGGCTGGGCAAGGGCCTGTTCTCCGAAATGCGCTTCAAGGACGACGGCAGCGAGAACCCGGATTTCGTGCTCAACAAGCCGGCCTATCGCAACGCCAAGATTCTGGTGGCCGACGACAATTTCGGCTGCGGCTCGAGCCGCGAACATGCGCCCTGGGCGCTGATGGATTTCGGCATCCGCGCTGTGATCTCCACCTCGTTCGGCGACATTTTCTACAACAACTGCTTCAAGAACGGCGTGCTGCCGATCCGCGTCAGCCCCGAGGAACTGGAGAAGCTATTCGACGACGCCGAGCGCGGCGCCAATGCCACGCTGAGCATCGATTTGGAGAAACAGGAAATCC
The DNA here is from genome assembly GCA_964384635.1 of uncultured Undibacter sp. Taxonomy (GTDB): domain Bacteria; phylum Pseudomonadota; class Alphaproteobacteria; order Rhizobiales; family Xanthobacteraceae; genus Pseudolabrys. The sequence continues at coordinate 2,331 of CAYLMY010000144.1, forward strand.
GCGGACCCGACGGCGGCGTGGTCAAATTCGAGGTCGATGAATTCCGCAAGCACTGCATGCTCAACGGCCTCGACGATATCGGCCTGACCAAGCAGAAGGCGGACAAGATCGTAAGCTACGAGGAAACGGCTAAAGCCGCGCGGCCGTGGGCGTGATTACTTGCCCAAGCAGTCGGTGAGGAATTTGACGCGGTCGCGCGGGAGCAACTTTTGTGCGGCCGCCTGTTTTTGGCAGTCCGCCAGCTTCTTCTGCTCGGCGGCTCTCTTTTCGGCTGCTGCTCGAAATTCAGGCTTGACCTTCGACGGGTCCACCATCCGGCCCTGCGCAAAGGCCGCGCCGGCCGA
>CAYLMY010000144.1:2774-5999 GCA_964384635.1 uncultured Undibacter sp.
CCGACGGCGAGAATGCCTTGTTGCAGGGCGCGATCTGGTTGGGATGGATCAGGGTCTTGCCGTCGAAGCCAAGCTCGACCCCTTGCGCGCATTCCATCGCAAAACCGTCGCTGTTTGCGAGATCGTTGTAGACGCCGTCGAGAATATCGACGCCATGAACGCGCGCGGCGGCGATGCAAGTGGACAGCCAAGCCAACATCGGCGCGCGGCCGGGCACCAGGCGCGCGCGGGTGTCCTTGGCAAGATCGTTGGTACCCATGACCAGGACCGCCAGCCGCGATTCCGAATCGCGCGCTTCGGCGGCGATCGCCAGGATATTGAAGATGGCGAGCGGCGTCTCGAGCATTGCCCACACCCTGGTCTTGTGGGAGATCGCCATGTCGAGCAGGCGGCGGCCGACCTGCTCCAGCGTGTCGGGGCTCGAGACTTTCGGCACCAGGATGGCGTCGGGCGCGGCATGGGCGGCGGCGGCAAGGTCTTCGGCGTGCCAGGGTGTGTCGACGCCGTTGACGCGGACGACCACCTCGCGCGCGCCGAAGCCACCCGCCTTTACGGCCTCGGAGACTTGGCGACGCGCGGCCTCCTTGGCGTCGGGGGCGACCGAATCCTCAAGATCGAGGATGACGCCGTCGGCGGCGAGCGTCCTCGCCTTCTCCAGCGCGCGGGCGTTGGAACCCGGCATGTAGAGCACGCTGCGGCGCGGACGGATGGTCATGACGGCAACTTTATCGGCCGCCGCGAATGGTTCAAGGCGTATCGAGGTTCGCGAAACGCGGCTTGACGATGCGATAAAGCTGGAAGCGGTCGCCGTCCATGACGAGTTTCAGCCGCTCCGGATCGGGATTGGGCGCGTCGTCTTCGGTGAACAAGACATAAAGATAATCGAACTTGGTCCAGTTCAGCCAGAACGCGGGCATGTAGGACTGCGGGAGATCGGCCGCGACGATGAGCTGCGAGACCGAGGGCGGTACGCCGTCCGTGATGTCGGCAAAGTCGCGATACTCGGGCCGCACATGCATCACCTGCTTGCCGGCGACCGTGAAGGCGGTGGTGACCAGCGCCGAGCGCTCGATCATGGCGATGCAGGCGGCATGCACCAGACCGAGGTCGAGCACGTCTTCGCCGAACGAAGAGCGGTCGGCGTAGGCCACGAACACTTTCGAACCCGGCACGATGCGCCGCACCGAGGAGCGCATCTCGCTGGTCGAATCCGACAGCTGCGACCAGGTGTAATCGATCTCGATCAGCCGGCCGGCAATCAGCACCATGAGAACGATTAGGGCGGCGCGGCGCACCAGCCGGCGGCGCAATTCCAGGTCGCCGCAGGCAAACAGCATGAACACGATGCCGAGCGGTACCCGCTGATCGGTCATGTAAGTGTCGAACATCACCCGCGGCAGCGCGAAATAGACCGCGCCGCCGACCACGATCAGCACGAACACCAGCGGATGAAAACGCAGCACCCGGTGGCGGATCGCCCAGATCAGGCTCGCGGCCATTACTGCCATCAGCGCAAAGGCGGCGATGTCGGAATAATCGACAAACACATAAGTCAGACCGTCGATCTTGCCGCGCTGGTCCCAGTACATCGCCGACATCAGCTGCATGGTCGGGCTGGCATAGAGCAGTGGCGCCGCGGCCAGGAACGGCAGCCCGCTGGCGACGAAATCGACAATGCGGCCCGGCCACGGCTCGACCCGGCGTTCCCACAGGCGCCACAGCTCGAACGAGAGCACGCCGATGCCGTAAATGCCGAGCGCCGACAAGTGACAGAAGAACAGCACCAGCACGCTTGCCGTCGACAGCGCGAAGCGGATCGGCCAGACGCGCTCGCGCACGGCGATCCAGCCGGCCAGCGCCCACAAGGCAACGCCGATGCCGAAAATGTAATTCATCAAGCCGACCAGAAAGACGTAATTATAAAGCAGCGGAATGGCGAACAGCGGCATCACCGACCAGCGCCCGACCAGCGCGCGATTCAACGCCAGCGTACCGGAGACGATGAGCGCAAACATGCCGACCATGAACACCTGTCCGGCGAGATAGATCTTCATGACGTGCGCCAACCACGGCACAATCAGGTCCATGGTCAGATTGGGGATGACCTGCCAATCGAGCTCATAGAACTTCGCCAGTTGCGGGTTCTTCGACAGCGTCGCGATCACCTGCATGCGCGCCAGGTGATTGACGTAGTCCGATAGCGGCGGCAGCGGATGCGTCCAGATCGGGACCGAGATCAGCAGCGTGAATACGACGCCCAGCACGGCGATCTGGAGCCCCGAGAATCCGCCGCTTCGGAATCGCGGGGCCGACTGTTCTTGGATAAGGGGTTTGTTCGGTGACAGCATGTGCGGAATCGATTCTTGCGTGCGAATCGTCGATTGTACATCAACGAGCGATGAATATCGGGGCTTGCACCGGTTTCAGCGGGCCGGATGCAAGACAATTAGGCACGGCGGCCATGAAATCCGGGTTTTACCTTAACTAGCGGGCCTGCGATGTGCCTGGCCGGGGGCTGATGGCTGCAATGACCTACGGATTGCCAATGGCGATCTGGGCATGAATAGAAGGGCGAAAGTTAGGCGGAGCAGACCCCATGGATTTCCCGCAACGGCTGATCGACGGCTACGGCGCCTTCCTGAGCGAGCGGCTACCGCGTGAGCAGAGTCGCTTCCACGCGCTGGCGGAAACCGGGCAGCGGCCGGAGATCATGGTGATCGGCTGTTCCGACTCGCGGGTGTCGCCGGAGGTGATCTTCGACGCGCGGCCGGGCGAATTGTTCGTGGTGCGCAACGTTGCCAACATCGTGCCGCCCTTTGCGCCGGACGGCCAGGCGCACGGCGTCTCCGCCGCTTTGGAATTCGGTGTCGGCGCGTTGAAGGTAAAGCACATCGTCGTGCTCGGCCACGCGCAATGCGGCGGCGTCAAAGCCTTCGCCGAGAACGCCGAGCCGCTGTCACCCGGCGACTTCATCGGCAACTGGATGAAGCTGATGGCGCCGGCGGCCGCCAAGGTGTCACGCGCGGGCCTTTCGCCGGCGGATTACCTCACAAGGCTGGAATGGGCGAACATCGCCAACAGCCTCGACAGCCTGCTGACCTTCCCAGGTCTGGCCAAACTGATCGAACACGGTACGGTGCGAACGCACGGCGCCTATTTCGGCGTCGCCACCGGAGAACTGTCGGTGCTCGACAAGGCGAGCGGCCAATTCCGCCGCGTGGCGGC
>CAYLMY010000144.1:6099-8447 GCA_964384635.1 uncultured Undibacter sp.
TTGCGCAGATTGTCGGAGACCACCCACAGCACCAGACCGTTATCGACGGTCGGATCGGTGCGAATGCGGCTGATGTAAGTGGCGTCCTCGCCCACCGACTCGTAGGGCGTCACGTAGCCGCCGTCCTCGCGCTTGTCGATCACCAGGCAGCCGGGCGCCTTGCGCAAAATCTCACGCGCCTCGTCGGCGCTGATCGGGTTCTCGAACTCGATGGTGACCGCTTCCGAATGGCCGACGAACACCGGCACACGAACACATGTCGCCGTGAGCTTGATCTTGGGATCGAGTATCTTCTTGGTCTCGGCCACCATCTTCCATTCTTCCCTGGTGTAGCCGTCCTCCATGAATACGTCGATCTGCGGAATCAGATTGAAAGCGATTCGCTTGGGAAACTTCTTGGGCTCGATCTCGTCGACGGTGAACACCGCCTTGGTCTGCGCGAACAGCTCGTCCATGGCGTCCTTGCCGGCGCCCGACACCGATTGATAGGTCGCCACCACCACGCGCTTGATCTTGGCGGCGTCGTGCAGCGGCTTGAGCGCGACCACCAATTGCGCCGTGGAGCAGTTCGGGTTGGCGATGATGTTCTTCTTGGCGAAGCCGGCCGCGGCGTCGGCGTTCACCTCCGGCACCACCAGCGGCACGTCCGGGTCCATGCGCCAGGCGGATGAATTGTCGATCACCACCGCGCCCTGCGCTGCGATCTTGGGCGACCATTCCTTAGACACCGCGCCGCCGGCCGACATCAGGCAGATGTCGACGTCGGAGAAATCGTAGTGGTCGAGCGCCTTCACCTTCAGCGTCTTGTCGCCGAACGAGCACTCGGTCCCCAAGCTCTTGCGCGAGGCGAGCGCCACCACCTCGTCGGCGGGGAACGCCCGCTCGGCCAGGATATCGAGCATTTCGCGCCCGACATTGCCGGTGGCACCCACCACGGCGACCTTGTAACCCATTGTTAACGCTCCAATACTTTTGCCACGCCTATTGTATCATGGCGCAACCGGATGGCAGCGCTTCTAGGCGAGAATAAGCGCAAAGACAACGGGAGCCTGCGGAGACAGAGGGATGCATCCGGCCCTGCATTGCTGGCGCGAGGAACTATCCGACGCCATGGTGCGCTGGCTCGCTTATCTATGCGGGATCGCGGTGCTTTCCGTTGCCGCCGCGCATTCCTTCCAAGCGCGGCCAGCGATGCGCGCCGAGCCAGCGTCGCAGTCCCAATGGGTCGAAATCGGAAAGCCGTTCCCGGCTTTCGCGCTCGCCATTCCGGAAGCTGCCGACACGCCCGCGCACTATGCCATCCGGCGCGACCGCCAAGGCGGCGGCCGCAAGGATATCCTCACGCTCGGCGAACCGGACGGTGCCGATCCCTATCTCCAGGTCGAGATCTATCGCGCCGGCGGCGAAATCACACGCTTCCCGGCGCCGGCCGCGACCATCGCCGCCGATGCCGCCGCGCTCGGGCCGGCGGACATGCAGCCATCGGCCGCGCCGCTGGCGAGCAAGTTCGGGCCGCTCACGATCGTCACCTTCACAACCTCGAAAGGCTTGAGCCGCCATTGCCTCGGCTTCGTGCGCGCCTATGACGATCCCATGTTGCAACTGTCCGGCTGGTTCTGCCGCGGCGGCGAACTCATCGAGCGCGCGACGCTGTCCTGCGCGCTTGACCGGCTGACGCTGCTCGCCGCCGGCAGCGAGCCGAAGATCGGTGCGCTGTTCGCAAAGGCCGAATTGCATCGCAGTTTCTGCGGCCAGCGCGACCCCATTTTGGCCTCAACGCCGAAATATAAGCTGCTTTGGAAGGCACTCGCCAACCGCCCATTACCGCGCCGCATCGGCCGTTAGAACGGCGCCTTTGGCCGAAATGACACACAAACCCGGCTTAGGTCCGGTTTTAAGGCTTTAACCTGGACAATTGCCCGTGATCAGGCCCTATTGCGGCGAAACGAACCCGACTAGACTGCATTATGAACTAGCGGCCCTTGGCCAGAGGACATCATGCGCTTGAAATATCTCGCGGTTGCCGTCGCGTTTGCTGGGGCTTTGGGCCTGCTGGCCGCTCCGGCCAACGCCGCGCCACAGAAAAAGCGGGTGTATTACAACCGCGACCACACCGTGGTGGTCAGCCGCGATGAGAACGGGCGCACGCGCACCCGCATCATTATTCAAAAGCGGTCCTATCTCGACCCCGGCACCGAGCCGCTGCCGAGCGAACGCAGCACACTGGATTACATTGATAACCCGAACCAGCGGGCCTCAGGCGTGCTCGACAACACGGCGTTCGGCGACCGCGGCACCCTGCCCGGCCCGTTCACGCTGCCGAGCCGGCACAATCCCTGGCTACAGTT
>CAYLMY010000145.1:0-8417 GCA_964384635.1 uncultured Undibacter sp.
AAGCGCGTGCTCCGGCTCAAGGGCGGCGATCCCTTTGTGTTCGGCCGCGGCGGCGAGGAGATCGAGCTGCTTGCCGAGGCGGGCATCCCGTTCCAGGTAATTCCGGGCATTACGGCCGCCTCCGGTTGCGCAGCGTACGCGGGAATCCCATTAACCCATCGCGATCATGCTCAGACTTGCATTTTCGTCACCGGCCATTCGAAAGACGGCCGCATCGATCTCGACTGGAAGCTGCTGCTGCAGCCGCGTCAGACGGTGGCGGTCTATATGGGCCTCGAACACCTTGCTGAGCTCATGCGCGCCTTCATCGAGAACGGCGCTGCCCCGTCTTTGCCTGTAGCCCTGATCGACAACGGCACGCGCCCCAATCAGCAAGTGTTGACGGCAACGCTCGACACCATGGCGGAGAAGGCGGTCAAGGCCGGCGTCAGGGGCCCGGCGATTCTCATCATCGGCTCCGTCGTGCGGCTGCGCGAGAAGCTCGACTGGTATGTACCGGAGGAACAGGCGCACGAGGCGACACCGGCCGCCGCGCCGGCGGCTGAATAGGCTTTCATTCGGCTGTGCCTCAACATTGAACAACGTTTTTGCTGTATTCCTGCATGGGAAGCACGGTCGTTTGCCCCTCGACCACGGCCCGGTAGGCGCCGCGCCCATACTGCGCGTTGAGCTCGCCACGATAGGCCTTGAAAAATTCATCAATCAGCGCGGTGCCGACGAGCCCAGTGGCAATCAACTCGTCGCTGTCGGTTTGGTAGGCCAGCTGCACGGCGGCCAATGGAAAGGTGGCGGGACCGCCGACCACCTTGGCGCCGGCGGCGGGATCGAATATGGACGCATGCGCGCAGCAGGTGATGGCGCGGCTGTGGCTAGAGACCTGAGTGCGCGCCTTACTATAAGTCAGGAAGCTGGTCTGCTTGCTGTCGTAGGAGAACGCATGGCTGCAGATCGCCGAATAGGCAACGACCGCGCCGTCCTTGCCGACGCCGCCAGGCCAAGTATAGGCCGCCTTTTTCGCATCCTTGCATTCCACATTGCGCGGCGTCGCCGCGCCGAGCCGCAGTAACAGGCAAGGCGTGCTGACGTAGGGGTACATAAACAGGTAATTGGCGTGCACTTCGAGCGCGCTCGCCTTGATCGGCTTGCCGGCCTTGTCGACCAGCTTGAGCTTGGGCGCATCGGCGAGCGCGAAGGCCGGCTGCACCAGCCGCCCGGCAGACGCCGCCGCGAGCGCCGCGACGGCGCTGCAGGCTTTGACGAAGCCGCGGCGGTTGACGTTCGAATTGTCCATTTGCGTTACACCCTTCGAAAACGCTGCCGGACGCGCAGGCAGGGCACGTCCCTGCCTGCGTTAATCGGAAGCCCGAGCAGTGGCGCGCCCACCGATCTCAGAACATGTCGCGGTAAAGCCCGGCGCCCCACTCGTGGGTGGCCTTGCCGAGCGCCGCCGACCGTTTGTTGTCGAGCTGCACGTCGGTGAAGCCGAAGGTTTTCCGGTCGTACTTCGCTTTCACCATAATCGCTTCCTCGGGCGTGGCATTGACCATCGAATAGCAGATGGTTTGCGGGCTGACCCAATCGATGTCCTTGCCGGCCTCGTGCGCGGCAATCACCTTGGCGACGTAGTGCGCCTCGCTGTTGGAGGTGTTGCCCGATTTCGAGAACGGCATCGGCCGTGCGTCGCCGGTGACGTAGCAAGTCCTGTCGCCCTTGGCGAAGTACTTGTAGACGTCGATGTCGGCCTCCATCTGCGGGCTCTTGGGATTGCTCAGCCCGAGATCCTCGATCAGCTTGGCGGCGCGCACGCGCGGATAGATCGCCGCGTCGTCAAACTTGATGGTGTCGAACTCGGTGGTGACCGTCTTCTTCATCGGATCGACCGACTTGATATTGGTCGACGGGCGGTAATCGAGGACGTCCTTGTAGAGCTCGTGGAATGCGGCCAGAAAACCCGGCGCCTTGGGCGCGAACGGCTTGTCGCCCGGATCGAGCAGAACGACCTTGCCCTTGATCTTGTTCTTCTTGAAATAGCTGGCAATCATGCACGCGCGCTCATAGGGCGCGGGCAGGCAGCGGTAGTTGCCGGTCGGCACCGTGGTCAGGAAGATGCCGCTCTCGAAATTGGCGAGCTTGTTCTTGATCGACAGATCCTCCGAGCCCGGCTTGAAGCCGGCCGGGAATTTCTGCGCGCACGCGATCTCCATCGCGGGGTCTTTGATCCCGATCGAGGCGTAGTTGTAGTCGATGCCGGGCGCCAGCACGATGTAGTGGTAGTCGATGTAGCCCGCGCTGGTGAAGGCGCGCTTTTTCTGGCGGTCGAGATCGATCAGCATGCCCTGCAGCCACACGTAATTGTTCGCGTTGGCTGCGTCAGTAAACGAGTGCTGCAACGTCTCCAACTTGATGAGGTCGTCGAGCCAGAGATTGCTCAAGAAGCAGGACATATATGTGGCATTGGGTTCGACCATGACCACGTCGAACTTCGGGTTCTCCCTCTTGAGGTACTTGGCCATCGTCGCCCCGGATGCGCCACCGCCAACCACCACGCAGCGCGGGCCCTTGGCAGCGGGCAAAGCCGCTGGCCTGTTGGTGCGGCCGCTGATGGCCGTCGCGGCCGGGGTCGTCATCGCTCCGGTTGCGGCCGCAGCCGCGACCAGCGTCGAGCCGGCTGAAAGCTTCAGAAAATGGCGTCGGCCTAGTGTCTCAGACGTTTTGTCGGTTCGTTTCGTCATGGCCCCTTCCCTCCTTGTTTTTGCTTGCCGTTGAATATTGAAGTTCACCCCTTATTGGTCACCGCGATCTTTCGTTCCGCGCTGGTGACGGTTCCGTCGTCGTCGGTCCAACTGAACTTGAACGTCCCGCTCTCCTCCACCTTGGCGAAAAACTGGAGGTAGGGATTTGTGGCGATCGCCGGTTCCATGTCGGCCGTGAACACCGGCTTGCCGTTAAAAGTGCAGGTGAACTTGTTGATGATCTTGCGCGGGATCGTCTTGCCGTCCTTGTCCTTGCGCTGACCCGATTCCATGATGTGCGGCATCAGAGTCTTGATCTCGATGATGTCGCCTTTCTTGGCTTGCGTGGGAACCTTCAGCCGCGGCCCTGCCGCCATGGTCGCCTCCTGCGCTTTTTCGTATTCGTTGTTGGATCAGCCGCCGCAGCCGCCGACCGTGACTTTCACGAGCTTCTGGTTGGTGAAGAACTCGCCCTTGCTGGTCTTGGCCACCACGGTCACCGTCTGGCTCTCGGCCAGCCGAATGCGAGTGGAGGCTGCCGCCTTGCCCGACAGCGGCGTGAAGTTGAACTTGACCACATGCGGCGCCGGATTTTTCTCGGCCACGACCAGCACTTCACTGACGTAATTGTCGGCCGCCATCGGGGCATCGACCGAAACCGAGAGCGGGACGATGCTGCCGTTTTCCGCGATCTCGGGTAGATCGAGCGCAATCTTGCCCTTCTGCGCGGTCTTGCCGTCGGTGAACTTGGCGATCGCGTCTGCCGCTTGCCGCGGATCGGCATGAACGCCCGCGCTCCAGCCGACGACTGTGAGCGCCGCGCTACTTGTGCCGAATACAAGTGCTTCGCGACGGGAAAGCTGTCGCATCGGAATTTCCTCCCGATCATTTTTTTTTGCCGAGATTCACCAGATGAATCCCGTAGTGGCGTGAATACTGCCGCTTCTGCGGCCTTTCAGCAAGATAAACGCGCGGTGCCGACGGCTATCAGCGCCTCCAGCGTCTCAGCCAGCCCGCATGGTGTTCGGGGGGCCGATCCGGTCATTTTCCCTGGCATTTGGGCACACTCCTCCCGTCGGTTGCTCTTGAATGCATGAATATCGAGCGTCTCACGCTGGCGCGGGTGGTGGGTGCAGCCGCAGTTCCGCGATGAGCCGCAGAATCTCCTGGAATATTTGCCGTGGCATGGCGGCCTCGGCCATCCGGAAGGCGACATAGCAGCCGTGGCTCACGGACCTTCGCGCCGATCTTGATCGGCATGTGTCCTTCAGGCTCGTCAGCGACCAGTCCTTGATTGGTTCGGGCGTCCGGCCCAAGCCGGAATTAACCGGCTTGGGCGGTCAAGTTCCGCGGGCAGGGCGCTACTTGGTGAGTTCCTTCACCAGCGTAGCGTAGCTCTTGTCCTGCTTCTCGCGCATCTTCTGGTAGTCGGCGCCGGTCATGAACTCGTCATTCTCGCCGAGTTTGTCCAGCAGCTTCATGTAAGTCTTGTCCTTCGACATCTTGGCAAAGCCCTCGCGCAGCTTGGCCAGCCGGTCCTTCGGGATGCCGGCGGGCGCCAGCACGATACGCTGCATGGTGGCGATGCTGGCGACGTCCGGAAAGCCGAGCTCGCCAGAGGTCGGCACGTCTTTGAACACGCGCTTGTCGGCGAACGTGACCAGCGTGCGCACCTTGTCGCCCTGGCTGGTGATCACCGACGGGAAAGCGACAGTGAAATCGACGTCGCCGGCGAGCACGCCGCGCATGGCCGGGCCGCCGCCCTTATAGGGCACCAGTGTCATCTTCACGCCGGCGGCCTGCAGCAGGGCCGCGCCCGGCACCATGGCGGCGCCCCATTGGCCGCTGTGGCCGAACTTGACCTTGCCCGGGTTAGCCTTGGCATCGGCGAGCATCTCCTTCAGCGTCTTGTATTTGCTGTCGGCGCGCACGACGAGGGAGGGCGGCGCGTAATTGGTGCGCGCCACCACGACGAAATCCTTGTTGGGATCGTAGGGCAGCTTGGTGACGTGCTGCTGCAATTCATCGATGAAGTTGTGGGTGAACAGCAGCGTGTAGCCGTCAGGCTTGGATTTGGCGGCCGCCGCGGTGCCGATGCGCCCGCTGGCGCCCGGCATGAGCTGAACGACCACCGGCTCGCCGAGATAGCTCGGCAGCACCGAGGTCATGACGCGCGCGTTGAGATCGTGCGAGCCGCCGGCCCCGAGCGGGATGATCATGGTGATCGGCTTGCTCGGATAATCCTCCGCGAACGCGGCGGCGCCCGCTAATGCGACGCCGGCTGCGACGGCGGCTGCAACAAACATTCGTCTCGGTAGCTGGAACATCGTCGTTTCCTCCCTTGTATCCTCAAGCGTTCATTGTTCTGCCGGCAGCGGCAGGGTTCCGTTGACCGGGTCCGGATTTCTCAGTTTCCGCGTACGGTACCACATCAAATAGGTCAGCAGCGGCGTCGCCAGAATGATGCCCAGGGCGAGCGGCCGTTCGATCACCACATAGTGCAACAAATTACCCTGCGACAAGAGGATCGACTGACCCAAAGAATATTCGAGCACGGGCGTCAGGATAAAGGCCATCACCAGCGGCGTGACGTCGAAGCTCAATTTGCGCGCCGCGTAGCCGAGCAGGCCGAAGAAGATCAGAAAATAAAGGTCGAACACGTTGGAGCGGTAGACATAAGTGCCGACGAAGGCGAACACGATGGTCAGCGGCACCAGATAGGCCTTGCGGATCATCACCACCTTGGAGAACAGCGGGATCAGCAGATAGCCCAGCGCGTAGAGCAGCACGCAGGCGATGATCATGCTGAACAGGATGGCGTAGATCAGCGGCGCTTGCTGGGCGAACAGCTGCGGGCCGGGCCGCAGGCCCTGCACCACGAAGGCGCCGAGCAGGATCGCCGTGATGTTGTCGCCGGGAATGCCGAGGGTCAGCAGCGGCACCATGGTGGGGCCGTTCACCGCGTTGTTGGCGGCTTCCGGCGCCGCTACGCCCTCGAGGATGCCGGTGCCGAATTTTTCCGGATGGGGGGAGGCGGTCTTGGCCGCGGCATAGGCCATCAGCGCCGCCACCACTTGGCCGACGCCCGGGATCACGCCGATGACGGCGCCGAGCACGGTCGAGCGCGCAATCGTGCGCTTGCATTCGCTCAGCTCATGCAGCGTCAGCCGGTCGCCTTCCGGCCGCACCGATTTTTCCACGAACGGCTTGGTCTTCTCCTCGATGGAGAGCAGCACTTCGGGAATCGCGAACAGCCCGATCAGCATGGGCAGCAGATTGATTCCCGATTCGATCGGGAAGAAGCCGAAGGTGAAGCGGCTGAGCGCGCCGATCGGGTCCTGGCCGATCATGGCGAAGAACATGCCGAGCAACAGCATCATCAGGCTCTTGATCACCATGGTCGTGCCGGAAAAGGCGATGATCAGCATGCTCAGCAGCATCACGGCGGCCAATTCGGGCGGCCCGAACTTCATGGCGATGAGGGCGATCGGACCGATCAGAAGGATGGTGAAGAAGCTCGCGACGAAGTCGCCGATGGCGGAGGCCGCCAGCGCCATGTCGAGCGCCTTGCGCGATTGCCCCTTCTTGGTCAGCGGCAGGCCATCATAGGTTGTCGCCACCGAGGCCCCGGTGCCGGGAATGCCGACCAGGACGGCTGGAATGCTGCCGCCATAGATGCCGCCCTTGTAAACGCCAATCAGGAAGGGGATGCCGACCACCGGACTGAGGAAGAACGAAATCGGCAGCAGCACCGCCATCGCCATGGTGGTGGTGAAGCCGGGCAACGCCCCGATGAAAATGCCGAGCACCAGCCCGAAACTCATCATTAGCAGCGTGTCGAGCCGCATGAGCAAATCGATACTGGCGAGGATGCTGTGCAGCATGGCTTTAGAAATCCGGAAATTCCGGCAGCGCCACCGTGAGCACGCGGCGGAACACGACGTAGACAATGGCGGGCACGCCGACGGCGACGATGACAATGCTGGCCCAGTTGCGCGCGCCGTAGAAAATGCTGAGCACCGCGACCACGAGCGCGCTCGACAGAATGAAGCCGAGCGGCTGCAGGATCGACGCGTAGACGATGAACATTACGGTGGTGAAGCCGATGCTGACGTAATTGCTTCGCTTCAGGCTGCGAAAGCCGTTGGCGTCGTTGAGGCGGAAGCTCTCGCGCAGATACCAAAGGCCGACAATCAGAAAGCAGGTCGCCACCAGGCGCGGAAAGAACGCGGGATCAAGCGCCGCCGAGGTCGTGCCGAACAGCACCGGCGGCCGCTCGACCTCGCTCGGGATGACGAGGTACAGGAAGATTGAGAACAACACGCAAGCAGCAGCGAGCACCGTGTTGAAGTTGATGCGGCCGCCGCGCTGCGGCGGGCGATCCGCCTCGGCGCTCACGATTGACGTCCTCCCCAGGATGGCCGGTTTCCGGCTCATATTCGCCGCGGCCTATTCAAACAGCGCGGCGTCGTCTGTCGCCGGCCCCTTCATACACGGTTTTTCGAAGCACGTAACGCGGTGGTCAGCCGCCGCGGCGGGTCGCCGCCCAGCCCGCCGCGATGGCCGCCAAGGCCAAAACGGCGACGGCTGTATAGGCGAGATAGCCCGTCCAGTCCGCGCCGTGCGACACCGCGAAACTGAGCAGAAACGGCACCGGGAACAGGAAGAAGACGACGGTGCGCAGGACGAGGCCGAACTTGTCCATGGGGAAACCCGCCGGTTCCCGTTTATTTCCAGAACTGCTTGGTCGCGATCGCCGCCCCTTCCGCCATGGCGGCGAGCTTGGCGAACACCACGTCGGGGTCGACCGCGGCTTGTCCCACCCAGGTGCCGAAGCCGCAGTCCGAGCCGGCGATGACGTTTTCGCGGCCGACCAGCTTGGCGTAGCGCGCGATGCGCTGCGCGATCAGCTCCGGGTGCTCGATGAAGTTCGATTTCGATTCGATCACACCGGGGATCAGTACCTTGCCGTCCGGCAGCTTCACCTTCTCGAACAGCGTCCATTCGTGGGCGTGGCGCGGGTTGGCGGCCTCGAACGAAATGGCGTTGGGCTTGGCCGAAAACACGATGTCGATGATGTCGGCGAGCGCCACGTCGCGGTGATGCGGGCCTTCGTAATTGCCCCAGCAGACATGCATCCTGAGTTGCTCGGCCGGGATATTGGCGGCCGCCTGGTTGAGCGCCTCGACATGCAACTGCGCGCGCTTGCGGAACTCCGGAAGGCTCAAATCCGCATATTGGATGTGCCGGCCCATGGCCAGATCGGGGCAATCGATCTGCAACACCAAGCCGGCCTTGGCGACGGTCTCGTATTCGTGGCGCATCGCCTCCGCGATTGCCGCCAGGTAAGCCTGCTGGCTCGGGTAGTGCTCGTTGCGGAAGAACAACCCAATCACGCCAGGCGAGGCCGCGCTCATGAAGCCGCCCATGGCCTGCACATCGGCGAGTGCGGCTTTCAAGTTTTCGGCGTCGGTCACCGGCGCTTGCTTGTCGCGCACGCTGATGGCGGCATTGCAGGCCGGCGTCTTGCGCCGCGAGCGGCCGGGGTCGCCGAACACGCGCTTTTCCAGGCGCGGGAAGTCGGCGAGGTCCTGGTAGACGAAGGTGTTGCCGCTGCCGCCGAAGCCGTTGAGCCGGTCCTTGATGTAGGTGGCGTAGCTCGGCTTCGACATCTCGCCGTCGTTG
>CAYLMY010000146.1:0-8356 GCA_964384635.1 uncultured Undibacter sp.
CGCGCTGTTGCACGGCGAGATACTCGACGATGCGCTCCTTGACCTTCTCCAGGCCATAGTGATCGGCATCGAGAATCTGCTCGGCCAGATTGAGATCTTTCTTGACCTTGCTCTTCTTGTTCCACGGGATCGAGAGCAGCCAATCGAGATAGTTGCGCACGACGGTGGCTTCCGCCGACATCGGCGACATCTGGCGCAGCTTCTTGAGCTCGTGGGTCGCTTTCTCGCGGGCTTCCTTGGAGAGCTTGACCTTCTTGATCTTGTCTTCGAGCTCCTGCAGCTCGTCCTTGCCTTCCTCGTCGCCGAGCTCCTTCTGGATCGCCTTCATCTGTTCGTTGAGGTAGTACTCGCGCTGGGTCTTCTCCATCTGCCGCTTGACGCGGGTACGGATGCGCTTTTCCACCTGCAGGACGGAGATCTCGCTCTCCATCAGGCTGAGCACCTTCTCCAGACGCTGGGTGACGACCGGCGTCTCCAGGATGTCCTGTTTGTCGGGAATCTTGACGGCGAGGTGCGACGCCACCGTATCGGCGAGCTTGGCGTAATCCTCGATCTGCTGGATCACACCGACCACCTCGGGCGACACTTTCTTGTTGAGCTTCACATAGCTCTCGAATTCGGTGACCACCGAGCGCGCCATGGCTTCCGCCTCCACGCGCTCGCCGACGTCGTCGACCAGCACGCTGGCGTCGGCCTCGTAGTAATCGCTGCGGTCGGTGTATTTGAGAACCTTGGCGCGTTCGACGCCCTCGACCAGCACCTTGACGGTGCCGTCAGGCAGCTTGAGCAGCTGCAACACGCTCGCCAGCGTGCCGACCTCGAAGATCGCGTCGGTCGCCGGATCGTCGTCGGAAGCGTTCTTCTGGGTGGCGAGCAGGATGAAGGTGTCGGAGCGCATCACTTCTTCCAGCGCCTTGATCGACTTTTCACGGCCGACGAAGAGCGGGACGATCATGTGCGGGAACACCACGATGTCGCGCAGCGGCAATACCGGATAGGCCCGGGTCTCGCCCGGCTGCAGCGTGGGTCGTGGCTTGTTGGTCATTGGTTTTGTCCTTTTTGTTGTGCCCCCGTTCCAGAGACCCGCTGATGCGGCATCGCAAGAACAGTGCCAGTAGGGACCGGGCTAGCTGCCCGAAGTGTCTTACGTGGAGGGTACGCAAGGATACCCAGCCGGATACTACGATCTTTCGTACGCCAACTCGCTTGCGACACTATACCTATGATGACGCCCTAGGGTCCGCAAGTAAGGCCTGCTTTTCAAGTTAAAACGGCCTTAGTCGCTGCGATCGGTACAAGAAACCGCGCGAATCGGGGGCTTTATCCGAGCTCGCAAGCCCCCGACCGGCAACGCATCAGGCGCTGGCGCCGCCCTGCTCGGCGGTGCGGTCGCCGCGGTCCGCATAGATGTAGAGCGGCCGGGCGGTGCCCTCGACCACCTCCTTGGAGATCACCACCTCCTCGACCCCCTCCAGGCTCGGCAGATCGAACATGGTGTCGAGCAGGATGCCCTCCATGATGGAGCGCAAGCCCCGCGCGCCAGTCTTGCGGTCGATCGCCTTGCGGGCGATGGCGCCAAGCGCCTCCTCGGCCAGCGTGAGGTCGATCGACTCCATCTCGAACAGCCGCTGGTACTGCTTGACCAGAGCGTTCTTCGGCTCGACCAGAATCTTCTTGAGCGAGGCCTCGTCGAGGTCCTCGAGCGTGGCGACCACCGGCAGGCGGCCGACAAATTCGGGGATCAGGCCATATTTGAGCAAGTCCTCAGGCTCGACCTCGCGGAAAATTTCGCCTTGCTTGCGGTCCTCAGGGGCGACCACTTTGGCGCCGAAGCCGATCGAGGTGGAGCGCCCGCGCGCCGAGATGATCTTGTCGAGGCCGGAGAATGCGCCGCCGCAGACAAACAGGATATTCGTCGTGTCGACCTGCAGGAATTCCTGCTGCGGATGCTTGCGCCCGCCCTGTGGCGGCACCGAGGCGATGGTGCCTTCCATGATCTTTAGCAGTGCCTGCTGCACGCCCTCGCCCGATACATCACGGGTGATCGAGGGGTTGTCGGATTTACGCGAAATCTTGTCGATTTCGTCGATATAAACGATGCCGCGCTGCGCGCGCTCGACATTGTAATCAGCCGACTGCAGCAGCTTGAGGATGATGTTCTCCACGTCTTCGCCGACATAACCCGCTTCGGTGAGCGTGGTGGCATCCGCCATCGTGAACGGTACATCGAGGATGCGCGCCAACGTCTGCGCCAGCAGCGTCTTGCCGGAGCCGGTCGGGCCGATCAGCAGGATGTTGGACTTCGCAAGCTCGACGTCGTTATGCTTGGTCTGGTGGTTGAGCCGCTTGTAGTGATTGTGCACGGCGACCGAGAGCACCTTTTTGGCGTGGTCCTGGCCGATGACGTAATCGTCGAGAACCTTGCGAATTTCCTTCGGCGTCGGGATACCGTCGCGCGACTTCACCAGCGAGGACTTGTTCTCCTCGCGGATGATGTCCATGCACAGTTCGACGCATTCATCGCAGATGAAGACCGTCGGGCCAGCAATGAGCTTGCGCACTTCGTGCTGGCTCTTGCCGCAGAACGAGCAGTAGAGAGTGTTCTTTGAATCGCCGCCGCCGACTTTGCTCATTCCATTCTCCGTCACACTCTTGAACTTGCTGTCGTAGTTTCCGTGATCGGCGAAAGCCCCGTGCACCCGCCTAGACGCGCCGCAATAAGCCAAGCAAGTTTCGCGCCGGAATTCCAGCACGGCGGGCCTTAAGTCCGGGAGGCCCGCTGACCCTGCTTCTCCCCCACATCATAAGCGAAGCATGCTAACGACGTGATAATCAAGAATCTATTAACGATAATGCCCGCGCAAACCCCACAGTAAAAGTGGCCATTCCGGGGCACCGCCCGGCCTGGGGAAACCGCTGGAACCGTGACGCGGGGGCATCAGGCGGGTTTCGGAAGCATTTCCTCCGGCCGCTTGTCGATAACCTTGTCGACCAGGCCGAAGTCCTTGGCGGCTTCGGCGGTAAGGAAAAAGTCACGCTCGAGCGCATCCTCGATCTTCTTCAGCGACTGTCCGGTGTGGTGCACGTAGATCTCGTTGAGCCGCTTCTTCAGGTTCAGAATCTCCTGGGCATGCAGCATGATATCGGTGGCCTGGCCCTGGAACCCGCCAGACGGCTGGTGGACCATGATGCGGGCGTTAGGCAGCGCAAAGCGCTGATCCTTGGCGCCTGCGGCCAAAAGTAGCGACCCCATCGAGGCCGCTTGCCCAACGCAGAGCGTGGCAACCGGCGGACGAATGAACTGCATGGTGTCGTAGATCGCCATGCCCGCCGTCACCACCCCGCCCGGCGAGTTGATGTACATCGAGATTTCTTTTTTCGGGTTCTCGGCTTCCAGGAACAGAAGTTGCGCCACCACCAGCGTGGCCATGCCGTCTTCGATGGCCCCGGTGATGAAGATGATGCGCTCCTTCAGAAGCCGGGAAAAGATATCGTAGGCGCGTTCGCCGCGGTTGGTCTGTTCGACCACCATGGGGACGAGCTGCATGTAATTTTCGACCGGATCGTTCATATCATTTCCTTCACGCGAATCACGACGGCTAGATTAGCCCCGCTCCCGCGCCGGGCATGATCTAATTTCGGCAAGCAGCGAACGCAATGGGGTGCGCTTAGGCGGCCGATTCGTCGTCTTCCTTGTAGAGCTCCTCGCGCGGGACCTTTTTCTCGGTCACTTCGGCGAGCTCGAGCAGGAAATCGACAACTTTTTCCTCATAGATCGGCGCGCGCAGGCCGGCGACGGCTTGCGGGTTCTGCCGGTAAAAGTCCCACACCCGCTGCTCCTGGCCCGGGAATTGGCGCGCCTGCTCCATGACCGCGCGGCTGATTTCGTCCTCGGCCACGGTGATATTGTTCTTCTCGCCGATCTCGGCCAGCACCAGGCCGAGCCGCACGCGGCGCTCGGAGATGGCGCGGTATTCGGCTTTGGCCTTCTCCTCGGTGGTATTCTCATCGGCGAAGGTTTTCTTCTCGGTCTCCATTTCCTGCAACACCGTCTTCCAGACGCGGTTGAATTCCTCCTCGACCAGCGACGGCGGCGGCTCGAACTTGTGGCGCTTGTCGAGTTCATCGAGCAACGCGCGTTTGAGCTTCTGCCGCGAAGCGCCCGCGTGGTCGCGCGTGATGCGATCCTTGACCGCGTCGCGCAACTTGGCGATGGATTCAAGGCCGAGCGACTTGGCGAACGCGTCGTCGACCGTCACCTTTCCGGGCGTCTCGACCGATTTCGCTGTGACGACGAATTCGGCGTCCTTGCCGGCGAGATGCTCGGCTTGATAGTGCTCCGGAAACCTCACCTTGAGCGTGCGGGTCTCGCCAGCGGCGATGCCGATGAGCTGGTCCTCGAAGCCAGGGATGAACGTATTCGATCCGATCAATACCGCCGCGTCTTCGCCGGTCCCGCCTTCAAACGGCTCGCCATTGATGGTGCCGGCATAGGAAATGACGACGCGGTCATCCTTGGCGGCCTTCATGCCTTCGCCTTTCGCCGTGTACGGCTTGTTCTGCTCGGCGATACGCGCGATGCCCTCCTCGACCTCGGCGTCGGTCACCTCGCTGGTCAGCTTGGTGAGCTTGATGGTCTTGAAATCGGCAAGGGTAATCGGCGGCACGATCTCGACCGCCATAGTGTAATTGAGGTCGCTCTTGCCGGCGATCAATTGTTCGATCGCGTCCTTCTCCTCCGGCAAGGTCACCTTGGGTTCCGCCGCGAGTTTGTATCCGCGCTCGCTGACGATCTGGTTGTTGGCGTCGCGCACGGTCGCCTCGATCACCTCGGCCATGGCCGAGCGGCCATAGACGCGCTTGAGGTGAGCGACCGGCACCTTGCCGGGGCGGAAGCCGTCGAGGCGGACGCGACCTTTTAATTCGTCCAGGCGCGCATTGACCTTGGCGTCGAGTTCGGCGGCCGGAACGACCACCTGGAATTCACGCTTGAGACCTTCGGAAAGCGTTTCGGTAACCTGCATTGACCACACACTTCTTTGCTTGCCACGCGCGCGGACCCGTTTGGTTTGCCGCCTCGCGCCTTGTCGAAATTCAAGGGCTGGCGCCCGCGATCGCTAAACCCTCGGCATGGTGCGGGCGGAGGGACTCGAACCCCCACGACTTTCGTCACGGGAACCTAAATCCCGCGCGTCTACCAATTCCGCCACGCCCGCAAAGGGCAAATCAAAGGAGCCCTCCGGCGCCGCAATCCGGCAGGGCTTAGACGCCGCGGCCCGCGAGAGCAAGGCGACAAACCCTGCCTTTTCGGGCGGCGGGCTTATATCACGCGAAATCCCAGCCACAGCAACAAAAATAGGCGGCCTTTGAGCTGCCTCAATAGGGCTCTTTCTAGCCATGGTGTAAAGCGGGCGGCGGCGCGATCAAACGAGCTTCAACCGATGACAACCGTGCTCTCCTCGCTTTCGCACCTCTTTCCGGTTAGCCGCCGGCGGCTACTCGCTGGCGCCGGCATGACACTGACGGCTATGGCGTTGCCGGCGCGTTCTTTCGGCGAGGACAAGCGGAGCGACGGCTATCGCGCCCTGCATGCGCGTGCAGGCCAGGCGCGGCTGCGCGGCAAGGATGCCGGCCCTACGCCGATCTGGGGCTATGACGGCATGAGCCCCGGCCCGACGCTGCGGGTCAAACAGGGCGACGAATTGAAGGTACGGCTGGTCAACGATCTCGACCAATCGACCGTGATCCATTGGCACGGCCTGCGGCTGCCCAATGCCATGGACGGCGTTCCGTTTCTCACCCAAAACCCGATCGAGCCGGGCCGGAGCTTCGACTATCACTTCGTGCCGCCCGATGCCGGCACCTTCTGGTATCACACCCATTTCGGCTCCTCCGAACAATTGGCGCGCGGGCTCTACGGCGTACTGGTGGTCGAGGAGCGCGCGCCGGTCGAAGTCGACCGTGACCTAGTGCTGGTGCTCGACGACTGGCGGCTGATGGACGACGGCACCATCCAGCCGAGCTTTGGCAATTTCCACGACGCCATGATGGCCGGAAGGCTCGGCCAGTACATCACGCTCAACAGCGAGGACACGCTCGATTTGGCCGTGAAGACCAACGAGCGGCTGCGCCTGCGCATCGTCAACACCGCCAATTCACGCATCTTCCAGTTCCGCATCGCGCAGCACGCAGCGCGGGTGATGGCGGTCGACGGCCAGCCCTGCCCGCCCAATGTCGCGCCCAACGGCGTATTGCGGCTGGCACCCGGCAATCGCGTCGACCTGTTCCTCGACGCGACGCTCAAAGCCGGCGCGCACGCGCCAATCACGGTCGATGACCTGCGCGGCGGCGAATTGGAGATCGGCCGGCTGGTCTATGACGCCGGCCCCGCGCTGCGCGACAAGCCGCTGCCCGAGCCCAAACCGCTGCCGGACAATCCAATCCCCGCCAAGCTGGACGTCGCCAACGCGCTCAAGCTCGACGTGCCACTCGACGGCGGCGGCATGGCCATGATGATGGGACGCGGCATGGGCGGCGGCATGATGGGTCGCGGCACGGGCCGCGGCGGCTTCCAGGGTTACGGCGTTCCACCGCAACAGCGCATCTGGGCGCTGGCCGAAGTTTCGGCCACCGGTCATGACGGCCCGCCGATGTTCACGGTGCCGCGCGGGCGCACGGTGATGCTCAATTTCGCCAACCGGACCGCTTTTCCGCACGCCATGCATATGCACGGCCATCATTTCCGCCAGCTTGATCCCAGCAGCGAGGGCTGGCGGCCTTACTGGCTCGATACCGTGATCGTGGACGTGGAGCGGGCTGAACGCGTCGCCTTCGTCGCCGACAACCCCGGCAAATGGATGATCCACTGCCACATGATCGAGCACATGGCGGCCGGCATGGCGGCCTGGTTCCAGGTGACCTAGCGGGCGGGATCCGCAAACAGCCGCCGGTACACGCGCGGCAGCTCATCCGGCAAATCCTCCGAAATCAGGCCGGGGCCGAAGCTGGCGGCGGCCTCGCCATGCAGCCAGACGGCGGCGCTGGCGGCCTCGAACGCCGGCATGCCCTGCGCCTGCAGGCCGACAATCATGCCGGTAAGCACGTCGCCCGAGCCGGCGGTGGCGAGGGTGGCCGACGCGTTGGCGGCGATGGTGGCGCGACCGTCGGGGGCAGCCACAACCGTGTCTGCACCCTTGAGCACCACGGTAGCCCCGCTAAATCTGGCTGCTAGCCGAGTTTTTTCAAGTTTTAAATTAACATTATGATATTGCTGTATCAATTTGAATAAACTAGCGAATTCACCTTCGTGTGGAGTCAGCACCACGCTCGGCCCGCCGCGCTCGGCAATGGCCGATGCGAGCATCGCCGGTTCGCCTGCAAAGCTGGTGAGCGCATCGGCATCGAGCACCACGGCGGCCTTGCTGGCGAGCGCCGCCATGACCAGCTCCCGCGTCGCGGCCCCGACGCCACCGCCGGGCCCCATTGCAATCGCATTGCGGCGTTTATCGGCGAGAAATTCAGCTAATTCCGCTGCGCCGTCTACTGGCCGCACCATGACGGCCAGGCTGGCCGCCGCGTTGACGCTGAGGGCCTCGCGCGGGCTGGCGAGGGTCACCAGGCCCGCCCCCGCCCGTAGCGCTCCACGCGCCGCCA
The DNA here is from genome assembly GCA_964384635.1 of uncultured Undibacter sp. GTDB lineage: Bacteria > Pseudomonadota > Alphaproteobacteria > Rhizobiales > Xanthobacteraceae > Pseudolabrys. The sequence goes on from CAYLMY010000146.1 coordinate 7,654, forward strand.
ACCGGGCCGCGCCGGTGGTCGACACGCCGCCGGATACCACCACCGCATGGCCGCGCGAATATTTATGGCCCTCCGGCCGCAACCGCGGCAAGGCCTGGCTCCAGAGCGACGGCTCGTTGACATAGACAGAGGGCTTGATCTGCTCCAGCACGGCCGTCGGGATGCCGATATCGGCCACTTGAACCGTCCCGCAATGCAGCCGGCCCGGCAGCAGCAGATGGCCGATCTTGCGGCGGAAAAAGGCCACGGTTTGGCTGGCGTTGACCGCGACCCCCATCACCGCACCGGTGGTGCCGTTCACCCCACTCGGCAGATCGATCGCGACCACCGGCGCCCCGCTTGCGTTCATCGCCTCGATCATGGCGCGCGGCAGGCCCGCTACCTCGCGGTCGAGGCCGGCGCCGAACAGCGCATCGATGACGAGTTCCTGCCCTGTGATCGTCCCCGGCGACGCTTGCACGACCGGCCCGCGCCAGCGCCCGGCCGCCAGCGCGGCATCGCCCTTGAGCCGCTGGCGATCGCCGACGAAAGCCACGCGCACGTCGTGCCCGCGCTCGGCCAGCAGGCGCGCCGCCACAAAGCCGTCGCCGCCATTGTTGCCCGGACCTGCGACCACCACCACGCGCCGGCCTTGCAGTACGCGGATGGCCGCATCGGCGACAGCGCGGCCGGCATTCTCCATCAGCTCGATGCCGGGCATGCC
>CAYLMY010000147.1:0-8349 GCA_964384635.1 uncultured Undibacter sp.
GCGTCGCGGCGTGCCCTTCGGGCGCGATCTACAAGCGCGAGGAGGACGGCATCGTCCTGATCGACCAGGACAAGTGCCGCGGCTGGCGCATGTGCGTCTCCGGCTGCCCCTACAAGAAGATCTATTACAACTGGTCGAGCGGCAAATCGGAAAAGTGCATCTTCTGCTACCCGCGCATCGAAGCCGGCCAGCCGACCGTGTGCTCGGAAACTTGCGTCGGCCGCATCCGCTATCTTGGCGTCGTGCTCTATGACGCCGACCGCATCGAAGATGCTGCCAGCGCGCCGCACGAGCAGGATCTCTACGACGCCCAGCTCGGCATCTTCCTGAACCCGAAGGATGAGGTGGTGATCGAACGGGCGCGCACCGACGGCGTGCCGGAAAATTGGCTGGAGGCCGCGCGCCGCTCGCCGGTGTGGAAGATGGCGATGGAGTGGAAGGTCGCCTTTCCGCTGCATCCGGAATACCGCACGCTGCCGATGGTGTGGTACGTCCCACCGCTCTCGCCGATCCAGTCGGCGGCGGCCGCCGGCAAGATCGGCCACGACGGCGAAATGCCGGATGTGCGCTCCTTGCGTATTCCGCTGAAATATCTCGCGAACTTGCTCACCGCCGGCAAGGAAGAGCCGGTGGCACGCGGGCTCGAGCGCATGCTGGCGATGCGTGGCTATATGCGCGCGAAAACCATCGACGGCGTGATCGACGAGGCCATCGCCAAGCGGGTGGGCCTTACGGCGCTTGCCATCGAAGACATGTACCAGACGATGGCGATCGCCAACTACGAGGACCGCTTCGTCATCCCGACCGCGCACCGCGAAATCAATGAAGATGCCTACGATCTGCGCGGCTCCTGCGGTTTCTCTTTCGGCAATGGCTGCTCGGGCGGCACCAGCGAGGCAAACCTGTTCGGCACGCCCAAGCGCGCCAAGACGCCGATGGAGGTCGTGTGATGCTCAGGTCGCTAAAAGCGCTATCCGAATTGCTGACCTATCCCACGGCCGAATTGCAGCAGGCCGCGGGCGAGATCAGCGAAGCGATCGAAAATGATACGGCGATTCCGATCAGCGTCCGCAATCAGCTGCATCGGCTGCTGACTGAGCTTGCGACTGGTGATCTCTACGATCTGCAGGAGCGCTACGTGCTGCTGTTCGATCGCACGCGCTCGCTGTCGCTACATCTGTTCGAGCACGTGCATGGCGAAAGTCGCGACCGCGGCCAGGCCATGATCGATCTCAAGGCGCAGTACGAGGCACATAACCTGTTCATGAGCGCGGCCGAATTGCCGGATTTCGTGCCACTGTTTCTTGAATATCTCTCATTGCTGCCGGCACGAGAGGCCTGCGAGACGCTCGGTCAACCCGCGCACATCTTTGCCGCCATCGCAGAGCGGCTGCGCAAACGCAAGTCGTCCTATGAAGCGGTGTTCCGGGCCCTGATCGCACTTTCGGCAGCGAAGCCAAAAGAAGAAGAGATTTCTGCTTTGCTCTCAGTGCCCGATCCGGACGCCAACGATCTGGCGGCGCTCGACGCCGCCTGGGAGGACGAGCCGGTCACTTTTGGCCCGGGTGCGGGCGATGGCTGCAAGGACGGCCTCATCGCCCGCGTGCGCGGGGCGCTGCGGCCGGCGCCGGATATGCCGGGCACACCCCGCAACGCTCCGCCGCGTCGATGAGGAAATGATTATGCGCGATCTGATCAATTATATCGTTTTCGGCTGGTATCCCTATCTCTGCCTGACCGTGTTCCTGCTCGGCAGCTGGGTGCGTTTCGACCGCGAGCAATACACCTGGCGCAGCGGGTCGAGCCAGTTGCTGCGCCGGCGGCAACTGGCCTGGGGCTCCAATCTGTTCCATGTCGGCATCCTGGTCATCTTCCTCGGCCATTTCATCGGCCTGCTGACGCCGATTTGGGTGTTCGACGCCATCGGCATCTCGCACCATTTCAAGCAATGGATGGCGATCGGCATCGGCGGCGTCGCCGGCGTGTTCTGTTTTGTCGGCATCACGCTGCTGGTGCATCGCCGCCTGTTCGATGCGCGCATCCTTTCGACATCGTCATTCGGCGACATCGCAGTCCTGCTGCTGCTCTATGCGCAACTCACGCTCGGGCTCACCACCATCTATATCTCGCTGCAGCATCTCGACGGCCACGTGATGATAACGTTCATGACCTGGGCGCAGGGCATCCTGACCCTGCAACCCGGCGTCTCCGCGCTGATCCTCGACGTGCCCCTGCTGTTCAAGCTGCACCTCGCGCTCGGCATGACCATCTTCCTGGTGTTTCCATTCACCCGTCTCGTGCACGTCTGGAGCGCGCCGATCTGGTATCTCGGTCGGCGCGGCTATCAGGTCGTGCGCACCAGCCGTGCGCCGCGCGGCGCCATAACGGCGGAGTGGCCGCGATGACCTGCTCGGTGCACGCGGAAATCCCCGCGGGGCGGCCGGAGGCCGTCAGCGTCAACGGCGTGTCGATCGGCCGCGAGGCGATCGTGCGTGAAATGCAACACCATCCGGCGCCAAAGCCGATCGCGGCATGGCAGCAGGCGGCCCGCGCGCTGGTCATCCGCGAACTGCTGCTGCAGCGGGCGCACCATCTTGGCGTCACTCCCGAGCCGATCAGCGATAATGATGGCCGGCGCGAAACCGACGACGAAGCCATGATGCGTGCCCTGGTCGAACGCGAGGTGACGGTTCCCGAGCCGGACGACGAGACCTGCCGGCGCTTCTACCAGCGCAACCAAGGCCGGTTCCGTTCGCCCGACATCTGCGAGGCATCGCATATCCTGTTCGCGGCGCTGCCTGCGGACCGCAATCAATATGCGCAAGCGCGCGCGGATGCCGGTGCGGCGTTGGCCACGCTGCGCGAAAACCCGGATTGCTTCGCCGCGCTGGCGCGGGCCTATTCGCGCTGCCCGTCAGCGGCGCAGGGCGGCAATCTCGGCCAGATCACGCGCGGCCAGACCACGCCGGAATTCGAGCAAGCGCTGATGGCATTAAAGCCCGGCGAGTTGTGCGCGGAACCGGTGGCGACCCGCTACGGATTTCATGTCATCCGGCTCGATCGCAAGAACGAGGGCTGGACACTGCCTTATGAATCGGTCGCCGGCCGCATCGCCGACTATCTGTGCGAAAGTGTGCGACGGCGCGCCTACGCGCAATACATCGCGCGGCTGGTTACGGCGGCACGGATCGAAGGCGTCGAACTCGCCGGAGCCGACGCGCTGCGCGTGCATTGAGGACACCATCATGCTCGGTGATATTCTGGCCAGGCTGACCGATGAGACGACCGCGGTAGAGGCGATTCTCGGCGCCGGCGATTTGGCATTGCTGGCGGCGGTGAGGGAGCGGGCCGCCGCCGAGGGTGTCGATCTTGCCGCCTGCGTGATCCAAACCGTGCGGCGCTACACCGCCGAAGCCGCCGATGAAGAATGGATCACGCTGATGGGAATGCTTAATCGCTCCCAAGATCCCGGCACGGCTTGCCTGAAGCGGGCCTTCGCATACGCCGTGCGCGGGTAGCGTGCCATGAACGCGATCCCTCGTTTGCGAGCCTATCGGGGACCCGCTCTGCTGTCCTACGGATTCCGGCCGTTCTTCCTGTTCGGCGCCATCTATGCCGGGCTCATCATGCTCTCCTGGTTGCCGGTGTTCTATGGCGAGCTGGCATTGTGGACGACTTTTACGCCGATCGACTGGCACGTGCACGAAACGCTTTACGGTTTTCTGCCGGCGGTGGTGACCGGGTTCCTGCTCACCGCGATACCCAACTGGACCGGACGGTTGCCGATCCAAGGCATGCCGCTGCTCGCGCTGGTCGCGGTTTGGGTGGCGGGTCGCGTGGCGGTCACTTTTTCGACGGGGATCGGCTGGCTGCCGGCCGCGATTATTGACGTCAGCTTTCTTGTCTTGGTCGTCGCGGCGGTCACGCGCGAGATCATTGCCGGCAGTAATAGGCGAAATCTCAAGATCGTCGGCATGGTCGCATTGCTGCTCGCCGGCAATATCGCGTTTCATGTCGAGGCGCATATTTATGGCAGCGCCGAATACGGCGTGCGCATCGGTATCGCCGTCATGGTGTTGCTCATCGCGGTGATCGGTGGCCGCATTATTCCGAGCTTTACCCGCAACTGGCTGGTGCGAGAGAATCCAGGCCGGCTGCCGGTGCCGTTCGCTCGCTTCGACGTCATCGTGATTGGCATCAGTGCAGTGACGCTGGTGCTGTGGACCGTCCAACCCTTCGGGCGTCCAAGCGCCGCCGCACTCGCGATCGCCGGCGTCCTGCATATCGTCCGTCTGGTGCGATGGGCCGGCGATCGTACTTGGCGCGATCGCCTAGTGCTCATTCTGCACGTCGGCTACGCGTTTGTGCCGCTCGGTTTTCTGCTCGCAGGCGCGGCCGCTTTCGATATCGCGGCGCCGGGTGCCGGCATTCATGCTTGGACCGTCGGGGCTGCGGGGACGATGACGCTGGCGGTGATGAGCCGCGCCAGCCTCGGTCATACCGGCAACGCGCTCGCCGCCTCACCGGTCACGCAAGCGATCTATGCGGCCATCGTCATTGCAGCGCTCGCCCGCATCGGCGCCTCGCTCGAACCGGCGTGGAGCGAGCCGTTGCTATACATCTCCGCGTTTTGCTGGAGTGCCGCGTTCTTTGGCTTCGCAGGATCGTATTGGCCCTTGCTGGTCGGAACACCGCCACGCGCAAGATCAGCCGAATAGCGCGACGTTTATGTTGTGAAAGTTTGAAGGGTGCCGGGAGCGGCTGGTTTGGTTTGCCCCTTTCCAGCTGCTGCCTCACGGGGAGCCCCAGCCTCGCGCTGGGGCTCTTTCCGCTAAGTGGGCATCAAGCCAAGGCTTTCGAAGCCTTGGCACTGAGTGCTGGCGAGACCATTCAACCGGGGCGCCGCAGAGGCGGGCAATTCCAATACCACGCAGCAGTTATTCGCGATCACGCCTTCGCCATCGCTTCGATGAACGGTGCAACGTCGCCTTCGTCCTCGATCGCCCACAGCCGCCGCGCCAGCTCTGCGGCGCGCGCCTCGCCCAACACCGGCGCCACCAGGCCGTGGAACTTTTCCGTTAGCCCGTCGTCGCTCAACGGCACCAGGCGCGAGCCGAGCGCATCGTCGGCATGACGGGTGAACTTGCCGCGCGCGGTGGTCACCGTCACCCGCGCCGGGCGCAACTGCGGATAGAGCTTGTCGATCTCCGCCGGCGCCGACACGCGCAACTTGGCGGCGAGCGTGGCCAGCGCCGGGTCGTGGCGGAACTGATCTTCGAAATAGTCGATCTTGATGTCGCGATAGCGCATCGCCAGCGCCATCAGATAGGGGAAACTCAGTTGCGCGCTGGCATAGTCGTCCCAGCCGGTCTCGGCATGCGCGGCGGCGATGCGATAGGTCTCCGCCTCGACCTGCTTGATTTCTTCGGGTGCGATCTTCTCCGCGTTGAGGATCGCGATCAGCGCTTCGACCGCGGGCTGCAGGTGGCGGCAGCATGCGCTCGGCTTGATGTAGCAGTCGGTGATGCCAAATGGCACCGCTGGCGGCAGCTCGATGGCGCGCGGCTTGCCGCCGGGGCCGAAGGCGAAGGCTTGCCAGAAGCCGTCGCGCGCTTCGAGCACGCCGGGCGGGCCCTCGACGCCCTGCTGGGCAAGCAGCGCGGCCTGCAAACCTTCGCGTGCGGCGTGGCCGGCGTGCAGGCGCTTGATGTCGGCGCCGCCGTTGACGAAGGCGAACAGACCGGCCGAGCTCGAGGCGGCAATGCCGAGCGCGTTGGCGATCTGTTGCGCCGGCAGGTCAAGCAGCTTGGCACTGGCGGTGGCGGCGCCGAACACGGAAACGGCGCCGGTCGGATGAAATCCACGCTGACGCAGTTCGGGGTGGCAGGCGCGTGCAATCGCCGTCACGGTCTCGTAACCAGCGACGATCGCCTCGATCAGCGCCTTGCCGTTCGTCTTGTGGGTGAAGCCGAGGGCGAGCGAAGCCGGCACGACGGTGCAGCCGGGATGCGCCGAGCCCTTGGTGTGGCCATCGTCGAGCTCGATGCCATGCGCCGCGGTGCCGCCGAGAAAGGCGGCGTCGATGAGATCGGCGCGGCGCGTGCGTCCCGGCACCGGGACGTGGCCGGCTGGACGAACGGCGGCGAGCATTGCTTCGGTGCGGCTAGCGACAGTGCCGCCGGCGCCTGCGATCATCACGCCGATGGTGTCGAGCAGATGCCGCCGCGCATAGTGGCGGACCTCATCGGAAAGTGAGGCGTGCCGCAGCCCGCCTACGAAGGAGACCAGCGCATCGGTTGAGCCGGCGGCGGGGCGGAGCGTGTGGAGGTTTTCAGCGTGCGACATCGGCGGCTCCGGATATTGTTCAAATCCTACGGGTTAGCGGCGGCTTTCACCAGGGCGGAGTCATAATAGTCGCACCAGCGCGTCGACGGCGGTCACGCCCTGGCCGCGCGCATGCACGATAAGCGGATTGATCTCGGCCTCGGCGACGGCATCGTCCATGACCGCGAGCTGCGACAGGGCGACGATGGTCTGGGCCAGCGCGTCGAGATCGCCGGCGGGCCGATTGCGGTAGCCTTTAAGCGCCGCCAGGCCGCGCACCCCGTCGATCATCTCCTGCGCGGTGGCCAAATCGACCGGCGCCAGACGCAAGGACCGGTCGCGGTAGATCTCGGCCAGCACGCCGCCAGCCGCCAGCATGATGAGCGGACCGACATCGCGGTCGACGCGATAACCGACCAGCACCTCGCTGAGGCCCGTTACCATCGGCTGCACCATGACGCGGGCAAGACTCGGGCCGACGTTTTTGCAGATGCGAGCCAAGGCTGCGGTCAGTTCATTGCCGTCGCGGATATTTAATTCAACGCCGCCGGCCTCGGTCTTGTGCGGGATGTCGGCCAATAACGCCTTGACCGCGACGGGATAGGGAAAGGGGAGAACGGGCGCGTCCTTTATTCCAACATCGAGCGCAACAGACGGCGCGCACGCGATGCCAAGACGTTCGAGCAATTCATAGGCTGCAAGCTCGTCGAGCAGGCGTGCCGACGATGGCGCTTCGTGCTTCTTGGCCGATGCGGCGGCGCGTGGCGCGCGCCTGCCCAGCGCGGCGGCGACCGCGTCGGCGCAGGCTTCCGGCGTGCGGAAGTTCGGTACGCCGGCCGCGCTGAGCGCCGCCAGCGCCGCGGGCGCTTCGGGCACCAGGTAGGCCGCAATCGGCTTAGCCGCGCTGGCGCAGTCGATGATGGGCTTGACGGCGCGCTCGGGCAGGAAGCGTGCCGAGGAGCCGACCACGGCCACGATCAAGTCGAACTCGGATGCGGCGATGAGCACGTCGAGTGCCGCCTTCATCGCCTCATAACGCGCGCCGGTGGTGGTGAGATCGATCAGGAGCGCCGGCTTAACGTCGATGCCGGTGGCGGCACGGATGCGCGCCAGCGTCTCAGGTGCAGGCGCCGCGACGGTAACGCCGCGGCTTGCCAAGGGATCGACCACCATCGTGGCGCCACCGGCCGTGGTCGTTACCACGCCGACTGTGGCTTTGCGCCCGCCGGGCGTCCTGCGCGGCACGCGCTGCAACAGCGGCAGCCCTTCGATCAATCCGTCAAGGGTGTCGACCCGCGCGATGCCGCAATCGGCAAGGAAGGCATCGGCCACGTCGTCCTCGCCGGCGAGCGCGCCGGTATGGGAGACCGCCAGCTCGCGCGCTTCCTGCGAGCGGCCGAGCTTGTAGGCGATGACCGGCTTGTTCGCCACAGCCGCTCTTTGCGCGAAACGGCGCAAGGCGTCGGCGTGGCGCAAGGTTTCGAGAAACAACATGTAGCCGTCGATGCCCGGATCATCGAGTGTGGCCTCGCAAATCTCGCCGAGCGACAGATCGACCTCGTTGCCGACCGAAACCAGGCCGGCAAAGCCGATGCCGCGCGCCTTGCCGCGCGAGAGCAACGCGCCAATCATGCTGCCCGAGTGCGAAGCGGCAAGAATGCGCCCGACCGGCAGATCGACCTCGTCGAAAGCGGCGTTGGCGGTCAGCATCGCTTTGCTGCGCAGGTCGACAATGCCGAGGCTCGACGGGCCGATGATGCGCAAGTGGGTCGCCGCGCAGATGTCCTTGAGACGCGCCTCGCGCGCTTCGCCCACGGGTCCTGCTTCGGCAAAGCCGTCGGCGAGCACGGTCGCAACTTTGACACCCAGCCGGCCGCACTCCGCGACCGCCTCGATCGCCGCTTCTGTCGGGGCGACGACATAAACGTGCTCGGGCACTTCCGGCAACGCGGCGAGGGACGGATAGGCGCGTTCGCCCAGCACGTCCTGGCGGCGCGGGTTGATTGGATAGATGCGGCCGCCAAA
>CAYLMY010000148.1:0-8214 GCA_964384635.1 uncultured Undibacter sp.
AGAAACAGCGCGATGAACAGGCCGATCGGCACCGCGATCAGCATGGCGATGAGCGAGGTCACCACGGTGCCGTAGATCGGCGCGATGGCGCCGAACTGTTCGGTCACGGGGTTCCAGACCTCGGTGTAGAGGAACGAAAATCCGAAGGTATTCAGCGCCGGCCAGGAGCCGTGGACCAGCGAAACGATGATCCCACTGAGGATGAGCAGAACCGTGATCGCAGCGATGCGGGTCAGATGGCGGAAACCCGAGTCGCGAAGGCGCAGACGCTGGAGAACCTTGCTCCGGTCGACCTGCCGGGTCACCGGCATGGCCCCGCTCTGCAACGCCACGTCAACCACGGGTCGCCTCCCGCTGGATTGCATCCGGCTCTCCCTCAGGGGTCACGCATTCCGGGAGAGCACACTGAAACGACCTTGAGGCCGCAAGACAAGCCGCCCCGCCGGCGGCAGTGGACAAGGAAAGGGCGCCGGTTTGGCGGCGCCCTTTCCCCAGGTTGCCAGTTACATGGCCGTCGCTTCGATTTCGCTCTTCCAGTAGTTCTCGACGTCCTTCACCACATTGCTGGGCATCGGGACGTAGTCGAGGCTGGAAGCCATCTTGTCGCCGTTCTTGTAGCACCAGTCGAAGAACTTGAGCGCGGAGGCGGAAGCCTTCGGATCCTTCGGCTTCTTGTACATCAGGATCCAGGTGGCGGCCGTCATCGGCCAGGACTGGGCGCCGGGCTGGTTGGCGAGGATGACGCCGTAGCCGGGCTTGGACTTCCAGTTGGCGTTGGCCGCGGCGGCCGCGAACGCCTCGGCGGTCGGGGCGACGACCTTGCCGTCTTTGTTCATCATCTTGGCGTAGGTCAGCTTGTTCTGCAGGGCATAGGCGTATTCGACATAGCCGATCGAGCCCTTGGTGTTGCCGACGTTGTTGGCGACGCCTTCGTTACCCTTGGCGCCGATGCCGACTGGCCACTGCACGGCCTTGTTGGTGCCGACCTTCTTCTTCCAGTCGGCGCTCACGTCCGACAGATAGTAGGTGAAGTTGAAGGTGGTGCCCGAGCCGTCCGAGCGGTGCACGACGGCGATCGCCGAGCTCGGCAGCTTGGCGCTCGGGTTCAGCTTCTTGATCGCCGGGTCATCCCACTTCTTGATGTCGCCCAGGAAAATCTTGGACAGCGTCGCGCCGTCGATGACGAGCTCGCCGGGCTCGACGCCGGGCACGTTCACGACCGGCACGATGCCGCCCATGACCATCGGGAACTGCGCGAGACCGTACTTGGCGAGATCCTTGCCCGACAGCGGCGCATCACTGGCGCCGAAGGTCACGGTCTTGGCCTTGATCTGCTTGATGCCGCCGCCGGAGCCGATTGACTGATAGTTCAAGCCAATACCGGTCTGTTTCTTGTAGGCGTCAGCCCATTTCGCATAGACGGGATAGGGGAAGGTGGCGCCGGCGCCGGAAATGTCGGCGGCGTTCGCGGGAACGATAGCGGCAGCGGCGATGAAGCCGGCGGCCGCCGCCTGCGTAAAGATTCTGGCGGTCCAGTGTTTCACGGGATCTCTCCATTGTTTGCGGCCGAAGGCGTTCCGCGGGCATGGCTGCCCGTGGTCGTTCACCTCCGTGCCCGTGGTTCGGGCGGCCGCTGTTGCTTTAAGACGCACTCCGAGACTTCAACTTCGGACGGAATTTTTATTGGTGTCGCTCGCGCAAATCCGAAGCCGAGGTCAGCCATAAGCGTCGCGTGTCACCGTTGTATAAACGTTCGGTGACATTCACATGACAATTCAACCATTTGATTTAAATAGCAATTCGTCCGTAACTGTCGAATCGATGGTGGGCAAGGGCACATGCATGGTGAAAGCGGCGCCAGCGCCCGGCGTGCTCTCGATGGTCAACCGGCCGCCATGACGGTTGAGCACGTGTTTGACCAGCGCCAGTCCTAATCCGGTACCGCCGTGGGCGCGGCTTTCCGCTACGTCGACCCGGTAGAAGCGCTCAGTCAGCCGCGGCAAATGCTCGGGCGCGATCCCAGGGCCGTAATCGCGTACCGTCAGACGTGCTTCTGCGGTGCCGGCCCGGGTCTGCCCGCGCGTCAGCGTGATATCGACCCGCTTGCCGGCGGCGCCGTATTTGAGCGCGTTCTCCACCAGGTTCTCGAGCGTGCGGATCAATTCGTCACGCTCGCCAAGAACGATCAGCGGCTCCGAGGGCGCGGTGACCTTGATCTCGACGGCGCGGTCGCGCGCCAGCGTCTGCAGGCCGTCGGCCACCTGGCGCACGATCGGCGCCAGGTCAACCGGCGTGTTGGGTTGCAGATGGGCGTTGAGCTCGATGCGCGACAGCGACAGCAGGTCGTCGATCAGGCGGGCCATGCGGGCCGCCTGCGTTTCCATGATGGCGAGAAACTTCTCGCGCGCGGCCGGGTCGTCCTTGGCGCGGCCCTGCAACGTCTCGATGAAGCCGAGCAGGGCTGCCAGCGGTGTGCGCAATTCGTGGCTGGCATTGGCGATGAAGTCGGCGCGCATTTCCTCGACCCGTCGCAGCGGCGTCAGGTCGTTGAACGTCATCAGCAGAATGTCGGAGCCGGCGTCGCCTGCGGTCAGCCGCACCGGGGTCACGAATGCCTCGAACCAGCGGTCGAGCGGCACGCGCTCGAAGAATTCCACGCGCTGCGGTTCGCGCCGTTTTGTGGCACGCCGGATGGCATCGACCAGTTCCGGCATGCGCAAGGTGATTAAAGAGGGCTCGCCGCGGCGAAGCGCCGGCGCGATTGTCGCCGCGGCCTCGTTGAACGCGATCACCCGCCCCTCGCGGTCGAGCACGATGGCCGGATTGGGCAAGGCGCCGATCAGCGATTCAATCAGCATGGCTTGCGCGGACGGGGTAACGCGACCGGCCGTCGGCGCCACGTCGCTGGATGCGTCGCTCAATCCGGCCTGGCCGAACAACGCGTGCCAGGCTTCGCGCAAGCGGCCGAGCCAATTAGCGCGCGTTGGGAAATTTCCGCTCTGTTCGTGCGTCGCCATCGTCAGCCGGCGTCGGTTTTCTCGGACTCAATTTCGCTGCGCAGCGGCTCGGCCGCCGACACCGATCTTGGTTCCGGCAGCGTTTTGCCGCTGCGCATATAGATAATCTCGCGTATGCCCAGAATAGCCAGCGCAATCACGAACGGCGCCAGATAATAAAGCAGCCGGAACAACAAGAGGCCGGCCACGAGATCCTCCTTGTCGAATTCCCATAAGGCCACCAGCATGGCGGCATCGAATACGCCGAGACCGCCAGGCGCATGGCTGGCAAAGCCCAGCATGGTCGCTGTTACGAAAACCACCAGCAGCGTCACGAAGCCGACGTGAGGCTCGTCCGGCAGCAGCATATACATGGCGAGCGCGCAGAACCCGAGATCGAACAAGCCGATGACAATCTGCACCAGCGTGGACGGACCGCTCGGCAGCTTCACTTTCCATTCGCCCTGCCCGATCTCGCGCTGTGCGCTCCAGACCCAGCCGACATAGGATGCCAGCGCCATCAGGATCAGGATGGCGATGATGCGATTGACCCAGGCCGGCAGCTGGTCGATCGGCCCCGCAGCGTGCGGTTCAAACAAGACGCCGAGGCCGAGCACGGTGGCGTTGCCGAGCCAGAAGGTGAGGCCCGCGACAAAACAGATCTTCGCGACCTCGATGGCGCTCAAGCCATAGGCCGAATAGATGCGGTAGCGCACCGCGCCGCCGGTGAATACGGTGGCGCCGATATTGTGGCCGACGGAATAGCTGGTGAAACCGGAGAGCGCGGCGACGCGATAGGGAATCTCGCTGCGCCCGATCGTGCGCAGGGCGAACCAGTCGTAGAACGTGAGCGTGAAATAGCCGCCGGCGACAAAAAGCGCCGCGGCGGCGATGTGGCGCCGTTCGGTCGCCTTCACCGCCGCGATCACCTCATCGATATTGAGGCCGCGCAGACTGTGGAACAGCACCACCGCCGCCACCGCGATGACGGCGAGGCTGAGCAGAACGCCTATTCGATGCCAGCCAATATTGTTCTGAAAAAATCGCGCCACCGCGCGCAGCGACTTGAGCATTCGTCCTCCGGGTCGGCGCGCGGGGTCCCAACACCCCCTCGATGCCGCGCGCCAAACTAGGCGCCGCGCGACCCACTAGCAGAACTTAACCGGAGGCGCGAGGGCGGGAGCCAAGGGGCCCGCCGCTCCCCTGTTGCGGCACGAATTGGACCATTTGCGGCCAATCGGATAGCGATTCGCCCTGGACCGCGCAAAAGGAAAGTCCCAGCCTCGCGTTCGGCGAAGCCAGGACGATCAATCGTCCATGGGGCTGACCGCTTAGTCGCAGACCCGCACGTAGCGGACGAACTTGATGTGGTGCCGCCAGTAGACGCGCTTGACGAGGTAGCAGTCCGATGCCGCGGCATAAACGGTGGGAGCGATGACGATGCGGCCGCCGTACCAGTAGTGATTCCAATGCTTGGCCGACGCGGCGGTCGGGGTCAGCGCGGCAGCGCCGATCACAGCGGCGGCACCGAGCGCGAGAATGAGCTTGCGGATCATGGCGGTCTCTCCTGTTTGAGGGGGGCGTGTCTCCCACATCCTGTCCGTAGGTCGCCGACCCTCGCGAAAGGGTTCAAAGTTATTTTCGGATGTATAGGTCGCTGAGACGCTACCGACGGGGTGGCCGGACCGTTTCAGCGCGAAGGCATCAATAAGCGGCCCTATTGGGGTCCTGCGCTTGCCCAGCGGAACCCGAAAGGTGCACCCTAGCCCGGACCGGCCGGGCGTTAACTATCGAAGACTTCTTCAATTTCCCTTGAACCTGGACCCCCGTCCACAGCGACCTATTCACGAGCCGATTGGCCTGCCGATGCAAACGACTTCGGACGAGGTTCTGATCGCGAGGATCGCAGGCGGCGACCGGCTCGCCATGCAGGTGCTGTTCGCACGGCACCATGTTCGGGTGTACCGGTTCGTGCTGCGGCTGGTGCGCAACGAAGCGACGGCGGAGGACTTGATCAGCGACGTCTTTCTGGACGTCTGGCGGCAAGCGGGCAAGTTCGAGGGTCGATCCGCCGTCTCGACCTGGCTGTTGAGCATCGCCCGCTTCAAAGCCCTTTCGGCGCTGCGGCGCCGGCCGGTCGAGGAGTTGGACGAGGAGACGGCGGAGCAGATCGAGGATCAGACGGACGATCCCGAGACGGCTCTCGCCAAGAAGGATAAAGGTGCGGTCTTGCAGAAATGCCTGACCGCGCTTTCGGCGGAACACCGGGAAGTCATCGACCTCGTCTATTATCACGAGAAGTCGGTGGAGGAGGTGGCGGGAATCGTCGGCATCCCGGAGGCGACCGTGAAGACGCGCATGTTCTACGCGCGCAAGAAATTGTCAGAGCTCCTGAAGGAGCAGGGGATTGATCGAGGTTGGCCATGAACGCGACGAAAAATGAAGCGCCCGAGCGCGACGTCGAAGAACTGCTGCCCTGGCATGCGGCGGGAACGCTCAGCCGACGTGACGCCCAGCGTGTCGAGCAGGCGCTCGCTGCCGATCCTGAGCTTGCCCGCCGCTACGCGTTGGTGCGCGAGGAGCTCTCCGAAACCATCCACCTCAACGAGACGCTAGGCGCACCATCCGTGCGCGCGATGGAGACGCTGTTCGCAAAGATCGATGCCGAGCCGGTGCGCCGGCCCGCCGTGTCGCCCAACCTCGGCGCGCGGCTCGCCGGTTTCTTCGCCAATCTCACGCCGCGCCAGCTTGCCTGGTCGGCGAGCGCCGCCGCGCTTGTCATCCTGCTGCAAGCCGGACTGATCGCCGGCATCGTGCTGAAGGAAAACCAGCCGGCCGGCTATGAGACCGCTTCGGCGCCGCGCACGGCACCCGGCGCCGGCGCTTTCACGCTCATCCGCTTCGCGCCGCAGGCGAGCTTCGATGACATCAACAAGTTTCTCGAAGCCAACAAGCTGTCGATCGTGGCAGGACCCGTGCCCGGCGGGCTCTACAAGGTGCGCGTGGCGCAGACCGCGCTGCCCAAGGACGAGCTCGCCCGTATCGTTAAGAAGTTGCAGGAAAACAAACTTGTCGTTTTTATTGCCACTGCTCAATAGTCATCGTCAGGCTCGATAGATTGAAGAGCTATTTTTGATATTTGAGCAATTATTTTTGAAGGTCGAGCAATGCGCGTGCAATGCAATGCGCTGCTTCTGGTCGCGGCTGCGCTAACGGTGGCATTGCCCTGCGCCGCCGGCGCGCAAGAGCGGCTTAGCCGCAAGGGTGTGCAGAATTTCTACGTCAGCCAAGCGCCAATAACCGCGCTGCCGGCCAGTGAGCACGGCTACGTGCCGGACGAGGTGGTGATCGAGGTCGCCAATTCGGTGAGCGCGGCGCAGATCGATGCCTTGCAACGCCGTTATCGGCTGACGCGCGTCGAGTCCCACAAGTTCCAATTGTCCGGCACGACCTTGTTCCGTTGGCGGATACCTGACGGCCGGTCGGTCACTTCGGTGGCGCGCGCGCTCGAGCAAGACGCGCGCGTCGCCTTCGCGCAGCCGAATTATTTGTTCGCGCCGCAGGCGCACGTTATCGCCAAAAAGTGATGGGGCGCGGTGAACTTTCGTACCGGCGCCCTACAACCTGCCGGTCCCACCCTATCATTTCGTCAGCGATGCCAAGATCCGCATTGGGGAAAACCCGAAGGGCGAAAATTTCGATTTCGGCTCAATCCGCCAGATCTAGGCTGCGTTGCGTGCATGTCCCGCGTTCCCTTGCGGCAGCGGGCTATGTTTCGCTTGCGGCGGGCAGGCGAAGTTGCCATCTGAGGGTTGCTGGAAACGCTTTGCGGATGTGCAATGACCACGAATGAACAACCACCAATGATGCCGCTGCGCGTGACGCGCAACGATAAAATCGCCGACGGCATCCACCTCCTGGAATTCCGCGACACCTCCGGCAAGCCGCTGCCGGAATTTTCCGCCGGCGCGCATATCGCCATTCGGGTACCGAACGGCCTGCTGCGCAAATATTCGCTGTGCAACGATCCCGTCGAACGCGACCGCTACCAGATCGCGGTCAAGCGCGAGGCCCAGGGGCGCGGCGGCTCATGCAATCTCATCGACAACGTGAAGGCCGGCGACGAATTGATGGTGGCAGCGCCGGTCAACGACTTCAAGCTGCCACCGCGCGCGCAGGATTTCCTGTTTATCGCCGGCGGCATCGGCATCACGCCGATCATGGCGATGATCCGCCAGGTGCAGGCGGAGGGCAAACGCTTCCGCTTGTTTTACTGCACGCGCTCACCGGAGACGACGGCATTCGTCGACGAATTGAGCGCGCCCGAGCTCGCTGGCAAGGTCACCATCCATCACGACCAGGGCGATCCGTCCTGCTCGCTCGACCTCAAGCCGATCCTGGCCGAGCGCCGCAACCGCGAGCATCTTTATTGCTGCGGTCCGCGCCCGCTGATGGAGGCGGTGCGCGCCATGGCCGACCATTGGTCGTCGACCGCCGTGCATTTCGAGGCGTTCAGCGAGGCCGAGACCCACAAGCCGGGCGACCAGCCGTTCCGCGTGCGGCTGGCGCGCAGCGGCAAGGTGGTCGAGGTACCGGTGACCAAGACCATCCTGGAAGTCCTGCGCGACAACGGCCTCGAGGTGCCGAGCTCCTGCGAGACCGGCACCTGCGGCACCTGCCGCACCAAGATGCTGGCCGGCGAGGCCGACCACCGTGACCTGGTGCTGGCCGAGCACGAGCGCTCAGACCACATCATGATCTGCGTCTCGCGCGCGCGCAGCGATGAGATCACCATCGACCGGTGAGCGGTTATTCTTGGATGGTCCGCAGGTAGTCGCGCAAATCGCGCGCGTCGGGAAAATGAAATCTGAACTGCGGCATGTCCGGATGACCGGACAATAGCCCGCCGCTCATGACACGCGCGAAATCATCAAGATCATAGCTGCGGCCAATACTGCGCAGCGGCGGGGCATCGCTGTGCGGGCTGCGGCCGTGGCGCGTGATGGCATGGCATTCGCCGCAGAATTCTTGGGCCAGCGCGCGGCCGTGGCGCACCGGGTCCTGCGCCTGCGCCGTCACGCCCAGCATCATCATGACCGCGAGCCATGCGGCGATCAGCGACAGGTTTTTCATCGGCGGCATTTCATTCGACACTCGCAGTGGTGAGGTTGTGGCGCGCCGGAAGGGATTCGAACCCCTGACCCCCAGATTCGAAGTC
>CAYLMY010000149.1:0-4952 GCA_964384635.1 uncultured Undibacter sp.
TACGGCAAGCCGGTGCTGGTCTACGATCTCAAATGCGTCGGCAGCGAAGCTTACCTGCGGCTCGCCACCGAGATCATCCAGCGCGAGAAAGAATTGAAGGCGGGGTGATTTTTCCGCCGCATGACAAACCATAAAAACGGCAAACAATAGAAGAGGCGAGGCGTGGCGAGAGGGTCAGGAGCGGCGGCAATGGCGGAGCATAGGCGATTGGGACGCGGCCTAGCTGCGCTGATCGGCGATGTCGGCGAGGAAAACGCGCCGGTCGAGCAAGGGCGCAAGCCGCGGCGCGCGCCGATCGAAAGCCTGATGCCCAACCCGCGCAATCCGCGCCGCGATTACACCGATGCCGAGCTCGACGAACTGGCTGCGTCGATCCGCGAGCGCGGCATCATCCAGCCGATCGTAGTGCGCGAGGCGGGCGATAACACGTTCGAGATCATCGCCGGTGAACGGCGCTGGCGCGCGGCGCAACGCGCCAGCCTGCACGACGTGCCGATCGCGGTGGTGGATGCGACCGACGCGCAGTCGCTCGAATACGCCATCATCGAAAACGTGCAGCGCGCCGACCTCAATCCGATCGAGGAGGCGAACGGCTATCTGGCGTTGATGGACGATTTCAACCGCACCCAGGACGACGTCGCCCAGATCGTCGGCAAGAGCCGGCCGCATGTCGCCAACACGCTGCGGCTGTTGAAGCTGTCGGAGCCGGTGAAGCAATTGGTGCGCCAGGGCAAGCTCACCGCCGGCCACGCGCGCTTGCTGGTTGGCCAGCCCAACGCGGAAACGATCGCGCAAGAAGTTATCGCCAAGGGCTGGAGCGTGCGCCAGCTCGAAGACGACATGCGCAAGGACGGCGCAGCCCAAGCGCGCGCGGTCAAGCACGAAGGCAAGGGCGCGGCCGCCAAGGATGCCGACACCCGCGCGCTCGAGAGGCGGCTGTCCGACACGCTCGGATTAGAAGTGACGGTCGATCACAAGTCTACCGGTGGCGGCACGCTGCATATCAAGTACCGCGATCTCGATCAGCTGGATGCGGTGTTGAGGAAGTTGGGAGGAAATTTTTAGCCACATTGCGGTGGTCGGTTAGTGTGTTAGACCACAATTGCAGAATAACGCGACTTGCGCAACAGCAATGTCAACAGTAGTGCGATCAGCGAGAGCGTCAGCATGCCGGCGAAGGCGTCGTTGTAATTGCCGGTGACGTCGAACACAGCGGCGCCGAGATAAGCGCCGATGCCGCCGCAGATCTGATGCACCATGGTAATCAGGCCGGTGAGCGCGCCGAGATGGCGGTTGCCGAATCGCTCCACCACGAACACCACGGCGAGCGGCGCTGTTACCAGGAAGGTGGCGCCGAACACCAGCGCGAACAGCGTGACCGAGACTTCCGACTGGTCCACCAGCACCAGCGCGAACACCGCGACGCGGGCGACAAAGCAAAGCGCGGTCGGCCACACCGGGCCGACGCGGTCGCTCATGGCGCCGGCGGCGACCACGCCGATTAGGCCGGTCAGGCCCATCAGCGCCAGCAGGTTGCCGGCGAGAAACACATTGACGCCGCGGTCCTGCGCGAAGGCCACCACATGGGTGGACACGAAGAAATCGCCCAGGCCGCAAATCGCGTAGACCGCCAGCAGCAGCCAGAACGGCCGTGTGCGCGCGGCTTCGGCGAGACCGGCGCCGACGTGCGGCTCCACCGCCTGTGACTGCGTCGGCGTCGATTTCGGAATGGCCACGATCAGCAACGGCAGCAGCGCCAGGCAGACGATGCCAAGCAGCAGATAGACCGAGCGCCAGCTTAAGCTCACCATCACCGCCGCCAGGGCGGCGATCATCACGAGCTGGCCGACACTCATGCCCGACATCACCGCCGCATTGGCAATGCCGGCGCGGGTGGGGAAGGCGCGCGTCACCATCACGCCAACCGGGACGAGTGAGGCCGCGCCATTGCCGAGCGCGAAGATCACGCCGTAGAACAGCAGAGCATGCCACGGCGCCGCAAGCGCGCTCATGGCGCCGATGCCGATGCCGCTGAGCAGAAGCCCGCCCCCCAGCACCAGCCGCGGGTCGCTGCGGTCGGCAAGACGGCCGGCGACGAACATGGCACCGGCCGACACAAACTGAAACAAGCCGATGGCGAGGCCGAGCTGGCCGCGGTCCCAGCCGAGATCGTCGACGATCGGCCTGAAGGTGAGGCCGACGGCGAAGCGCGCGCCGCCGCCGAGGAACAGCACGAGAAATCCGGCGGTAAGGATGAGCGCGGCGCGCGGGGAAGGCGGTTGTGACGGCAAGAAAAAGGGCTCGCTTTGGGGAGGGGCGGCATCTCGTTCAGGTTCAGATACACATGACGAGAGTTCGCAGGGCAAGTGGGCTGGAACTCGGACCCCGCGGCCTGCTAAGCATCGCCTGACACGCCGCGATCAATAAGGGAGGACGAGACGTGCCCGCTTCAATGCAAGGTGAAATGCAGCCGACCATCTACCGCTTCAAGCTCGGCGGCTTCGAGGTCACGTCCATCATGGACAGCAAGGTGATCCGCTCGGGGCTGACGCCCAGTTACGGCGGCGAGGCCAATGCCGACACGGTGAAAGCCCTGGCCAAGGCCAACCGTATCGACGGCGACCGCTACGAACACCCGTTCACCCCGCTGCTGGTCAATACCGGCAAGGAGCTGGTGCTGTTCGACACCGGCAACGGGTCTTTGCGCGAGGAGCACGAACAGCTCAAGAACCGGCTGCCGGCCGGCCATCTGGTCGAGCGCATGGGGCAGGCCGGCTACAAGCCGGAAGACGTCGACGTGGTGGTGCTCACGCACGGCCATCCCGACCATATCGGCGGGCTGACCAAGGGCGGCCAACGCGTGTTTCCCAACGCGCGCTATGTATTCGGCGCCGCCGAATTCGATTTCTGGAACAAGGGCGAGAACGTGCGCGAGGCGCGCAAGTTCAACCGCGAGCTTTATGTGAAGATCGTGGTGCCGCTCGCCAACCGCGCGACCATGATCAAGCCGGGCGACGAGGTGGTGCCGGGCATCCGCGCGGTCGACGCTTTCGGCCATTCGCCCGGACTATTGGCCTTCACCATCGAGAGCGAGGGCAAACGCATGATCAACTGGGCCGACACCGCCGGCCATTACGTGGTGTCGCTGCAGCGGCCCGATCTGCATCTCGACGTTGACGACGACAAGGAGAAGGCGGCGGCCACGCGCAAGCGCATCTTTGACATGGTGACGAAAGAAGACCTGCTGGTGGCCGGCTTCCACATGCCGTTCCCCGGCCTCGGCTATGTGGAGAAGGCGGGCAGCGCCTACCGCTGGGTGCCGCACAGCTATCAGATGAATTTATGATGGCTCTGCCGTCGTCCCCGCTTTCGCGGGGACGGGCTACCGCGGGGACGCGGTCATCGTCCGCCCCAGCTGAAACTCGACCCGCCGCGATTCGAAGGCGCGTCTCGACCGTCGCAACGGGAAATCTTTACTTCCTTGGTTTGCGATGTCTTGTTGTCGATCAAGACGTGACGGCAAAAAACGCCATCAAACATCGGGAATGTCATGCGGCCGATGCGCGTAGATGCCGCGGTATCGGTCGTGGCTGTGCGAAACGCCTTGACGATCAACACGGCGCCGACACACAGGCTACCGCCCAGCAAAAGGGCAAAGAAAACTGAAACGATCGATACGCGCCAGTATTTGATGCGCGCCTCGCGTGCGCGACGCCGGTCGCGCCCGGAGCGCGCCCCTGGCAAGTCGCGGCCGCCTTTGCGTGGCGATAGATCGACAATTGTGCTCATTAAGACAAGATTAAGCCAAATTTATTGACCAGCTATGAACGGCGGCATTCGGATTTGAAATATCGCAATCAATTTTTTGCTTGTGCAGGCCGAGAACCCTTGAAAATCAGGCTTCCCGTCGCCGCGCGCTCACCGCGATCGACAACAGCGTCCTTTGGGCAATGGTGTCGGCCAGCGGTGAATTGCGGCGCGCCTCGAGCGAGGCTTCGGCCAGTTGCTGCATGGCGCGCAGGAGCCGCGGCGCGCTCCAGGCGCGCAAAGCTTCGGCCACCTGCTTCTCGCGGGTGAAATGTACCGGCGGCGCGCCGCGCTTCATGGCAAATTCGGCGCTATCGCCGCCGTCGATGGCGAGCCGCGTCTTGTGCAGGTTGGCGACTTGGCGGATCGCCGCCGAGACGATGGCCGCCGGCGAAGCGCCGCCGGCGCGCGCCTTGGCGAATTCGCTCTCGACCTCGGCGGTGCGGCCGGCGAAGGCGGCGTCGATCACGCCGTCGAGCGCCAGCGCAGAGGCGTCGGCGGTGACCGCCATGACATCGGCGAGCTCGACGCGCTGTTGCCCCCGCGCATAAAGCACGAGCTTGCGGATCTCGCTGCGCGAGGCGAGCCGGTCGCCGCCCAGAAGCGACATCAGCGCCGCGCGCGCGTCGGGCGCGATGGTGAGATCGCTGCTGCGCATCTCCTCGTCGATCAGTCGCGCCAGATCGCGCTCGCCGTCGGCGTAGCAGGGTAAGGCGGCCGCGACCTTGGCCTTCTCGCACAGCGTGCGTAAGGGAGCCGACTTGTTCAGGTTGCCGGCCTCGATGATGATGCGGCATTCGTTCGACGGCGCGGCGATCACGGTCTCAACGGCCGTAGAGATGTTGCGGCTGCCTGCCCGCACCAGCACGGCGCGGCGGCCGCCGAACAGCGGCACGGTGTGTGCCTCCTCGACCAGCCGCGATGGATTGGCGGCGAGTTCCTCACCTTCAATGCGCGCCAAGGCGAATGGATCGTTGGGATCGTCGACGCTCGAGCGCACCAGCGCGTCAACACGCTCGCGCACCAGGCCGGCGTCCGGCCCGAACACCAGCACGATCGGCGCGCCTGTATCAGGGCGGGCGATGTAGCGGTCGACCTCGGAGGCTTTGATGGCGGTCATGAGGGCACGGCCTAGACCCTCTCCC